>JBJMLU010000139.1:0-8603 GCA_045805145.1 Flavisolibacter sp. | reverse complement strand
ACATTCATTATAACATAAGAGCAATTGGTCAAAAACCAATATTGCTTTAGAAGTTGATCTTCCATAATACTGGCGTAAAGAAAAAAGAAAAATGACCCCGCTAAATAGATCATAAACCCAATAACAATCCAAAACTGGTACTTATTATATATAAACAGGTTATTAGAATCGTTTGTTTGTTCATATAAATAGTAAAAGGAGAAAACAAGGATCAAAATGGTTTCAATCCCGATGGGAATAGAATCAATTTTATTAAAGTTTGTTACTATGTTGAATATGGTTGCGAAAGCAATAAAGGCAATACTTGCTATAATTATAACTTTTCTAAAGGTTTGACTTTTCAAATTTGTCCAGAGAATATAAACAAATATAGAATACTCTATAAATGTGAAGGTGGACCATATATAAGGATACCATTCAAGTGAAAATGATTTATAAGATAGATTCAAGAGCAGATCTACACATTCATATAAAGCAATTAAAAGAAGAGGTTTTTCTTTAAATGTCCTTTTATAGAATGTGAAGAACAAAACTATTATCAGGATATCCGTTGAAAGGTGTAAAAAACGAAAAAGGTTTTCAATAGTTTTGGCCATCGACCAAATATAGAAAACCTTTTTTAGAAGTTAAAACAGGACTTAATCCTCCATCCACCAGAATTCCCCGAGTGTTATTGTTCCGGGAGGATCAATTGAACGATTTGTTTTGCTCTTTGTCATGACAGTAAGTTTTTGTTGTTAACGGTGTAAAAATTGGTCATACTGGCACCGTTCTCAACGGGATATAACCCCTATTTGGATATTAAATTTTTTTAATAAGCCTTTCCTGCCAAGGCTTTCCGGTACTTTCCCTCGTAAGCCTACGCGACAAGAAAGAGAAATACTACGCACATAAATTAGTAATTTTACGGTCTTTCTTTCGTACTCTTCCGCATTTGTCCTGGAAATTTATACGATACGATCCATCTTCCAGAAGCCATTTTTATTTTAGTATTTTTTCAATTAGCTCAATTCCTGGCGTTGATTTGCAAAGGATTAATAATGCAAAGGCCCTGCTAATATATAAGGGTTTTTACTAGGGAGCAAGTGGATCCAAAAAATAATTCAAATGAGCTTTTGAACTATTAAATAGATTCGTAAATTTACGCATGAGCCTTGGTGATTTTACGCGGAATAGAACTGAGGCGGTCTAAATAAAACTTTATTGCCGTTTTTGCCGGCAACAAAAAACCTTTAGATTTGTCGCATTTTCCGCTTAAAGCCCAATTATTTAAACCCAATTTCCATGACTGCCCAGCAGATCAAAGTATCCATTGCTGATGATCACAAGATCTTTCGCGACGGTATCCGAATGGCCCTGAAAGACAGAGAATACCTTCACATTTTGTGGGAAGCAGAGGACGGAAAAGACCTCATGCACAAACTGAGGCTAAAGCAACCCGATGTTCTTCTGATGGACATCAGGATGCCCGAAGTAGATGGTGTGAACGCCATTGGAATGATCCGAAAAGAATACGACGGCATCAAGATCATTATCCTGACCATGTATGATGACCAGGAAATGATCACGAAGATGATGGAGATGGGCGCCAATGCCTACCTCACCAAGACCACAGATCCGGACGAGATCTATCAGGCCATACTCACCTGCATGAACGACGACTTTTACTTTAATGACCTGGTAAATAAGGCTGTACTCCTGAAGCTGCAGCACAAAAAGGCAGTCAAGCAGTTCTATCCCAATCCCATCAAATTCAATGAAAAAGAACTGCGCATACTAAAATGCATAGCCGAGGATAAAACAACGGAAGAAATCTCTAAAGAAGTTTTTTTGAGTCCCAGAACCATTGAAACCATACGACAAAACATGAAGCAAAAAGTTGGGGCCAAAACCATTGCAGGCCTGGTGATGTATGCCATGCGCAATAAACTTCTAGACTAAGACATTATGCAGGCCACTAGCAGCAATATCAACAACTTCTTTTTCGAAGGGTCCTACAAGCATGCCTGGAAAAAAACGATTCCCGAGGGACTAACAGAAGTCGAAGTAGATTTCATGCAAAGCATTGGTCAACTTGGTCCTGGAAGCCGGGTGTTAGACATGATGTGCGGATGGGGAAGACATAGCCTGGAATTAGCAAAAAGAGGCATCGAAGTAACGGCTATAGACAATCTTAAAGATTACGTTGAAGAAATAAAAACCGAAGCAGAACGAAAACGGCTTCCGGTAGAAGCCATCATGTCAGATTTATTATACGCCAACCTGAGTGGCGAATATGATATGTCTATTTGTATGGGAAATAGCTTTAATTTTTTTGATAAAAAAGACGCCCTGACCATCCTGAAAAACATTTCTTCTCACCTTAAACCTGGTGGAATATTTCTTTTAAACTCCTGGATGATTGCAGAAATAGCCTTGAAATATTTCCAGGAAAAGAGTTGGCATTGGGCAGGAGAATATAAATGTGTGCTTGAATATCAATACAAGTTCTTCCCTTCGCGAATTGAATCTGAACAAACTATCATTTCGCCTGATGGAACGGTTGAGAGGATACGTGGAGTAGATTATATTTTCACCCTTGATGAATTGGAAGAAATGTTTAAAAGGGTTGGATTAGAAACAACAGACCTTTATAGCACTCCAAAAAAACGGAAATTTTCTTTTGGAGATGGACGAATCTATATTGTAGCGTTAAAATCAAAATAGATTATGTATATTTTTCTTGCCGTAGCGCCAAAACTATTTCTCATCATTTAAATGAACGTTTCAAGAAGATTCCATAATGTAGCCAATTACATCTTTCAAAAAAATGCTCATACACGAAAGAGCAGCCTTCCTGTCTTGCTGATTTAAGGACAAAACGTAACTACAAAAGTCGCTTTTTTTATCCCTGCAGACCTTGTTTAAATATAATTTTTCATTTTCAGTCAATCCTAAAGATTTGATGTGATCATTCAAAGACATTTCTCTTTTATTCCATCTCGTTGGATCTTCAAGTAAAAAATCTTCATCTTCTCTGTCCACTAACCAATTTTTTAATGCTGCAAACCTCCAGTAAACGCTGTCAAACATTTCCTCTAAGCAAATAGGTAACTTTATTCCTTTTTTATAAATGGGTATCAAATGTTTTGCATAATTCTGATTGTATTTGAAAGCCTTAACACACTTGGATTCAGCACTCGTGTGTCCAATGTTCCTATGTAATTCTTCTATAGCCTCTTTGCCTTTAGAATCATTATCATAAACCCCTGCAGATTTTATATATTGACCAGCCTCATTTTTTGGCAAGGAAGATGCCCATATTATTAATTGCCGAGTTACCCAGTCTGCACCAGCACCGATGTCTGACTTTATATTGATTCGATTTACTAAGCTTGGAAAAAAAAGCCTCATAGACTCTTCGTAAATTCTCAAGTCAGTTTTACCTTCTAAATAAATAGTCGGAACTTTCTCAATTATGATTCTATCTTCGGTGGAATATTGCCTAGTAATATATATCATAAGCTCTCTCAAGGCTAGCTTCCATTGAATTGTTGAGGGATCATATTTTAGCGTTCTCCAAATTGGATGAAAATCTGTTATTAATTCATCGAATTGTGTTAAGCAAAGAATATATGTTGGAGGTTTCAGTCTAGTATTTCTATAAATTTCTTTTACTACATGCTCACCATTCGATGGACTTGGATCATCCCCTTCTCTTAAAGGGAGTAAAAGATCAAGTATAATTAAATCAAATTTATTTCTAAGTTTATTTATTGCGTCAATACAATTAGAACTGGATTCAATCTCAAAACTGTTCGAAGTTTCTCTTATTACAGATATTATATCGGATAATTTATCTGTCGAATCATCGACTATTAAAATTTTCATCCCTGTAGTTCGGTTGAAATAAAACTTCTCAATCTCTCCATCCAATTATTTTCTCTAGAGTTATAAAACACATACCCCAAATAAAAGTCTTTGAAAGATTCCTTTAACGCCGAGTCTATTTCCATTAAAGTCATAGATGAATCGCTTTCACCAAAATCATCAAACATTGTAATCAATATAGTTTTGGTTTTGACTTTCTTTCTTTCCATCTCCATCATAATCTTATACCCGCCGAATTTTTCAAAGTTTCCTACGGCTTCATACTCCATAGAATCCCAGGTCGGTAAACTCATATCCAAAAGCAACAAATCATACCTTTTTGTAAGTAGCTCTTTCAAGCCTGACTGATATGATTGCCTAATTACAAGTTTATAAGAATTCATTCCCTCGCTAATAAAGCACTTTATGTCGTCAATCTTTTTTTGATCGTCTTCTATTAGCAGTATGTTATTTTTCATTGACAGTAGTTTCCAAACCAATAATTATACTTAAGTAGCCATTGCTAATTTCGTAATCAAAACTACTGTTAGCTCGTTTCATATCGAACTTCAATATTCTTCTTATCTTATCAAATCCGCTACCACCTTCAATATCTGTCTTCTCAAAGTTTTGATCACTTCTTTGCCAACCATCTTTGATAATCTTCAATTTTCCGTTTAATTCAAGAAGGTCGATGGATTCAGCTAGATTATTAATAAATATCATCTTTAAATATCCATCCGAATTAGTCGACACGTCGATCTTAACTTTCAGATCATAATTCTCCACATCTGAATGTAGAATTATATTATCTAGAAGTATTCTTGCAATATAGATTAAATGAATAGACCCTTTAATAGTATAGTCAGACCTTATTGTAATATCAGGGTTGATCTTTTTGTAGGGGTATATTCTATTTGTAATTTGAATACTAGTCTGTAAAAGGGTACTGATATCTAAATATAAATCAGATGTTGGATTTGATATATTGAACCACTCAGAAATATCAGCAATCTCTCTCCTAATTAAAGTACTACATTTCATAATCGCAGTCATCAGTTCAGGATATGGTATGCTCCCCAAAACATCTTTAATAGTATCCTGAAGCCTAGCAATTATAGAAATATATTCTTCTGTAATCTCTTTGGTAAATGTTTCTTTTACTTGTCTTAAAATTATTTCTGTCTGCTCAATCAAAAGAGAAAATATAACGTTGATAAATGACTTGTGATCACTAATTTCTTTTCTGATATACTGAAAAATCTGTGCTAATTGTGATTGGCTTAAACTATAATCGAATAGTGCGTTCGGCTTTTTGTCATGTTTTTCCGTCCTTATTTGGATTAACTCTTTTATTATAAACTCAGTATAATCATCAATCTCCTTTGAAAAAGTATGCAATGCATTCTGAATCTCCTGCATCTTAGCAGTAACCTGATATGGTATCCTTGACTTCCAATAATCGATTTCCACATAAGCTCCATCAGAGTTTTTCTGAGAAATCAGATTTTCAGATTCAAATACGCTCCTGACATAATTTTGGAATGTTCCGTGTCTAATCCTTGTACTTAAATACCCGTCGAGTCCAAACTCCTTGCTAAAAATGAATTTATCTCTAATGTCCAAAAACATAACTTTAAAACTTATAAAAGCTGGATCATTAGTGTATATGACTTTACTCTTAAGTTCACTATCTAATTGCTTATAGTAATCTGCAAGCTGCTTGCTTGAAATATCGATCCCCTTTATATTCCTATTTCGTGAGAAGCTTTCTAACTCTTTATAACGAGTATAGCCCTCTCGTATGTTACTTGATTCCACTTCCTTTAATTGATCAACATTTATCGTGATCTTTGCCTTGTTAACTTCTCGTAATGCCTTTTTAACAGCCGCATTTTGAGTAAGTGTGGCAATTTCACTTATATATGCATTTTCATTCTTTTTGTCAATTTTCAGAAGAACATCCAGTAAAAGCAGTCTTTCTTGTTCGATATCATCTTTACTTATAAAATTGTATGAATGTTTTAGAACATCAAATTTGCAAACATCTTTAAGAAATAGTATCAGTTTTAAATCATCGAAGTTGATTCCGCTTGATAATATTTCAGACGGCCTTTCAACATTTAACCTTGACAAAAAAGTATCATAGGCAACATAAATTTGATATGGATCAGTAACAGAGATGGAATAGAAAATTGGAAATTCAATTAAATCTGACACAGACTCGAAACCTTCAGCCAAAGTTTTAAGCAACAAATGTGCATCAAGCCTTTTGACTAAATTCGCATTTTTAATGTATGTGTCTACATATGTTAATATAGCTCTATCAAATTTCCTTACAATAACATATGATTTGTACATTAAAACAAGAGCTTCTTCCAACACATATTGAGATACGTTATTTTTAAGGATTTTCTCTCCTAACTCTATTACATTATCAAAATCGCCAGAAATGTAATATGCCTTTAAAATATATGAGTGTCGTTTAGCTTCGGGGATGCCATCTATCGAACTTAACTGAATAACATCACCCTTGTTTAATGAATAAAGAACAGACAAACATTTGTTGTCCAAATATTTTCCTTTAAGTGAGAGGAGATTTGAATTTACAAATTTGTCATCTAAATCGAATGGGCTTTTAGGGTTATTAATAGTAGAATATAATAAATAAAATTTTTGAAGTGTGCTATCATCCGTATTAATACTGGTCAAGTTATTGGTCAATGCCAATAATTGTTTTGCCCAGTCGCCAGAAAAATAAATTGTGATTATTTTTGAAAGCTCATCTATTGCTTTCCCTGTTTCATTGCTCTTTTTATAAAGATTATATAAGTTAATCAATATACTATCGATCAAGCTTGATAGACCCGTAGGTCGAAAATCGGCAGCTATTTCAATTAATGATTTCACATATAGATCGTATAGCTCAACGCAAGTGGGGTTAATCTTTATTTCGTTTGGAAGAAGCGATATACACTCTACATATTTCCCGCTTGTATATAGGTCAAGAATTTCTAAGGATCTTTTTGTATAATCTAATTCGATAAAATCATTTAACTGCAGAAAATTTGAAACTTGCGCAAATAAAGAGTCTTCGATTAATTTAGCTTTAAGAATAATTTTTTTGTAAAGCAAAGCATTTGAAGTTTCTAATGTTTCGATAAGGATTTGCCTTAAAATCAGATATCTATCAATTAGACTCAATGCGCTTTCCTGGCTGAGAAAATATTCATAGTTGTAATATTTTTTAAGCCCGAGATAATTTAACCTGTATATCAAATACTCGCTAAATTCTTCCGAAACATTTAGTTCGTTTATTTGATTTGTTATGATGTCCTTGTATCTAGTATAAGAGATTTTATCTTCTGCCTTTTTGCTAAAGTGTTCAGCAAAATAAAGGAGCAATCCATCTGAGATATGCGTTGTCATTTCACTTAGCGTAACCCAGTTAGCTTCAGTCCCTTCAGATAATTGAGATATGATTAATTTGTTTTCCAGGAGCCACACAGAATATCCAAAATTATCTTCAATTTCACGCATAATATCGGCAGCAGATTGGTAGTCACCTAGTAGGATATTTTTTTCGTAACTTTTTTTGAGGCTTAGAAACCAATTTATTTTTTTGTATTCCTTGACACAAGGCAATAAGTTCCAAATTATTTCCCCCAAAAAATTCCCTGTGATCCCAATTATTTTATTCTTTCTTAATTCTTCGTACGTTTTTGGATAAGGACTCGCAAACACCCAGGTCTTGACTACAGGGTGGCTTAGACTTTCCTTTAGAACTGAAAAAATTGTTTCAAAATCTCCGACCGCCTTCAGTCTTCTCAACATTGAAACCTTGTCTTTACTGGGATTGAAAAGATCTCTTTTAAAGTTTATTTTGTTAAATACTACCATTGAAGGTTACTTGACTATTTTTTATTGAATTTGGACTTGCATTTATTCCTCACGCTTATTTCGAAATTTTCATTAATAGTAATTTAGGTACTTATGCTTAAACAATGGTTTGGTCATATGTGTTAATTTATATTCTATTTTTATGCCTAGACAATTGCTTCAAAAGCAGAAGTTTCAAATTAAACACTTATTGAGTTTTAAATCTTTCGCTGCATGGATTACTATTTCTATGACTAACAAAAATGTAATTCCGACCTATAGCCAAATAAATTCACTTCTAAAGCCAATTAATTAAATATGCTCATGTAAGCACATTGAAACCAATTCTTCCAATTTAGGTTTTTTAATAATATTAAATATTTGCCAAAAAAAATCCCCCCGCTGAAGCGGAGGGATATTGTCATCGGAAAAAACGTACAAAGGGAAAAAGTTGACAGAAAAGAGGGGCCACCGTGGTTTTCAAAAGTATTGGATTTACAAAAACTTACTGGACGGTATTACTAGGACATTGGATTGGAGGCTGGCGACCCGTCTTTTCAATCAACTTTCTGAAACAAAACTAATCCCCGGGGAGGGTGGTCACAAGAGCAATACTGCCCGATTTTTAACATTCGGTAAATACCCTCCCGGTCGTACATTTACTGCAATAAGCACTAGGAGATTCCCGTAAACCGGAATTCGATCCAGAAATTTTTCTAAGTAATCGTACTTTTCACAGTCGGAAATCACGTAGTAATACTATACTAAATCCAAGAGGTTTTTACCAACTTGCATGCAGATTCGGAACCATACAAACCCTTTTATTAAAAAAACTCCTTATGAAAAATCTTGACACAGTTATTAAAGTAGCGATT
>JBJMLU010000138.1:0-29759 GCA_045805145.1 Flavisolibacter sp. | reverse complement strand
TCTTAAATGCGTTAACAAGTAAAAAATTCAAACAAAAAAACATCCCCACATGGCGAGCGCAGCGAACCCGTACGCCGTAGCTTTAGCGAAGGTGTAAGCAATCCCCTCGAAGTATCGGTACCATATGCATCGATTTAATTTCATAAAAGATTCAACCAAATTCCAAATACCAAATTCCAAAAAAAGCCCAGTTGTAAGACTGGGGCTTTTTATTAGTCGATCTTTCCCAGTTGATCGGGCGGAATCGGAGCAGGAACCCGATTCTCAATGGGCGGAGTGGATTTCAAAAAGGCGAAAATCGCCCGCAGGTCTTCATCGCTCGCCTGGGCATATCCGCGCCAGGGCATCGGTGGTAGCAGCGACCTGGCATTATCCAGGCCCTTGTATTTTCCTTCCCTGATGGCTTTGAAGAACTGCGCTTCGCTCCAATTGCCAATTCCTGTTTCATCTGAAGTAAGATTGGCTGCAAATGAAGTTCCCCAGGGACCAGTCATAGCGGTGCCGGCCAGGCTAAAAAGCGCATATCCCTGCACGTTTGAAACATCGATGGGGGGAAGTTCCTGTCCTGCCGGAAATCCCGACAACATTTTCGAGCTGTCTATTCCAGGGCCCCGGGGAGTCATGATCATAGGCGAATGACAGTCATTGCAACCCATGATGCTGACCAGGTATTTTCCGCGCTTGATAAGGCTGTCTTCACTCAATGCGCCGGGCATTTCTGAAATCCCTTCCCGGTTCAATGAATTTCCGCGTTCGCTGTTGTAAGCCAAAAGCGAACAGGCAGTCACCAGCGATAATGTGGTGAGAATAATAATTGTTGTTTTCATAACCTGATAATTAAGCCAATACGGATTCTTCTTTCAATGACCCGGCGATCTTGCGGTAACGTGGAACCGGCCATTCCTGTTCTGCCTTCTGCAGTATGCTTTGCAATACTACCTCCGGACGAGTTTTGCCAATGGCCTTCATCCAGTTCACTGCTTCCACATCGTTGATACCGCGCAACATCCAAGTCATAAAAAATTCCTGTATCCACGGAGGTGTAGCCTGGAGGATCTGAGCGTTGATGTTTTTGATTTCATCATCTGAATAGTACCTCCAGAGAATTTTGTTGACGATGTCTTCTTCCTTGGCCATGTGACGCAGGTTGAAGGCCATGAATGCAGTGAATGCTTCTGTCAATTCACCACCGAGCACAATTTTTTCAAGGAGACGGGGCGCCTGCTCCAGTTTCTCAACATATGCTCTGAGTTGCTGGCCCAGAAAATTGTCTTCTTCATGTTCGCTTTCAAAGCTGGCAACAACTGAAGGCTCATAAGCATTGATGGCTGAAAAAACGTAACGGTCTTCCTTGGCTGCATGTCCTTCGAACAGCATTACGATTTCCCTGACCCTGTTGAGGGCATTCTCGGTTTCCTGTGTGTCGGTAAAATCGGTTTGTTGCAGTTGAAGTGCGGTTTGATAAAGAGCGGCACGCAGGCCTTTGTGAATGAGTTGGAAAATATTATAACGTTCCATGACTGATAATTTTTTATCGATTGATTAATTAGCAAGAGAAAAGTGGAAATAGAAAGAGAAAGAAAAAGAGATAGAAAAAGGTAGAGGTTTGAATGATGAAGCTGTCTGGTTAATGGTCAACAATTCTTTGCCTTGCCGTTTATTTCTTCTTCTCTATTTCCTCTTTGTTTCCCTTTCTATTTCTCTTTCTTTTTTTGCCTTCCTATCCTGCTTTTTGGTATTTGAATCCTTCCAGCCTGATCTCAGTAACACCATCATGCTTTACGATATTCAGTTTGGTAGGATAGTAGCCTGCTTTTTGGAATTTGGCAGGTTGGGGAATGTCTCTTTCGAAATTGCTTGTTGTCTTCAGGAATTCCAGCGTGATCATGGGTTCAACAAAAACAGTCTTGCTGTCGTAAGAACCATACAGGAGTGTTTGCGTGAAGGGTTGACCATGCAGCTCCGGAGTATTTACATCAATCCAGTGTTTTCCCATCATGGGAACTCCAGGACCAGCAACATAGTTGGCAGGAACATAGGAAGCCGAAGGAATATTCTGATCCATTTTTACAGGATCGGTATAGGCCATTACTTCTGTTGATGTTGTGGTGTAGAAGTGGAAGTCGAAGTGCGGACGGTCGTACACGCCTGCCGGTTCATGTCCGTTCTGGTTCCAGTTCAGCATGATTGTTTGGAAAGGTGTGGTTGCAAGCGCCTTGCTGTGCAGAGGAGCAAACAAATCATTTCCATGCATACCGTCATGACCATCACCGATGCCGCCGATAGGAACTGAATTCAATACAGCATCATTGAGTACAAGTGATAGTTGTTGGGGAACATCCTTCTTATCTAGAGTAATGGTGCTCCAGGCCTTTCCGCCGTGGACAGCTACTTCGTCACTCTTGAATACATTTTCTTTGTTTTTTTCTTTATCGCAGGCAAACAAGGAAAGCGAAACTGCGATTACGAGCAAAGTCTTTTTCATAAAAAATAAGTTGATTGGGGTTTGATAATGCAGCAAAATTGTATGCGCGAAGGCCGTTTGAAAAGTTCCTTGTGCATGAAATGGGAATTCAAAAGCATGAACTGAAAAGGATTTTTTCGCCCTCATTTGTCTTCGCTTCAGATGAATTGATGCAGGGGACGTATGAGTTGGCAGAAGCAATGCCTGGACTGTGCGGGATTAAGCCCTGGAGTCATTAAATTTGATTGACTAATCTGGCTGCTCCATGCGCATCTTTCTTTTATTACTTGTGCTTTTATTTTCTATACCGGCTTCTTCGCAACAGGCGAGGCAATATTCGTTCAAGCATTTTTCGGTCATGAACGGACTTGCTTCCAACAGAGTGAATGCCGTGATCCAGGACAAGGACGGTTATATCTGGATGGCCACGCAAAACGGACTGCAACGCTATGATGGTTACAGCTTCATCACTTTTACTTCGCGCAAGGATGATTCTACTTCCATTCCTTCCAATTTTATTGTTTACATGTTCCTTGATGCGGCAAAAAATCTCTGGATCCAAAGTGATAATGAGAGGGTGGGAATATTTGATACAAAGAAATTTCTCTTCCGGGAAGCGACGCTTCCTGTCGAAAAAAAGAAATATCTCGTCCAGCAAGGCTTCACCCAAACTCCGGAAGGCATGCTCCTGATGGCAAAGAGTGATGGGGGTCTTTTACGCTACAATGAAAAGACATCAAGCTTTGTCGATGCCTCCGGTTTCATTCCATTTCCACCGAAGTGGATTCGTTCTTCGGTGACCTGGGATCCCTTTATTCAGAAATATTGGATGAGCAGTGATTCAGGAATCGTTCAATACGATCCGAAAACCCGTGAGTTGAATTACAGAGGACACAATCCGGGAAACGATCCCGTTATCCAGGGTTTCGGGAATATAAACCGTACCATTTCAAGAATATTTATTGACGGCCGTGGAGATGTGCTTTTTATTTTTTGGCAGCCGGCAGCCGGAGGCCCTACGCAAAAAGCAGAACAACTTTACACCGGCATACGTGGATACCACGAGATTTATTCCTATTTGCAACAACGTAATGGAAGATTGTGGATCTATGGCTATCCTTTTTTTGCCGAATGGAAAGATGGAAGCAAACCTTTTAATTTTATTCCCAATGAATACCACGGCGAACAAAGTATTTTGTTCGACTATGCCGTTGACGCATTTGAAGATAAGGAAAGCAATATCTGGATCGCTACTGACAATGGTGTATTTCTTTTCAACCCGGATAGTCAGATTTTTAATATTTACAACCTTGTGCGCAATGATGGTGGAAAAGTGGTTGATGCTCCTGTGACTGCAATGGAAGAAACAAGGGATGGAAAATTCTTTTTGGGATGCTGGAATTCCTCGGGTATTTTTTACTTCGACAAGGAATTCAATCCTATTCCACTTCCGGCATGCATGAAAAACAGCAGGGAACTTTCTGTTTGGGATGTGGCCACACAGCCGAAAACTGGAGACATCTGGTTTACATTGCAGGGAGGCGGTATTGCCATTTACAGCAAGAATAAAAATCAGTTCCGTGTTGTGAAGCCGCCGATCTTTGAAAGTTCCACCATCCGGCAGGTGGATGAAGATACTTCGGGCAATCTTTGGTTTGGTACGCAAAGTGGCAAACTCATAAAATGGGACTGCAAGCTTTCAAAAAATGATCCGCTCAAAGGATACGAAGTAGTCTATCAGACTTCAAGGATCCAAAAAGTGCACTTCGATTATAAAGGATTCGTATGGTTAGCAACCCTGGGACAGGGTTTGATCAAAATTGATGTGCATACGAAGAAAATGATAAAAACATTTTCGACAACCGGACCTGAAGGTGAAAGATTGTTTAATGATGCGCCCAGCGACATGACTTATTTTAACGACAGCACATTAATTGTTTCAGCGGGTTGCATCAATATTGTTAATACCAAAACCAACAAGATCAGTTTCATCACAACAGATGAAGGCTTGCCTTCGAATACAGCGATTTCAGTTCAACGTGGTTCCAACGGAATTCTCTGGGTAGGTATGATCAACGGAATCTGCAGGATCAACCTGGAAAAAAAATTGATCACCTACTACGACCGGCGCGAAGGCATTGCACAGGATAAATTCACACTGGGTGGCGTGAAGCAGATCAGGGACGGAAGGTTGGTATTTTTTACAGACCATAATTTCCTTGTATTTGACCCAAGGAGGTTTAGCCAGGGAAGAAAACCGGCAAGCCCCAGCATCACAGCATTCAGACTATCGGGAAGATCAGTGTCGCTTGATTCCATTCTCGAAAATAAAAGAGCCGTACTTCGATACAACAATACTTCAATCGGCATCAATTTCAGCGCACTTACCTACCAGCAGCAGCAGAAGACCCATTATTATTATATGCTGGAAGGCCTGGACAAGGAATGGATCCGCACCGATAATCCCATTGAGGCGATCTATAATTTTCTTCCCCCCGGCAATTATGTTTTCAAAGTAAAAAGCGAAAGTGCGGATGGACTTCCAGGAGAACACATGGCCATGCTACCCATCATGGTGCGCGCACCGGTTTGGCAAACCTGGTGGTTCTATAGCCTGATTGCGCTGCTGGTCATTGCTGTTTTGTACCTGCTCGACAGGGAACGCATCATCAAACAGAATTCTTTGCGCGAGATAAGGAGGCAGATCCGAGGCAACCTTCGCAACGAAGTCAGTACCACGTTGAATAATATTTCTGTGCTGAGCGAGATTGCAAAGATTAAAGCCGATAAAAATATTGAGCAGGCCAAAGACTTCATTGACCAGATCAGTGACAAGAGCCGCCACATGGCGGAAGCCCTTGATGATACTTTGTGGACGATTGATCCGGCAAATGACAATATGAAAAAAATTGTATTGCGGATCAAGGAATTCACCGAAGGATTGCGTAGCGATTATCAAACCTCTGTTGATTTGATCGTAGACCACAAAGTACAATCGCTCGATCTGGACATGAAGCTGAGACACGAGTTTTTCTTTTTTTACAAGGAGGCGCTTCTCTTCATTGTACAAAACATGAATTGTGAGCAGATCTTTGTAAACCTCAATATGGTTCGTTCAAAACTACTCGTAGAGATCCTTTGTGAATGTCCGAGGATGGAAGGAGAGTTGAAGGAAAAATTCAGAAGAGCCATCGATAAGCGGGTCAAGGCTATGGCAGCCACCATCGAGATCATCGCCGATAGTCGCAGTTTTGCCTCGGTGCTGCATGTGGCTGTTAAGGGATAGCGAATAATGAATAATGAATAGTGAATAGTGAATAATGAATGGGTTCGCATTAATTGGAGCTAATGCATAGACATAAAGACGACATTTCACCAAAGATGCTTACACGAAAGAACCAAAACAAGAAACGATAAACAAGAAACGATAAACAGAAGCGTACGAACAGCTAAGAGCCAATAGCCATCACCTTTACTTTCCCAGCCAGTTTTTAAATTCTGTAACTTTTTCCCGGCTGACAATGGCTTCTTTTTCTGCTTCAGGTTTGAGGTGAAGGAGGAGGCGGTTACCGAAATAATCATGGATCTGTGCTACGCTATCAACCGAAATAAAAAACGAACGGCTGATGCGGAACCAGTTTTCAGGATTGAGCATTTCATTGAGTTCGTCCATGGTATAGTCCACTACAAATTTTCTGTTGTCGTAGGTCTTGAAAAAGTTAAGCCTTCCATCACTGAAGAAGTAGGCTATTTCTTCTACTTCAACGGACACAAGTTTTTGTCCATGTTTCACCAGGAAGCGTTTTCTGTATTCTTTGTTTTGGAGTTTTTGCTGTAATTCCTTTACCAGCAGGTCCAGATTGAGTGAAGGCGCTTCGGCATCGGTAGCATAAATCTTTTTCATTTGCTTGTATTTGTCCAGTGCTGCATGAAGGTCTTCCTTCTGCACGGGCTTCAGCAAATAATCAACACTGTTTACCTTGAAAGCCTTTAGTGCAAATTCATCATAAGAAGTAATAAAGATCACGGGGCTTTTCACTTCCACGTGGTTAAAGATCTCGAAGCTTTGCCCGTCTGCCAGTTCAATATCCATCAGTATCAGATCAGGAGAAGGATTATTCTCCAGCCAGTTCACGGTTCCTTTAATGCTGTCCGATTCGCCTACAACTGTTGCTGATTCGTCTATGGAAAAGAGTGTCTTCTTTAATTTTTTTACAGCAAGGTCCTCGTCTTCTACAATTAAAATTTTCATAATGGTAATTTTATCATGACTCAATAAGCGTTAATCTTTGATCGGCTACCTTGTTCCAGATCAGGGGCAGTACAACGCTGAAATTTTTTTTGTCCTGCAATACCTGGAATCCCTGTTGATTGAGTAATTCATATTTGGATTGAATGTTGTCCAGGCCGATCCCATTTGACGGCCCTTTTACGGTCCTTGCCTGCAGATTATTGCTTACCACCAGCTGGCTTCCCTTGGTAGTAAATATGTCGATGGTGAGCGGCTTGTTTTTTGAAAGTACGTTGTGCTTGACCGCATTTTCAACGAGAAGCTGCAGAGTGAGTGAGGGAATCAGGTAGCAATCATATTTTTTGTCGATCTCCACATTCAGTTGCACGGCTTCGCCATGCCTGGTCTTCAGAAGGCGGTAATATGATTCGATGAATTTTATTTCGGTTCCCAGAGTACTCAGGCCATCTTCATTATTGCGCAGCAGATAACGGTAAACTTTACTGAGCTCATTGAGAAAAACTTCTGCTTGCTTTTTGTCTTCACAGATAAGAGAAGAAAGGGTATTGAAGCAATTAAAAAGAAAATGCGGATTGACCTGGCTCTTGAGGGTTTCAAATTCCTGACGTAGGGTTAGCTGTTCAAGTTTTTCTTTTTCGGCAAGACTATCTTTCCATTGCCGGAATGTATAATCAGATTCCCACATGGTGGTGGCCACCATGGTAAGCGCCACACCTGTGAACAATGAAATTCTAAGCTGGCCTGAGTTCAGGTGATAACCAAGAATGTGAAATGCATCATAAGCATAAAAGATCAGGATGAAGGTGAGCGAGATCAGGGCGATATGGGAAATGGCCAGAATAGTAAGCCGCAAGCTCGTTTGTTTGATATGTGGAAAAGCCAGGCGAAGCCAATGCATCACCACAATGTGCAGGTACCAGGAAGCCAGGCCCACAATATAAATAAGAGGAAAAGAGAAAAGCCAGACACGATAATCAGTGAATTGACGTTGGGAAAAAAGCAGGTGATTGAGCACAATGCACATTAGGGGCATGATGATAAAGAAAGTCAGCCATTCAAAGCGCGTAGGTTTCAACCAATGTTTCATGTGGTCACCAGTTCTTTTTGTGGAATCAGAGGTAATAATACTTTTCGTTGTTCGGTTGTTTCCTGGATCATGATCTCCTGTTGACAAAGCAGCCGGAATTTATTTGAAATATTTTCCATGATCACGCGGTCATCATCGGTATTGTTGATCTTGGGTTGGATGTTGTTGACCACTCCCAATCTTTCGCCGGCGGAAATGATCGTTATGAACAGAGGTTTGGTTCTGCTGATGGCATTGTGCGTCAGACTGCTTTCCACAACCATCTGCAAGGTGAGTGGAGGAATTTGTTTGATCATACTTTCTTCGTTCACGTCGATGGTGAGATGAATGGCATTGCCATATCTGGCCTTGAGCAAATAAAAAAATGAGCGGATAAATCCAAGTTCTGTTGCCACGGTTACAAGTTGTTCTTCGTTATTGCGAAGCAGGTAGCGATACACCTTGCTCATATGATCGAGAAAGTCTTCTGCTTTTTCCGCGTCTTCATGAATGAGACAGGAGAGTGTATTCAATCCATTGAAAAGAAAATGCGGGTTCATCTGGCTTTTTAATCCAAGCAGCTGGCTGTGCATGAATTCTTTTTTCAGTTGCTCTGTTTCGGTAATGGTGGCTCTGTATTTTTCAAACCGGTAGAGTCCTTCATTTAAAAAAGTAAGAAATATGTTGATCACCATCAGCGTGATATAGCCTCTTGTGAAATCATGTTCGCTGTATTCATATCCGAAGAAATGAAAATTGTCGTAGGCCAGCAGGAGCAGTGCAATGTACACGGCCGACATCAGAAAGAATATGCTCAGGCAAATGGCAAGTCGCTTAAACAGCTGCCGGTCGTCGGGGAACCGGTTGCGCAGGGAAATGGCTACCAGTCCATAGCTCATAAAAGCCAGCGCGAAATAGGCAAAACTGGTGAGGGTGGTCCAGGCAAAAGTAGAAGCTTCAAGGAAGTAGCTTTCGCCATAAAGAAAATAATTGACCAGCATGGCCATGGGTAGCATGCTCGCTACCATTACGGCGAGGTCTTTACTATGGTAAGCAGGAATTTTGAGGGACCTGGGCATTGTATATACAAATTACTGCCTTTCCTGAACAGATGGGCAATGCAAGGACGTGCACAGGAGATTCCGGGGCATGAATTGAGGCAAAACGGGAATGAATTGTAGATGGGAGAAAGCTGAGAGCGGAGAGCTCAGAGCTGCGAGATCTTTAGGCTTTAGCCTGTAGCTGTTGGCTATTGGTTTGCAGCTGGATTCAATGCATATGACAGTTTTTCTAAGTTGTATGTTCTAAAGGAGCCGATCCGATTTCCGGCATACTTTATATAAAATTTGATTTCATCCTGATGCTATGAATTCATATTTTTGCCACCCTTCAGGCCGAGGTAGCTCAGCTGGTTAGAGCACAGGATTCATAACCCTGAGGTCGGCAGTTCAAGTCTGCTCCTCGGTACTAAAAGCCCTTCAGATTTTCCGGAGGGTTTTCTCTTTTAAACAATCGAAGTAAATATTATTCAATCCGTACTCGGCGCTGAAGCATTAGCGCAGATCTCCCAGGTCAATCATAGTTCAACTTTCTCCCGGCAGCAAGGAAAATCCATTCAATTTTTGAGGATGTAATTGCAATTTGTTTACGACTTATTCCTGGCAGATGTATCTTTTCTGAAACTTCTTTATGGAGGTTAGAATCGCGGCTCCCGCCGATGCGCCGGCTATTATAGATATTTATGCGCCATATGTTTTGGCAACGTCCATCAGTTTTGAATCGGAGGTTCCTTCCGTGCAGGAAATGGAGAAAAGAATTGATGCCTGCCTGACGAAATTTCCCTGGATCATATGTGAGCTGGATGGTAAGGTGGCAGGGTATGTCTATGCGTCTTCGCACAGGGAACGGGAAGCCTATCAATGGACTTGCGAGTGTTCGGTGTACATCCATCCGGATTATAAAGGAAAAGGAGTCGGCAGCCAATTATATAAAGCCCTTTTTGCATTGCTCACGGTTCAGGGTATGCGCACCGCGTATGCGGGCATTACACTTCCCAATGATGCAAGTGTAAGGATTCACGAACGACTGGGCTTTGAATTTTTTGCCCTCTATGATCATGTTGGATACAAACTCCATAGCTGGCATAAAGTAGGGTGGTGGAAGCTCCGGCTCAATGAATATGATCCGGCACCTGCACCACCCTTGAAATTTTCGCATCTGGACCTCCATCAATATGCAGCAATTCTGCAGGAGGCAGAACAGAAGATCCGCTCACGAATTATTTGACAAACTGATTCTGCGGATTATTATTTCCTTCCTGAACACTCTCTTTTTCAGTGCGCAGGATGTTGGGATTATTATTGGTGTTGGAAGAATTTTTTCCGCCGTTGTATTTTGTTTCGATATAGTCTTTAAAATTCATCACATCCTGGCGGATCATTTTTTCAAATACAGGTGTGAGCACCTTGGCCAGTCCTGCACCAATTTCTCCGGCAGGAGGATGATAACTGATCACCACTTCCAGTTCTGTGCCTTCTCCACCCAATGCGTCATGGAACATAACCTTGCCTGCATTGTTGATCATGGAATTGGGTATGGACTGCCACCCAATCAGATAATTGGGTTCTTCTTTTACGATCTCGGCATTCCATTTTATTTTTCCAATATTGCCGGGTACCATGGCTTCCCAATGAGAATGTTTGGCGTCGATCTCCGTTACAGCGGCGAGGTGTTTCATGAAAAGAGGTAGATTTTCGAGCTTGCGCCAGAAAGAATATACTTCTTCTTTGGGTTTGTTTACAATCAAACCAGTGCGGATATTGATGGCCGGAGTCTGGGAAATTCCTTTTGTTTTTCCCAACGAGGAATAAACGGCGCAATGACCGGAGGCACCACGATACAACAGATAACCGCCCAGTGCAGTTTTAACCAGTCCATTAATAGGATTTTTTAAGAGGCTGTTGAGGCCAGAGGCCAGGAGCCATCCGCCTATGGCAGCACTGGCGATCCGCTCACCCTGTCCTACATTCACTACACCACTTCCGGAAAGGGGTTGGAATTCATTGTCTGCATGCCAGCTTCCGTATTGTTCGTTTGCCATAAATTTTATTTTACGTTTTTAAATTTTTAGGTACCCATCAATTTTTGCAATTATTATGCCTCAACCGCTGACGTTGCTTCTTTATAAAAACCCACTGCTTTCCTGCACCTCTCATAAAAAAAATTGAGATGAGTGGAAAATAGTCCACAAGAGAAGTTGGTAGTTGACAGTTGGTAGTTAGTAGAAAAGTAGAGAGATGACGGATACTGACCTGTCAACTTTGAACTCTTAACTGTGAACTTTGAACTCCGAACTCCGAACTTTGAACTCTGAACTCTGAACTCTGAACTCTGAACTCCCGACTCCCTACAAAACTATTCCCGCATTCACCATGGTCTTGATTTCTTTTCTGCCAGGATATTCCTGTAGCGCTTTTTCCAAACAGTCCATGGCATCGCTTAAATCTTTTACATTGAGAACGTAGGCCAGGCGCACCTCTTGTTTGCCCAGTCCAGGCGTTCCATAAAATCCGGTGGCAGGAGCCAGCATCACTGTACGGTTTTGGTAAGAAAAAGATTCCAGGAGCCACTGGCAGAATCGGTCCGAATCATCAATAGGTAATTGAGCCATCGCATAAAAAGCACCTCCTGGTTTGGGACAAAAAACTCCTGGCATGGCATTCAACCGTCCTACCAACAGATCTCTTCTAGCCAGGTATTCCGCCTTGGGCCCGTCAAAATAAGAAGCTGGAAGATCAACCGCTGCTTCCCCCATGATCTGTGCCAGTCCGGGTGGACTGAGGCGAGCCTGCGCGAACTTCATGGCAACTTCATAAACCTTCTTGTTTTTTGTAACGAAGGCTCCAAGCCTCGCACCGCAAGCACTGTATCTTTTACTGATGGTATCCATCAGTACCACATGTTCGTCCATTCCACTCAGGTGCATGGCACTCACATATTCGCCGGAGTAGCAAAATTCACGGTAAGCTTCATCGGAAAACAAATAGAGATGGTGTTGAAGGCAGATCGTCTTCAGGTCTTCCATTTCCTGGCGACTGTATAAATATCCAGTAGGGTTATTGGGACTACAAATGACCATGGCCCTGGTGCGATGCGTGATCAGTTTTTCAAAATCGGATATGGGAGGCAGGGCAAATCCATTTTCAATCCGGGAGGTGATGGGCACCACCTGAACGCCTGCAGCAACAGCAAAGCCATTGTAGTTTGCATAAAAAGGTTCGGGAATAATTACTTCATCACCAGGATTAAGACAGGAGAAAAAACCAAACATGATGGCCTCCGATCCGCCAGTTGTTACGAGGATCTGATCGGATGTAACCTGAATGCCCACCGATTTATAATAGCTGACCAATTTGCGACGGTAACTTTCATTGCCTGCGCTGTGGCTGTATTCCAACACGCGGATGTCTGCATGACGCACAGCATCCAGAATGGAAGGCGGCGTTTCAATATCAGGCTGACCGATATTGAGATGATAGACTTTTGTTCCTTTTTTCTTTGCAGCTTCTGCATAGGGCACCAGTTTCCTGATGGGTGAAGGAGGCACCTGCCGGCCACGGTCTGAGATCTCTAACATGGCGCAAATGTAAACATGATTTGTTTTACGTGAAGACGCAAAGAGGCAAAGATGCGAAGGAGTTTATTGAAACGCGGACAGAGCAAAGACTGCAGGCAACGCAGAGAAAAAAGTCACACTTAATATGATAAAAAGATTCGCGGCCATCTGCCGGCAGTTTGCGGAGTTCTTTGTGTTTATGTCTTTTTATAAAACCCCTTCAAACTCAATTAGGTTTCATTTAACCCTTCATCAGATTAATAAATCAACGATTAAATTTTTTCGCCAGCACAATCATTCTCGGAGTATTGCGGATATGATAACAACCCAATGAGTAATCACCAAATACATTCACTACCTGCATCCCCTGAAAAGAAAGCATGTCGGTGAAATCGCCAAGACTCAGTTTGGCCACTTTTTCTGTAAAAGAAAGGGCTTGCTCCAGCAAAGGATCTGTGATCTGGATCTTTTTATAGAAATGGTGTCCATCCATCCAGCGGTGGATTTCGTAGTTCGTTTCTCCAATTTTTTTCTGCTCGTTGTGAACCAGGTGTTCTTCTGCGTAATGAACATTGAGATAATCAAACAACAACATGCCGGTGGGTTTCAGGCTTCTGGCAACAGAGCCAACGGCGTCATCGTTTTCGCGACGCGTGGCAAAATATCCGAATGAAGTAAAAAAATTAAAAGCATAATCAAAATAGTTGATCCAGCAGGGAAGGCGCATATCATGCTGATAAAAATGGAGGTGATCGTTTTCGAACTGCTTTGCATAGGAAATGCTTACCTGCGAAAGATCGATCCCGGTCACATCATATCCCATTTTTTCGAGGAAGATACTATGCCTTCCTCTTCCACAAGCTACATCCAACACCCTTGATCCTGCAGGAGGCCTCAGATACTCCACCAGTTTGCGGATGAAGTTTTGCGCTTCCTCTTCATCGCGTTCAAAGTAGAGCTTGTGATAAAAAGGTGAATTGAACCATTCTTTGTACCATTCCCTTGCCGACATTGCCAATTTTTTACAAAAGTAATGGGCAACTGCAGGTATAAGATTCAGTCCCTACACCTTAATACCGTATTTTTGCCACCCTAAATTTTCATTCGTGGCATTGATTAAGAGCATATCCGGTATCAGAGGAACTATTGGTGGAAGACCTGGTCAATCGTTAACAGCCATAGACATTGTCCGTTTTACTGCCGCATATGGCAACATCATTGCAGAATGGAGGGAAGACAAATCCATTCCCACCCGGATTGTTGTTGGACGTGATGGAAGGATCAGTGGAGAAATGGTGAGCCAGCTCGTGATCAATACTCTCGTGAGTCTGGGTGTGGATGTACTGGACCTTGGATTATCAACTACCCCCACAGTTGAAATAGCCACAAAAAAAGAAGGAGCCGATGGAGGCATCATCATTACAGCCAGTCACAATCAACAGGAATGGAACGCGCTCAAACTGTTGAACCGCGAAGGTGAATTCATAGACGCGCATATCGGTGCCGACATCATGAGCCGCGCTCAGACCGAGGCACTTGGATTTGCACAAGTAGATAAATTGGGAAAGGTGATCAGGGACAACAATTATCTTCAGAAGCACATTGACATGGTGCTGGACTATCCTTTGATCAACCAGGCGGCAATTGAAAAAAAACAATACAAGGTAGTGGTCGATTGCATCAACTCCACCGGAGCACTGGTTGTGCCGCAACTGCTTCGTCAGCTGGGCGTGGCAGAAGTGATTGTATTGAATGGAGAAGTGAACGGTAGGTTTGCACACAATCCCGAGCCCCTGCCCGAACACCTTACTTCGCTGAGTAATGAAGTGGTCAAACAAAATGCTCATTTCGGCATCGCAGTGGATCCGGATGTGGACCGTCTTTGCTTTGTGTGTGAAGATGGAAGCATGTTTGGAGAAGAATACACACTGGTTGCCGTTGCCGATTTTATTCTGCAGAATATTGTGGGCAATACGGTGAGCAATATGAGCAGTACCAAAGCGCTCAAAGAGATCACACAGAAAAGAGGAGGAGATTATTTTCCTTCTGCAGTAGGCGAAGTGAATGTGGTGAAGAAGATGAAGGAAGTGGACGCAGTGATTGGTGGTGAAGGAAACGGCGGCATCATTGTTCCCGACTTTCACTATGGAAGGGATGCACTGATCGGCATTGCATTGTTCCTGTCGCATTTCGCCGGATTTAAAAAAGGACTGAAATCATTCCGTGGAAATTATCCCGATTATTTTATTTCCAAAAACAAGATCGAACTGGAAAATGGATTGGATGTAAATGCAATTTTCAACAAGATCAAAACCAAGTACCGCAACAATCCCATGAATACTGAGGATGGACTCAAGATCGAATTCGACTCAGACTGGGTACACCTGCGCACTTCCAACACAGAGCCCATCATCCGCATTTATGCCGAGAGCAGTTTTGAAACTACAGCAAACAATATTGCCAAAAGATTGATGCAGGATATCAGGGAATGTAGTGCGTGAGAGAAAAGCTGTTAGCTGAGAGCTGTTAGCTGCTAGTTTTTCAAGGGTGTAGCCTACGGCGAGATCGGTGTTGAAATAGTGTGTTTTTAAGGGTAAGGTTTTTAAAGAAAAATTTTTTTCTAACTGCGAAAACTTTCTGCCCTCTCTCTTCTGCGCAGTTAGCTCTCTCCCTAATTCCTAATTCCCAATTCCTAATTCCCAATTCTTAATTCCCAATTCCCAATTCCACCTCAATACCTTAGTACCCCAATACCTTAATACCTACAAAAACGTATCTTGCGCCCCCATAGTTTCTCTATCCATGCAGCAGACAGTTTCAAAAAACGTTTTGGAGAATGGTTCGCAAAAATTGCAGGACCAGCGGATCTATTTTGACAATGCGGCAACGACGGCGCTTGACCCCGAAGTGCTGGAAGCCATGCTGCCCTATATGACCGAACATTTTGGAAATCCTTCTTCCATTTATTCTTATGGAAGAGAAACCCGGCTGGCAATTGAAAATGCGCGAAAGTCAGTAGCAAAGACTCTGGGCGTAAAGCCAGGTTCTATATTTTTTACCAGCGGAGGAACAGAAAGTAACAACACCGCCATCGCCGCTTCCCTTCGCGACCTTGGGTGCACCCATATCATTACTTCTGCCATCGAGCACCACGCGGTCCTTCATACCGTAGAACACTATGGTCAAAGTAAAAATGTTTCTGTTAGTTATGTAGCCCTGAAAGAAGATGGGCATGTTGACCTAAAAGATTTGGAACAACAGTTGGAAGAACAAACAGCAACTGGAAAAAAATGCCTGGTGAGCCTGATGCACGCCAACAATGAGATCGGTGTTTTGCTGCCCATAAAAAAAGTAGGTGAGCTTTGCCGGAAAAACAACGCGATCTTTCATTCAGATTGCGTGCAAACGGTGGGACATTATCCGATCAACCTGAGCGAGATTTTTGTTCATTTTATTTCAGCAGCAGGACATAAATTTCATGGCCCCAAAGGTGTGGGCATTCTTTACGTTAATGATAACGTGCGGATTCAACCTTTTATATTCGGCGGTGGACAAGAGCGGAATCTTCGCGCCGGCACAGAGAACGTATATGGCATCGTAGGATTTGCCAAAGCCCTCGAGATCGCCATGCGCGACTATGAAAAGACCGGCACTTATATTGACGGACTGAAACATTACATGGCCGACCAGCTCAAAAAGAATATCGAAGGAGTAAGTTTCAACTGCGGTGCGAATTCGTTGTACACAGTGCTAAGCGTATGTTTTCCGAAGTCTGAAAAATCTGATTTTCTTTTGATGAACCTCGACATCAATCATATCTGCGCTTCGGGAGGCTCTGCCTGCAGCAGTGGTGCTGATGCCGGTTCACACGTGATGAAGGCCCTCAACCGCACCGACAAACAAACCGTTCGTTTTTCTTTCAGCAAATACAATACAAAAGAGGAAGTTGATCGGGTGGTGGAAAAGTTAAAGGAGCTGGTGTAAAACGAGCTGTTGGCTGTTGGCTTTTCGCTGTTGGCCACGAGCCGTGAGTTCTGAATGGATTGTGTCTATATGTTATTACGTATAACAAGAGATAATCAACGTCTCCCTAAATTCGTTGTAATTTTTTCGCCGCTCGAAGCTCTCAGCTCACAGCGAACAGCCAATAGCTAACAGCTTTCTCTTCACAAATATTTCAACGGATTTCTTCTGGCATACCAGATATAGCGTTTCATATTCATCCAAAATGCAAGGATCATATAAATGATGATGGGTGAACCCAGGGTGAGCAGTGACGTATACATGAACCACATGCGAATACGGCTGGTAGCAATGCCCATTCTTTCACCGATGGCAGAGAGTACGCCGAAAGCCTGCCACTCAATAAAATTTTTCAACCGGTTCATACAACTAATATAGATTCTTTTGGCCTTTCCTTCAACCTCTCAAGCCCCAATCTTAACCTGTTTTTAGTAACTTCGCACCACTTTTAAAGCAGGCTGCAAAGAAAATGCCTGCGTCAGTCTCAACCATAAAAATTTTACCATGCTTTTCGACCTGGACTTGATCAAAAAAGTATATACTGAACTCCCATTAAAGGTTGCGGCGGCCAAAAAATTACTCAACCGTCCTATGACATTTGCCGAAAAAATCCTCTATGCCCATTCCTTCAAACCCTCTGCAAAAATATACGAACGCGGAAAAGATTATGTTGATTTCGCACCCGACCGCGTAGCCATGCAGGATGCTACCGCACAAATGGCCCTTCTTCAATTCGATACCTGCGGCCGCGACCGTGTTGCTGTTCCATCCACCGTTCACTGCGATCACCTGATCCAGGCCAAGGTAGGTGCCAAAGAAGACCTGAGTACTGCCATCGATACCAACCGTGAAGTATATGATTTTCTTTCTTCGATCTCCAATAAATATGGGATTGGTTTCTGGAAACCCGGTGCAGGCATCATTCACCAGGTAGTGCTCGAAAACTATGCTTTTCCCGGAGGCATGATGATCGGAACAGATTCACATACACCCAATGCGGGCGGACTGGGTATGATTGCCATTGGCGTAGGTGGTGCTGATGCCGTGGACGTAATGGCCGGAATTCCCTGGGAACTGAAAATGCCCAAACTCATTGGCGTGAAGCTCACTGGTAAATTAAGTGGATGGACTGCTCCAAAAGATGTGATCCTGAAAGTGGCCGGCATACTCACAGTGAAAGGCGGCACGGGTGCCATCGTGGAATATTTCGGCGAAGGTGCAGACAGCATGAGCGCTACCGGAAAAGCTACGATCTGTAACATGGGTGCCGAGATTGGTGCTACCTGTTCTTTGTTTACTTATGATGAAAGAATGGCGGCTTATCTGAAAGCAACGGGCAGAGAAGAAGTGGCCAAACTTGCCGATACGGTAAGGCAAAATCTTCGTCCCGATGATGAAGTATATGCCAATCCTGAAAAATATTATGACCAGCTCATTGAGATCAACCTCAGCGAACTGGAACCGCACGTGAATGGTCCGTTTACTCCTGACCTGGCCACTCCTATTTCGAAGATGGCGGAAGCTGTTGCAGCAAACGGATGGCCTGATACCATTGAAGTGGCGCTGATAGGTTCCTGCACCAATTCTTCTTATGAAGACATCAGCCGGTCTGCTTCCATTGCAGCGCAGGCGAAAAAGAAAGGGTTGAAAACAAGAAGTGAATTCACCGTGACCCCGGGATCGGAGCTCGTTCGCTTTACCATTGAAAAAGATGGTTATCTCGGAACCTTTGATGAAATTGGTGGAATCATCCTCGCTAACGCCTGTGGTCCCTGTATCGGACAATGGGCAAGGCATATTGATGATCCCAACCGCAAGAATACCATCGTTACTTCGTTCAACAGGAATTTTGCAAAAAGAAATGATGGACTTTCTTCCACGCATGCTTTTGTAGCTTCTCCCGAAATTGTTACCGCGTACGCCATTGCAGGAAGGCTTTCTTTCAATCCACTAAAGGATAAACTTACCAATGAAAAAGGCCAGGAAGTGATGCTCGATGAACCCAAGGGTTATGAACTTCCGCCCAAGGGATTTCATGTAGAAGATGCCGGATACCAGGCGCCCGCTGAAAACGGCAAGGGAATTCCAGTGGTGGTGAAAACAGATTCACAGCGACTGCAACTCTTAAGTCCTTTCCCTGCCTGGGAAGGTAAAGACCTGAACGATCTTCGTTTGCTCATCAAGGTTAGAGGAAAGTGCACTACAGATCATATATCCATGGCGGGACCCTGGCTCAAATACCGCGGACACCTCGATAATATTTCAAATAATATGCTGATCGGAGCTGTCAATTTCTTCAACAACCAGACCGATAGCGTAAAGAATCAGTTGACCGGTTCGTATGGACCGGTACCGGCAACACAAAGAGCTTATAAAGCTGCGAACCTTGGGGCGGTAGTGATTGGTGATGAAAATTATGGTGAAGGTTCTTCAAGAGAGCATGCCGCGATGGAACCCCGTCACCTTGGTGTACGTGCCATCATTGTAAAAAGTTTTGCGCGGATCCATGAGACCAACCTGAAAAAACAAGGTATGCTGGCCCTCACTTTTGCCAACAAGGATGACTACGATAAAATTCAGGAAGACGACCAGGTAGATATCACCGGTCTTACTGATTTTGCTCCGGGCAAACAACTCACGATGGTCCTGCATCATGCAGACGGCACTACAGACAAGGTCAAGCTGAATCATACTTACAACGAGCAGCAAATTGAATGGTTCAAAGCCGGAAGCGCATTGAATCTTATCCGAAAACAATTTGGGAAAGTGTGAGAGAGAGCTGCTAGCTGAGAGCTGTTGGCTGCTAGTTTTTCCTGGGTGTAGCCTACGGCGGGAACGGTGTGGAAATAGTGTGTTTTTAAGGGTAAGGTTTTGAAGGGGAAATTTTTTATAACGGCGAAAACTCTCTGCGCTCTCCCTTCTCCGCGGAGAATTCTCTATATCACAGATTTCATAATCACGGATTTCATAGACTAAATATGGATTTCATGGACTGATCATTTCATAGAGATCTGGTCCCTGCCTAATTCCTAATTCCCAATTCCCAATTCCATCTGATATCCCAATACCTTAACTTTCCATTAGTAATGAAAAAAATAGCTGTAGCCATTACAGGAGCCAGTGGTTCTATATATGCAAGATTGTTGCTGCAACAGCTGGTGCAGTGCACCGGGCAGATTGCGGAGCTTTCCGTGGTGCTTACAGATAATGCAAAGCAGGTATGGCAAACAGAACTGGGTGATCAATCGTATAAACAGTTTGCTGCGCGTTATTTCTCCACTACTGATTTTACAGCGCCCTTTGCTTCGGGTTCTGCCAAATATGATGGACTCATTATCATTCCCTGTTCAATGGGAACCCTGGGCAGAATTGCCTCGGGTGTTTCCAGTGACCTGATTTCCCGGGGAGCAGACGTGATGTTGAAGGAAAGAAAAAAACTCATTCTCGTTGTCCGGGATACACCTTATAACCTGATTCATATTCGTAACATGGAAACGGTTACGCTTGCGGGCGGCATTATCTGTCCTGCCTCGCCGTCTTTTTATAGTCAACCAAAAACACTCGAAGAAGCAGCGGCTACGGTTACGAACCGTGTACTTGATCTTGCGGGCCTTGATCATTCTTCATTTCGATGGGGAAGTTGAGAGAAGCTGCTAGCAATTAGCTTTGAGCTGTGAGCTTCTTTGTCGTAGCCTTCGGCGTGGGCTCGCTGGCTAGTGTGTTCTTAAGAGTTCGAGTTTCAGGATTGAAGTTTTTTTCTAACCGCGGAGAAAGGAGGGAGCAGATGTTTTCGCAGACAAATATGTTGGGGCGTTGTTGGTGTTGGATTAAAAAAAATCGTAGTAACTTTTAAATCAAAGAAAGGGGCATGAACAAGCTGACCCGCATAAAAATGATTTTTCTTTTTTTATTTTTCCTCGCGGGAATAAAAAATCAGGCGCAGTCCCTTCCAAAACCCAGCCAGCGCCAAATGGACTGGCAGCAGATGGAGACCAATGCATTTCTCCATTTCACCGTCAATACTTTTACTGATAAGGAATGGGGAGATGGAACGGAAAGTCCGTCGGTTTTCAATCCACTTCATTTTGACGCCGGTAAAATGATTAAGGCACTCAAAGAAGCCGGATTTAAAATGGTGATTCTTACTGCCAAACATCATGATGGATTTTGTCTCTGGCCTTCAGCATTTACCAATCATTCTGTGAAGTACAGTACCTGGAAAGATGGCAAGGGTGATGTGGTGCGCGAGATTTCTGAAGCCTGCAAGGCCAATGGATTGAAGTTTGGATTTTATCTTTCTCCCTGGGACCGTCATGAAGCCAGCTATGGTACGGCTGCATACAATGAATATTTCAAGAATCAGCTCAGAGAATTGCTCACCAATTATGGAACGATTTCCGAAGTATGGTTTGATGGAGCCAAAGGCAGCAATGCAAAGGATATGCAATATGATTTTGAAGGTTATTGGAAACTCGTTCGGCAATTGCAACCCACGGCGGTTTTGTTTTCTGATGTAGGTCCCGATGTTCGCTGGGTGGGTAATGAATCGGGTAATGCAGGCAACACCTGTTGGTCCACCATCAACACAGAAGGAATGTCGCCTGGAAAAGCAGATGCTTCCTATTTAAATCAGGGTGATGCTGCAGGAAAGTTGTGGATGGCTCCTGAAACGGATGTATCCATTCGGCCAGGCTGGTTTTATCATCCTTCAGAGGACCAGAAAGTAAAATCGGGCAAACAGCTTGTTGATCTTTATTATACTTCTGTTGGAAGAAACAGCCTCCTTCTTTTGAATATTCCGCCGAACCGCGATGGCATTTTTTCTGAGCCCGATCTCCAAAGCATTCTTGAATTCCGTAAAATACTTAATGAGAGTTTTCATACGAACCTGCTTGCGGGCATCACAAAAAAAGAACTCACTGATGGCGATGTGCATACATGTGCAGTATTGAACGCTAATGAATCAATTGTGATCAATTTCAAAAAAAACCTTGTCTTCGACCGCGCCTGTTTCCAAGAAGACATCAGCAAGGGACAACGCGTAGGCAGTGCCCTGCTCGAATATTGGGATGGAAAGAACTGGCAGGAAATTGAACAGTTCACAACTATCGGCTACAAACGATTGCTTCGCTTTCCTGTAGTTAACGCTTCCAAAGTCAGATTTACGGTGCTGAAAACAAGAAAGCAAGCGCACATCGCAGAGATGGGACTATACAAAGCATCTTCTGATGAATGAGTTCACATGTCAATGATCGCGCACAAAAAAAGAGGCTTCGTGTGAAGCCTCTAGGATAAACTGTTCTTCGATCAGAAAGTTTTGTTGCCTGTATTCTGGTTGGTCCCCACCGGGGCGTGGTCATCTCTGAGATTCCTGTACAGCCAATTGGTCATTTTACTATATAGATGAAAGGTAGTGTTGTCTGCCTGTCCTGAAATTCCATGATTCTTGTTGGGATAGTAAGCGCTTTCAAAATCAATATTGCTTTTCACCAGCGCCTTCACCAGTTCCACGCTGTTTTGAAAATGCACATTATCATCTGCGGTACCTTGAATGAGCAGGAATCTACCCCGGATCCTGTCAGTAAAATTTAAGGGAGCATTTTCATCATAACCTTGCTGATTCTCCTTTGGCGTGCGCATATATCTTTCCGTATAAATATTGTCATAAAAACGCCAGGATGTAACAGGTGCTACAGCAACTGCAGCCTTGAACACATCAGAGCCCTTGGTGATGGCGAGAGAACTCATGAAACCACCAAAGCTCCAACCCCAGTGACCAATCCTGTCCTTGTCAACATAAGGTAGTGTACCGAGGTACTTCGCCGCGTCAATCTGGTCTTCAATTTCAAACTTTCCGAGCTGCAGATAAGTTTTCTTTTTGAACTCTTCGCCACGATAACCTGTTCCTGTATTGTCAACGCTCACGATAATGAACCCGTTTTGCGCGAGCAATTGATGCCACATACTCACTGTACCAAAACGGTTCGCTACCTGTTGGGAGCCGGGACCTCCATAATTGCAAAACAGTACCGGATATTTTTTCGAAGGATCGAAGTTTGCTGGTTTCAGCATCCATCCATTCAGCGTATCTCCTTTGGAATTGGGAACCTTTATGAATTCGGCCGTGCCTAATGAGTATTGATCGAGCACTGATTTAAGTTTTGCACTTTCATTGACCTTTTTATTTTGAAAGGCCACAATTCCTTTTTTGTTTTTGCTGATATCATAGAGCGTCACAGTCTGGGGTGTATTGATGGTGGAATAGTAATCGTAGTACTGTGTGAATTGCGGATTCATTTCGATGCGGTGCCATCCAGGTCCGCTTGTAAGCATGGAAGTAGTTTTTCCATCAAAGTCACTCACAAAAAGGTTTCGGTCCATTGGGGTTGGATAGGCAAGCGAATAGTAGACCAGCCTGTTTTTTTCATCCACTCCTTCCACACTGGCAATATCATATTTCATTTTGCTGATCTGCACTTTCTTCTTGCCATCGATGCTGTAGAGATACAACTGATTGTATCCATTCATCTCACTGGTAAAAATGAAATTCTTTGCGTCCTTGAGGAACCACCAGTTATCATTGATCTCCACATAATATTTATTGCTTTCCTCGTACATGGTTTGGAGATCTCCGGTTGCTGCGTCAGTGAGCAATAATTTCAAATCATTCTGATGGCGGTTCATCCAGTACACCACAAGCTTGTCGTCCTGCTGGGTCCACTTGATCCGGGGAATATAAATATCACCTTGCAGGTATTTGGCCTTCACATCTTGTCCATTGGTGAGATTATAAATATGGATCTCTACTTTTGAATTCTCTTCACCTGCTTTGGGATATTTATAACTGTACTGTTTGTTGTACGAATCATCGAAGATGGTGAATTCATATTCCTTCACTTTACTTTCGTCAAATTTATAATAGGCGAGGTAGTCGCCCTGGGGACTCCATTGAAATGCTCGGGTAAATTCAAATTCTTCTTCATACACCCAGTCGCAGTTGCCGTTGATGATATTGTTCCATTTACCATCGGTGGTAACCGCTGTAGTCTTACCCGAATTAAAATCATAGACATACAGGTTGTTGTCCATCACATAGGCCAGCTTACTTCCGTCGGGAGAGAAAGTAGGATGGAGGAGTTTGTTCTGATTGAGGAGAAGAGATTTTTTCGACGCAACATCGTACACATATACTGTGGACCTGGAGGAACGCCGGTAAATGGGTTCACGCCCGTTGAAGAACAGAATTCTTTTTTTGTCGGAGCTTACCTGGTACTCACGGGTGTCGATTTTTTTTCCGGATTCATCTACAACATTCTGAGGGTCGAAAAGACTATCGTCCTCGGGAGCGGTAAAGCCGGAAACAAATTCATTGCGGAAGGTTCCTTTTTTGTAAATGTCTTCTAGAGTGATCTGTTTTTTTTGTGCAATCGTTAGAAGGGGAATGAAAAATAAAAGCAGAAGGATACTTCTCATGTGTTCAGATTTTCGCGAAAATAAATCATTATGGGGAGACATATGAAGCAACCGCAGTGAAGTAGGACGCAAACTTTGACGGAATGTCTTGATAGGCCCGGGAAGTTTCACGCCAAGGCGCAAAGCTGCAAAGAGAATTTTTGTTTGATAGTTAAGTTCGTCTCTGGTAGTGAGAGCCCTTAAAATTTGGGGAGAATTCCTGCTGGTTTTAATATTTATAAAAACTACGAACCATAACTAAAAAGTCCCAAACGGGACTTTTAGTTTATCTGAATTGTTTTCGGGGGCTTTTGTTTTACCTCTTCCTTTTTCGGAATTACGAGGTGCAATACACCGTTTTCATATTTGGCCTCGATCTTGTCGGCATCTACCACTTCCTTATGTAACTGGAAAGAACGTTGGAAGGACTGATAGCTGAACTCTTTCTTGGTAAAGCGCTCGCCATCTTTTTGTTCACGCTCTTCGTTTTTTTCACTGGAGATGGTCAGCATGTTTCCATCCAATTCCACTTTAAAATCTTCGCGGCTCATGCCCGGAGCGGCCATTTCTACAACAAAGTTGTCATTCGTCTCCCGGAGGTTTACCGCCGGAATGGTGGTGTTGGTAGATGAATTGTTGGAACCCCAGAGATCGCGGGTCAGCATGTCATCAAATAGACTGTACATGGCTGGAAAAAGATCGTTCCTTCTGATAATTGACATAGTAACCTCCTTAGTTTAAAGATTGAAACAATATCAATGAACGATTTTCTCACAACAAGCGCAGTACCAGCCGGCAGGATTCTGTAAAAATTGCATGTTTGCTGAAATGCTGTCACCGATTTTGGATGTTTGTCAGGAGCTGGTCTGTCTTTTATTCGGAAGAGCCGCCTGCTTCATCATCGCCAGCCGGTATGTCCATATCGCTGCCGCTTCTTTGTTCTCCAAAACTGCGTTCGTTCAGTGGTTCATTCTGAAAATCTACATTATCCATTCGGGCATCTTGCAGATTTTGTTCGTCGCGGGTAGGGAGGAAGTCGGTCTGATCCAGGGCCCTTTTTTCATCCCTGCCAACATCAGCACTGTTGCCTCTTCTGAAGGATTCGCTGTCATCGCGATCAAAAACATCCCTTCCTTCTTCATCATCAGAGGAAATGGTGGTATCTCCAATAGCGCTTACTGCAGGAACATGAACAAATTCCTGTCCCGGGATATCTTTCACATCAGGAAGGTCAATATAGGTTTCGTCTGGTTGTAGTTTTTCCTGATCTCCCGCTGAATCAGGAAGGTCATTGGGAAGCGAGGATTCTCTTTCCAGTCTGTTTGCATTGAGGTCGCGCCCCTGGTCATCCTGGCGCCCCTGATTTCTTTCTTGGCTCATAACTCTGTTTTATAAATCCTTGAAAATCTCGTGCCGGGATGGAAGTCCGGAAGTTTTTGAGGACGGAGGGAACGTACGGCCAGCACCCTGCGGTGGCGGGGCGAACAGGAATTTCGAGGCTAACCGCAGAGAAAGAAGAACGCGAAGGTTTCCCAGAGATTTTTTTATAAGTTCTGCAAAATTAAAACTGTCCTTCATCCCCTTGCGCCCTCAAAAACTTCGCGCCAAATATGCTGATTAAAGTAGTACTACTACACCCTTCAGGTAGTACTACGGTTTTTTAAATGCTTTTTAAATAGCAAATTGTACCATTCAACCACCTATACTCAAATTATGGCCAACAAACATCACATCCCGCTGGCGGATGCCAAAAAAATGATCCGGAACTTCAAGGATAAAAAAGAGCAGATCCTGGCAGCTCCCTATAAAAAAGCAGGAAGCCTGCCTATTAGTGAAACCTTTGACCGCTCGGCATTCGACCAGGTGCTGGCAAAACCTGGTTGTGTGGGACTTCGTGTTTACTTTGCCATGGACGACAATATGCAGATCAGGGTAGTGATCGTCGGAGTCAATGAAAACAATGAGGACATGATCACCAACACACAGGCAAAGTCGGCGAGTGCATCAACGCTTGCAGCCAGCGACACGACTACAGATCCTACGAACGGTGATATCATTGAACAAGGGACAAGATGTCCTGATGTATGTCCGCCCGATTCGCCCCTGACCACACCCTAAAACTCTTTCATGGGTTTTGTATTAAGCTATGTACTCACCTTCAGTATTCTCCTTGGAGGCATACTGGCCATTCTTCGTTTTGGCCAGATCAGGAGAGAATTTTATCCATTTATTTACCTTGTGTGGCTGGCCTGCATCAATGAGCTCCTGGGTTTTTTTCTGGTAATGGATGGTCACTTCAATATCATCAACAATAATATCTATAGCCTTTGCGAATCGTTTTTGCTGTTATGGTTCTTTAAAAAAATGGGAAGGTTCAGGAGACTCAAATCATTTTTCCTTGCCCTGTTTTTCTTATTTGCCCTGGTCTGGGTAGGAGATAATTTTGTTATCCACCATTTTGGAGAAAATTTTAATTCCTATTTCAATATTGTTTGTTCCTTTACCGTAGTTCTGCTGGCCATCACCACCATCAATGATATTCTGATCAGAGAAGAGGAGATCCTGAAAAATCCGGTATTTCTCATTTGCGCAGGTATTGTGATCTTCTTTACCTATATGATTCTGGTAGAATCTTTTTGGATCAGTGGTCCGAGGATCAGCAAGGACTTCAGAAGAAAAGTGTTTGAAATTTTATATTGGGTCAATTTCTTCTGTAATTTAATATACAGCCTGGCCATTATATGGATGCGAAAGAAACAAGCTTTTACACTGCAGTTCTGATCATCTGTTTGGTATTGGGTATCATTATTACCTATTTCATTGTTTCCATTATCCGACAGCACAGAACCAGCATCCAATTGTACCGCCAAAGCCTGTTAACTGAAATCACCACTTTGGAAAAAGAGCGATCAAGGATGTCGGCCGACCTTCATGATGAAGTAGGACCTGTTCTTTCTGCTGTAAAACTTCGGCTCAGTAGCCTTGATGTCAGTGCAGAAGATGACCGGCAGGTATTGCAGGAAACAAATGTGTTGATTGATGATCTGGTTCAACGTATGCGGGACATCTCATTCAACCTGATGCCAAATTCGCTGCTGAATAAAGGAATTCAGGTAGCCATCACAGAATTTATTTCCTATTGCAGCAAGAGCAGTCCTTTGCAAATCCGGTTCCAGTACACCGATATTCAACTGAGTCAGCAACAGGCCATCAATCTTTATCGCATCATCCAGGAGATCATTCACAATACCATAAAACATTCAAAGGCTACAGAGTTATTGATTGAACTGCGACACGACAAACACCAGATTGTACTGGCGAGCCGGGATAATGGAATTGGTTTTTTTTATGATTCCCGACTCAAGCAGGAAGACGGGCAGGGATTGAGAAATATGATAAGCCGTGCCGAGATCATTGGAGGCAAACTGTATTGTGAATCTGAAAAAGGAAAGGGCACAACGTATATTTTTGAAATACCAATGGGGCAAAATGAAAGCGACAAGACCTATTAGGATCATCCTGGCCGATGATCATGAAATATTCAGAGACGGATTCAAGGCCATGTTGAGAAAACAACCTTCGGTTCAACTGATAGCAGAAGCCGGAGATGGTGCCACTTTACTGAAACTGGTTATAGCGCTGAAGCCCGATGTGGTGGTCACCGATATCAAGATGCCCATCATGGACGGCGTGCAGGTGACCAAAGAATTAAAAAGAATCAGTCCTTCACCCGGCGTAATTGCCCTTTCAATGTTTGACGAAGAGAATTTGATCGTAGACATGCTGGAAGCTGGAGCACAGGGCTACTTGCTTAAGAATGCGCACAAAGACGAAATCATTGAAGCCATCAAGAGTGTTCACGAGGGATCCAATTATTATTGCAATCACACGTCGGCAAAGCTGGCAAGCATGATCGCCCACAGTCCTTTTGGAGGTGCGAGACAACCAAAGAAAATCGAATTTTCAGAAAGAGAATTTTCTGTGATCCGGTATATCTGCGAGGAAATGTCGAACAAGCAAATTGCCGGAGAGCTTCACCTGAGTATCCGCACCATTGAAGGTTATCGCGACCGCATTCAGGAAAAGATCGGAGCCAAAAATGCAGCAGGAATCGTGGTGTATGCGATCAGGAATAATATTTATAAGGTGAATTAGGGAGAGTTGCTGGTTTATAGTTTCTGGTTTGTGGTTCTTTATTGGCGGTCTTTAAGAAATTCAGGTTTGAATTAAGATTTCAACCACGTTGTATTACGGAACTGTATTGCGAATTCGAAGTTTACGATTATTCGGTGAAAGGTTTTGCTAATGATTTGGTTAAGCTGGAATTGAAATGCAGATAAACCTTCAGAACAATTCAGAAAACTACAGCAATAAAAAAATCACAGAAGTCCAAATAACATAATCCAACCGCTTTCGGCTCTGGTTTCTTCTCTCCTTTGTCCTCCCTACCAACTACCAACTATCAACTTCCAACTTTCTCAAATCAATTGTCTTCCTTTTTTCATCACCAATGCCAAATGTTCTGAAGACGGATTGTCGATATGCCGTACGGACTCCCAGCGGTTGTTGACAAATTGAGCCACCAGCAGAATTCTCCGGTCCCAGTCTGTGGCCCGCAGGTAGTACAATTCTCTATATTTTCCATTTACTTCCAGCAGTAAGGCAGGTTTTTGTATGGCCTTTGTAAATTGTTCGACACTATCATCGTTCAATTTTTCTTTGTATGGTTCTGAGTACAGATGGACCAAAAAAATCTCATTGCCCAATGGATCTTTTACCGAATTCCCCCCTGCCATAAAATTATTTTTCTAATGAAAAAGCCATACGGGACAGTCTGTAAATCTTCCTGGATATTTTCAGATCAGGATCTCAATTTCATCGAATTCGGCGATCAGCAAGGAACCATCATAAATACAAATAGAGGAATATTGATTCAGATTATTGATAGGCTCTGAATAAAGCACTTCTTTTCTACGGCTGCGGCCCGGATAGAAGGGTTGAGTTTGAAGAATCAATTGACGGCCTGATTGTTCTTTTTTTCGAAGGAAGGGCGGAGTGGCTTCGGAATCAACCAAAATTTCTCCCAACACATATAAGGTTCCAAAATGACTGTTGAATTGTTCATACTCGATCCACGCTTCCCAAAGATCAATATCCTGCTGTCTCGGTTGTGTGCGCATAACCTAAGTTAAGGACAAGAAAGCATTCAAAAATTGCGGTTACTACGTATGAACCCACCGTAGAATTACCCCTAAAGAGAAAGTTGGTGGTTGGCAGTTGATGGTTGGGAGAAGAGGGAAGCTGCCTTGAATTAGAATAAATTTTTATGAAGACGGTTTATTCTTGCAGTCAGTTGCTGGCATTCAGTTCGTCATACAATTTATTCTTTTGTAATCCGAATGGACAGTTGTGAATTTTAATAGATATCTGAAATAATTTTTTTTTCATTAAGAAGAACTTTCCGGCTACATCTGATTAAAAAAAATATTTGAAGCAGCCGGAACAATTTTTTCATTCTGCCGAAAAAATCCACCTCCTCGCAGCTTGCACCTTACAGCTCGCAGCCAGGATCTATCAGCCACTAGCTTTTCTCATGACTTTATCTTTGCTCAAAATAGGCACTATAATTTCCAACAATCCGAAACAAAGATGTGGAAGATACACCTGTCTTGCGAAGCCGAAGATCCAAGGAGAAGCTGCCAGCAGAACACCGGATACAATGTCCAGTGTAAGATGCGTGGTCATTTTAATTCGCCGATCGAATCCCAATTCATAATCGGTCATCAAACTGTAGACAATGCCAGCGGTTCCCCAAATAACAGGTATCCAGGTTTCAAGTCCCTCATACGCAAAATCAAATATCCATGGTGAGGTCATGAGCACCAGC
>JBJMLU010000137.1:0-10984 GCA_045805145.1 Flavisolibacter sp. | reverse complement strand
GTTCAGACACATGCCGCATCTGTTTCTTCAATCGATCCCGCCAATACAGATTTTTCTGACCTGAATGAATTAGGAAAAGCCATTGGCGATGCGAGGATTTTGATGCTGGGTGAACAGGATCATGGCGACGCGCCTGCTTTCCTGGCAAAGACAAGACTCATAAAATATCTGCATGAGAAAAAGGGTTTTAATGTCCTGGCTTTTGAAAGCGATTTTTTTGCGCTGAACACAGGATGGGAACAGATCACCAAACCGACAATGATCGACAGCTTTTTAAAGAAAAATATTTTTCCTGTCTGGACGCTCTGTAACACCTGCAGTCTTCTTTTATACGATTATATTCCGAAGACCTGGAAAACAGCGAATCCATTGACCGTTACTGGTTTTGACAGTCAGCTGATTCTGGAATATTCACGCCACAATCTCTCCAGGCAACTGGATAGTGTGTTGCGGTCGCTGAATTTGCCCATTATCCATCAGAGTAACTACGCTTCAGAAATTATTCCGCTAATTGATTCGCTCAAGTTCTGGTACATGGAAACGCCCAAAAGCAAATCTTCCTTTGTCCTGTGCGGAAATTATTTATCTCAAATCAGGGAGCAGGCAGCAGACAAGTTACCGCAAGACAGCTATTGGATGATGATTATCGACAATCTTATTCAATGGAACAGAGGGGAACAGGGCGATCAGAAGATTGATTCTTCCGGTGCAGCTTTTAATGTAAGGGATTACGAGATGGCCAAAAACCTGAAATGGCTCACCACTGTAAAATTTCAAAAAGAAAAAATAATTGTGTGGGCCGCCAACTATCATGTGTCGAGACACATTGGCGAAACCAAAAACACGCTCGGAAATGTGGCTACGACGATGGGATGGTATTTCTGCGATGATCCCCTGATCAATGAACAGACGTACATTCTTGGTTTTGATTCTTATGAAGGCCTCTCCGGCAGGGTAAATGAACCGACGTATAAAGTGGCTTCTCCAAAAGCGAAGAGTTTTGAAAATTGGATCGACAAGTCGGCTGCCTACGCGTTTGTTGATTTTAAAGCTTATAATGAAATGCACCCGAATAGCAATGAGCAGTTTTATTTAAAGGGCATTGGACACTATAATAAAAATTTGCCCTGGAACCATTTGTTCGATGGTATTTTCTTCATCAGGCAAGTTTATCCTTGCAACCGCTAAAGGTGTTAAATAATATTTCTTATGGCCAAAGAATAAGGCGAATCCAAAAACCTTTCAACAAGTCCACCTACAGAACTGCCTACGAATACTGGATCACCATTACCCTTTCTTCTGTTGACCAGGAAATTGAAAAAAACATTTACAAGGCCAATAATGTAAGCATGTTGGAAGGTTGGACCGGGGTGGCCATGGTACTTGCCGATTCCTTGTCGGAGGAAAGAAAAAACTGGTCGAAGATATTATTGCTTTGACGCTCGTTGAAATAATTGCTTCTCCCCTTTGAAATTCACCGTTCTGCAAAAAAAGAGTAAATTGTTTGATTCAAATATCCTTGCATGCAATATTCACCCGTTCAAAACTACATAGCCGGCCGGTTTGTTGACGCTCATACTTCCCGCTCCTTAAATGTGGTTTCTCCACTGGATGGAAAACTCTTATCAAAAGTTCCCATGTCAACATCCACAGATTTGAATGAGGCAGTAAAGGCTGCCAGGGATGCATTTCCAAGCTGGAGTAAAACAACCATCAAAGACCGCGTACAGGTGTTCTTCCGGTATAAATTTTTGTTGGAACGGAATTTACAGGAGCTGGCCCAACTGGTTCATTTGGAGAATGGAAAAACAATAGACGAAGCCACTGCGGAAATTGAAAAATGCATTGAGCTCACCGAATTTGCATGTTCTTTACCTCAACTCATTACCGGGGAATTATTGGAAGTGAGTAAAGGTGTTGAATGTCGTACAGAGCATGTTCCTCTTGGTGTTGTTGCTTCCATTGTTCCTTTTAATTTTCCCAGCATGGTTCCTAACTGGACCATTCCCAATGCCATTGCCCTGGGTAATTGCATGATATTAAAGCCAAGTGAAAAAGTGCCTTTGAGCGCGGGCCGTATTGCCGGATTATTAAAAGAGGCAGGACTGCCTGATGGCGTATTTAATGTTGTACATGGTGATGTAGAAATTGTTGAAGCCATTTGTGACCACCCCGATATTGAAGCGGTTTCATTTGTTGGCTCAACCAAAATTGCAAAAATTGTTTACCAGAGAGCAACTAGCAGTTATAAAAGATGCCTGGCTTTGGGAGGAGCAAAAAATCATTTGATGGTCATGCCCGACGCCATTCCTTCCATGACTGCACAAAATGTGGCCGCATCCATGAGTGGTTGCGCGGGACAACGCTGCATGGCCGCGTCAGCCATGGTGGCCGTTGGTGAAACGGATCACATCATCCAAAAAATTGTTGAAGAAGCAAAAAAAATCATCCCGGGAAAAAACCTGGGTGCAGTCATCAACCAGGAATCAAAAGAACGGATAGAAAAATATATTACGGAGGCAGAACAACAAGGTGCAAAACTCTTGCTTGATGGAAGAGGCGTTACAGTACAAGGAAAAGAAAAAGGATCCTATGTGGGTCCAACGGTGATCGATCATGTAAAACCTGAGATGGCTATTGCCAAAGAAGAAATATTTGGACCGGTCATCAGCATCATGCGTACAAAAACAGTGGATGAAGCCCTTGCTATTGAAAACTCCAATCCCTATGGCAATGCTGCATCTGTGTTCACCCAGAATGGTGGCGTGGCGCGTTACATTATTGAAAAAGCAAGTGCCGGCATGATTGGTGTAAACGTTGGCGTGCCTGTTCCCCGTGAACCATTTTCGTTTGGAGGATGGAATGAAAGCAAATTTGGTGTGGGTGATATCACAGGCAAAAGCTCCATTGAATTCTGGACCAGGTTGAAGAAATCAACGATTAAATGGAATCCGGAAGCAGGAGTAAATTGGATGAGTTGATAAGAAAACAATTATTGTGAACCCGGCGACAGCAATACCATCAGCTTCTGTTGCGTCGCACTCTTCAAGTTTCAGAACTTCATTCAGCAATCCCAACATTCAATGAATATACATGGAAACATTAGTTAAATCAGAAGCAGAAGAAGTCATTCACGACAACCAGGAATTCACCTTGTTTTCCTGGAGCAAGCAAAAGGGCACCAACCCTATCGCAGTTAAATATGGTGAAGGCGTTTATCTATATGATTATGGCGGCAAACGTTATCTTGATTTTTCTTCCGGCCTGATGAATGTGAATATTGGTCATGGCGACCAAAGAATTACTGCAGCCGTGATGAGGCAAATGCAGGAAGTGAGTTATGTTACGCCAAGCTGTGTAACCAAAGTTCGTGGAGAGCTGGGAAAAAAATTAGCCGCTATTTGTCCGGGTGATTTGAACAAAGCTTTCTTCACTTTATGCGGCGCATCCTCCATTGAAAATGCAATCAAACTGGCGCGGCTGTATACGGGCCGTCATAAAATATTTTCCCGCTATCAATCTTATCACGGAGCATCCATCGGAGCCATTGCTGCCAGTGGTGATCCCCGCAGACTTCCGGTTGATGCACAACAGGCGCCCAACTTTGTTCACTTCGATCTTCCTTACGCATACAGGTATGAACATGGCGAAAAGGCTCTTCTGAAAGATTCGATTGCTCAATTGGAACGGTTGATCGCTTATGAAGGTCCCAACAATATTGCAGCGATCTTGCTGGAAGGGCAGTCCGGTTCCTCCGGTTGTTTTCTCTATCCCGATGGTTATTTGAAAGCTGTTCGTAGCCTCTGTAACAAGCATGGAATTTTATTGATCATGGACGAAGTGATGAGCGGCTTTGGACGAACCGGAAAATGGTTTGGTTTTCAGCATCATGATATCGTTCCTGATATGATTGCCATGGCTAAAGGACTCACCTGCGGTTATCTTCCCTTTGGTTGTTTGATGGTGAGCGATAAGATCGCCTCAAAATATGATGATGCCGTTCTTCCTCTCGGACTCACTTATTCTGCACATCCTGTTAGTTGTGCTGCTGCACTGGAAACATTGAAGATCTATGAAGATGACAATTTAATTGAGAATGCAGTGGTCATGGGTAAATATGTCGATGAAAGAATGGACAAACTAAAAAAGAAACATCCAAGCATCGGAGACTGGCGAAACAGGGGACTATTGGGTTGTATTGAACTGGTAAAAAATAAAGCAAGCAAGGAACCGATGGCGCCGTTCAATGCAAAACCAGATGAAATGCAAGTCATGAACAAGGTAGCCGCCCGCATCAAAGAGCTGGGCATGTACACTTTTGTAAGGTGGAACTACATTTTTATTGCCCCTCCCCTTTGCGTTACCAAAGATCAAATTGATGAAGGCCTGGATATTATTTCAAAGGCAATCAGCATTGCTGATGAAGCATATGATGAATCGTAGCTGTTGAATCAATTCTTCATTCAGAATCTTCCATTCAAAAATCAACCAAAGAATTGCATGAACGAACCACGAAGCACTTCTCTTTATAACGAGGACCTTGCAATTGTTCCCAAAGAAAAACGCAGTTGGGGCAGCTGGAACTATGCAGCGCTTTGGATCAGCATGAGTCTATGCATTCCCACTTACATGCTGGCAAGTTCTTTGATTGAAGGCGGCATGAACTGGTGGCAGGCCATACTCACTATTTTCTTAGGCAATACAATTGTTTTGATCCCAATGATCTTAAATGGGAAAGCAGGAGCAAAATATGGTATTCCCTTTCCTGTTCTGGCCCGGGCAAGTTTTGGCGTGAGGGGCGCCAATATTCCAGCCGTATTAAGAGCCATTGTTGCCTGTGGATGGTTTGGCATTCAAACCTGGATCGGTGGTTTTGCCTTGTATCAAATGATCCGCTTGTGGATGCCATCGCTGGAAACACTCCCTCAAATTTTGCCTGGATTTCTTGGATTGCAAACCGGACCTGCAATCTGCTTCGCCATTTTTTGGTTGATCAACATGATGGTGGTTTACCTGGGAGTGGAAAGCATCAAAAAGCTTCTGGTATTTAAAGCATTTTTTCTTCCTGCAGCTGCACTGGCCTTGTTGTTCTGGGCCATTTCTGCAGCAAAAGGGCTCGGACCAATTCTGGAAACACCATCAAGGCTATCATCTGCGCAGTTCTGGAAATTCTTTTTCCCTGCACTAACCGGAATGGTTGGATTCTGGGCAACGCTTTCACTGAACATCCCGGATTTTACGCGCTACGCAACATCACAAAAAGCACAACTAAAAGGACAATCCATTGGCCTGCCCGCTTCCATGACCTTGTTTGCCTTCATCGGCGTTGTTGTTACTTCTGCAACAACCATAGTTTATGGAAATACCATTTGGGACCCCGTTGTACTGGCAGGTAAATTCGATAGCAAAATTTTTGTAAGCCTTGCCATGATTGCTGTTGCTATTTCTACCCTGGCAACCAACATCGCTGCAAACATTGTCAGTCCTGCAAATGATTTCTCCAATTTATGGCCAAGGAAAATAAATTTCAGAATGGGCGGATACATTACCGGTATCCTTGGCATTGTGATCATGCCCTGGAAGCTGGTGGCAGACCCTGGCGGATATATTTTTACCTGGCTGGTTGGCTATTCCAGTTTGCTTGGCCCGATCGGTGGAATTATGATCGTCGATTATTTTTTTATCCGCCGACAGCAGTTACAGGTGAACGATCTGTATCGTGTGCATGGAAAATACTCGTATCAAAAAGGATTCAATCATGCAGCAGTGATTGCACTCCTGCTGGGCATTCTTCCAAATGTACCCGGCTTTCTCACTACAATTAAACTAGTGAGTAAAGATTCGGTATGGCCCTGGGTGGATAACCTTTACAACTATGCATGGTTTGTTGGTTTTTTTATTTCGGGACTCACCTATTTACTGATGATGAAACCTGTTTCCAAATCCGTCAATCATTTGGAAGAGACTCCGATCGTTCAACCTTCATTCAATATTCAAAACAATATTTGATGTCAATTCTCATAAAGAACGGAAGGATCATCACTGCTGATTCCGACCAGGTTGCGGATATTTTTGTTGAAGGAGAAAAGATCCAGGCCATTGGGAAGCGCCTTCCCATCAAAGCAGATGAAACCATCGATGCTTCAGGTCACATGATTTTTCCCGGAGGCATTGACCCCCATGTACATCTGGACATGCCGTTTATGGGAACCTTTTCCAGTGATAATTATGAAACCGGCACGAGGGCAGCTTTGTTTGGCGGAACCACGATGGTCATTGATTTTATTTTACAAAAGCAGGGAAGTTCCCTCGCAGACGCACTAAAAGAATGGAGATCACGATCGGACAATAATTGTTTGGGAGATTACAGCTTTCACATGGCCGTAACCGATTTTAATGATCGCACAAAATCAGAGATCAAAGATTTGATAGAGAAAGAAGGCATCTCTTCGTTCAAGACCTTCATGGCATACAAAGGTGCGCTCATGATTGATGACCGCCAGATGGTAGGCCTGATGGAAGAAGTAAAGAAACAGGGAGGTCTGGTGACCGTACATGCAACCAATGGCGACATGATCGATTATTTAGTTTCCAAACACAGGGCAGAAGGAAAGTTATCTCCTTTGTATCACTACATCTCTCAGCCTGAAGTCACCGAAGCAGAAGCCTCCGAACGATTTGCTGATATGGCAAATTATACCGGCTGTCCCGGATACATTGTTCATCTTACCTGCGAAGGTGCCCTAAATGCAGTTCGCAATGCAACCACGAGAAATCAAAATGTTTTGGTAGAAACCTGCATCCAGTACCTGACTATTGATGCTTCGCTCTACGAAAGAGAAGACGGGGCAAAATGGGTAATGAGTCCTCCGCTTAGAGAAAAGAAAGACCAGGAAACTTTATGGGCGGGAATTAATCAAGGATTGGTGAAAGTGGTGGCAACAGATCATTGTCCTTTTAAATGGCAGCAAAAACTAATGGGCAGGGATGATTTTTCAAAAATCCCGAACGGGCATCCGGCTATTGAACACCGGATGGAACTGTTGTTTAGTGAAGGCGTGAAAAAAGGGCGAATCACCCTGAATAAATTTGTGGAGGTGGCTTGCACCAATCCGGCAAAGATATTTGGCATGTTTCCCCGTAAGGGAAGTATTGGAGTTGACAGCGATGCAGACCTTGTCATTTTTGATCCGGACGAAAAACATACCATTACGGCATCATCACATCATATGAATGTTGATTATTCGGCCTATGAAGGCTGGGAAGTGACCGGGAAAGTTAAAACCGTTTTACTAAGGGGAAGAGTTGCAATTGATAATAATGTTTGTAAATTGGAAAAAGGATACGGGCAATTTATAAGACGCAGTAAGGTCAATGGGAAATTATAGTCTAGTTGATAGTTGGAAGTTGGCAGATGGTAGATCGTGACTTCTCAAATATTTATCTCAATATTCAAAATAAAAACACATGCCGCGAATAGTTAAATCGGGTTTGATACAAATGAGTCTTCCAAAAACAGAGGGTGAGGGAAGCATAGAGGAGATCAAGGAAGCCATGGTGCAAAAACATCTTCCATTTATTGAAAATGCAGGGAAGCAAGGCGTGCAGATCCTTTGTTTACAGGAAATTTTCAACACGCCGTATTTCTGCCCCGGTCAGGACAAAAAATGGTATGCGTCTGCCGAATCTGTGCCTGGTCCAACAACGGAAAGAATGGCCGCATACGCAAAGAAATACAATATGGTCATGATTGTTCCGGTGTATGAAAAAGAACAGGCAGGGTTTTTATACAACACAGCGGCCGTGATTGACGCGGACGGAACTTATCTTGGAAAATATCGCAAGAATCATATCCCGCATACATCCGGCTTTTGGGAAAAATTTTTCTTCAGGCCCGGAAACCTTGGCTATCCTGTGTTTCAAACCAGGTATGCGAAAGTTGGTGTGTACATCTGTTATGATCGTCATTTTCCTGACGGTGCAAGAGTGTTGGGTTTGAATGGTGCTGAAATAGTGTACAACCCTTCTGCTACCGTTGCCGGACTTTCGCAATATCTGTGGAAGCTGGAGCAGCCGGCCCATGCTGCTGCCAACGGTTATTTTATGGGATGCATCAACAGAATTGGCGAAGAACGGCCCTGGAATCTGGGCAGGTTTTATGGCACTTCTTATTTTGTTGACCCCCGTGGACAAATTTTTGCACAGGCATCGGAAGATAAAGATGAATTACTGGTCGCGGAATTTGATCTGGACATGATTGAAGAAGTGAGGGCGACCTGGCAATTTTATAGAGACAGGAGGCCGGAGACCTATCAGAAGCTGGTAGAACTGTGATAAGGTGAATGGTGAATGGGGAATGGTGAATAATGAATAGTGAATAGTGAATAGTGAATGACGGATGGTGAAGAGTGAATAGTGAATAGTGAATGGTGAATAGTGAATAGTGAATAGTGAATTTTTTTGTATCGTGCAGCAGAATGATCATAAATATATATTGCGCAGCACAGTTCAGGAAATAGATTTTGTGGCAACTGCTGCGTTTAAGATTGAAAAATATAATGATAAAGAACAATCGATTATCCCCTGAAGAATATCAAGAGAATTTTAGTGATATTCATCCCCCCTTTGATAAACCGGAAGCTGCTCTTGTGGAAGCGAACCGCTGCCTTTTTTGTTACGATGCCCCCTGCATCAAACAATGTCCGACCAGCATCAACATTCCAAAATTTATCAAGCAAATCACCACAGAAAACATCCGGGGTTCGGCACATACCATTTTCGAATCAAACATATTTGGAGGAGGTTGTTCCAGGGTTTGTCCCGTTGAAAAATTATGTGAGGGAAGTTGTGTGTACAATTTAATGCATGAAGCCCCAATACCCATAGCCAAACTTCAACGATATTCCACCGATAGAGCCATCAAAGAAAAATGGCAGCTGTTCAACCGCAAATCATCCAATGGAAAAAAAGTGGCGATCGTTGGTGGCGGTCCTGCGGGAATGTCGTGCGCACATACACTCTCCAGAGAAGGAATTGATGTAACGGTCTTTGAAAAAGAAAGTAAAGGCGGCGGACTTATGACCTATGGAATTGCAGCCTATAAAGTAACACCCGAGTTTTGTCAGGACGAGATTGATTTTATCAGCTCACTGGGTGGGATTAGTATTGAATACAATAAAGAGCTGGGAAAAAATCTCTCCCTCGCCGAATTAAAAGTTCAATACGATGCGGTGTTTCTTGGTATGGGTGTTGGGCTGGCGAGAAAATTGGAAATTCCTGGTGAAAGTCTGGATGGAGTAGTTGATGCGATTGAATTTATTTATCAACTAAGGTCAAAAACCTTCAATCAGATTCCTGTTGGCGATAAAGTGGCTGTCATAGGTTTGGGTATGACGGCTATTGATGCAGCAACACAGGCAAAACGTCTGGGCGCAAAGGAAGTGACGATCGTTTATAGAAGAACAGAGGATGAAATGCCATGCACACAGGCGGAATTGGACCTTGCCAAATTGGATGGTTGCCAGATCAAATGGCTTGCTGCTCCAAAAGAAATCATTGGTGAAAATGGAAAAACAAAATTTCTTGTTTGCAGTGAAATGGAATTAGGAGTTCCTGATACATCCGGCAGGCGCGCACCCTTTGACACCGGAAAGACTTTCTCTCTTGCAGTGGATATGATCATCAAGGCTGCGGGTCAAATGCCGTTTAAAGATCTGGTTGATACCAATGATATTCAAAACACGAACGGGAAAATTGTCGTAAAAAACAATCTCACAAATATTGACGGAGTATTTGCCGGAGGCGATTGCGTGAATGGTGGAAAAGAAGTGGTGGATGCGGTACAGGCAGGCAAGGATGGAGCAAAAGCGATTCTTGACTATTTAAATATCATTCAGGAAACAGGAAAGGCTGATGTAAAAAACAAGGTGAATATTCCATGAGTGATGCTCAATTTTAACATTCAACTATAAATCGATTATGGCTGATATATCTGCAAACTTTCTCGGGGTCAAATCTCCAAATCCATTTTGGCTGGCGAGTGCGCCGCCTACAGATAAAAAATACAATGTGCTGCGCGCATTTGAAGCGGGATGGGGTGGAGTGGTTTGGAAAACACTGGGTTCACAGGTAAAAAATGTTTCTTCAAGATATTCTGCTGTCAATTACAATGGAAGCCGCGTGATGGGCTTTAATAATATTGAATTGATTTCTGATCGTCCTTTGGATTTGAATCTCCAGGAAATCAGGGAATGCATCCGTCTTTTTCCCGACCGTGCCATGATCGTTTCGCTGATGGCAGATAATACAAGAGAAAGCTGGCATGAATTGATCAAGCAGGTGGAAGATACCGGCGCACACGCACTGGAATTGAATTTTGGTTGTCCGCATGGAATGACCGAAAGAGGTATGGGCGCTTCTGTGGGACAGGATCCGGAAATTGCAAAAATGGTCGTAGAGTGGGTGATGGAAAAAGCAACGATACCTGTAATCACCAAGCTTACGCCCAACGTGCATTCGGTTGTTCCAACGGGAAGATCCGTTGTGGAAGCAGGCAGCCATGCTTTGTCTTTAATCAACACCATTCAATCGGTAACAGGAATTGACCTGGATACTTTCGTTCCCAATCCTTACGTGGCTGGTAAGTCTGTTTTTGGTGGCTATTGCGGACCGGCAGTAAAACCGATCGCATTAAAAATGCTGGCTACCATTTCGCAGGATTCTCTTACCAATAAAGTTCCTGTATCTGGTATTGGTGGAATCAGTACATGGAAAGATGCGGTGGAGTTTATGCTCCTGGGTGCCACAACAGTGCAGGTATGTACAGCCGTCATGAAACATGGTTTCCGCATCGTGGAGGATATGTGCGAGGGATTGAATAACTGGATGGACGAAAAAGGCTTTGCAACGATCAATGATTTCATCGGAAAATCTGTAGATACACTAACGCATTGGGAAGATCTTGATATCAATTATCATCACATTG
>JBJMLU010000136.1:0-4582 GCA_045805145.1 Flavisolibacter sp. | reverse complement strand
GAATAATTGAACCAATGACCGGATACGTTTTGAATCATTGCTTTTCATGATGGGTTGTTCTGCTTAAACTTCGTTCTATGGCTGCTAATCAAATGAACAGATGAACAAATTTTACCTGTCTAACAAGTGTGCATTTTCTTGCGGTGCTCTACGGAATTTTTTACCATTTTCGTCAGTATGGACTGGTCGATGTCTTCGAGTTTTTGAATATACAGACAGCCCTTTCCTGTTTTATGCTTCCCCAGCTTCGACATCAGTTCATCCCTGTTGTCGAATTCTGAGCCAAGATACAGTGTGATGGCATTGGCTCTCGAGGCAAGTCCAACAAGTGGTGCATCGCCTTCGCGACCGCTTTCGTAAGTGTAGTGATAGCTTCCAAATCCAACTATGGCGCTACCCCACATCCTTGGTTCAAGTCCCGTGCTTTTTTTTATGAGCTGAATAACTGATGTACATTCCGCACGTCTCTTTGCGTCAATCGTTTTCAAAAATGCATCAACGCTTTCGGTGGTTTCAACCGTTTTATTTTTTGCCATAGCAATGTGTTTTGGTTTTGTATATCATCAATGAGCTTACCATTTTTTAAAATGGTCCAGCGGCGGACCTACTCTTTTGATGCCATGTTCTTCGCGGAACTGATCCTGTTCTGCTTCGCTCATATTTTTAGTGAAGCCTTCACTGATCTTTTTGAACATGTCTTCCATTTTTCCCGCGGGTTGAAAGAACATCAGGAGTTTTCCTTCTTCTTTTCCGAGTTTGGAAAAAGCATGAGGAACCTTTCTGGGACCCATCACTGTATCGCCTGCTTTAGCGGTAAAGGTTTCATCGCCCACTTTAAATAAAAATTCTCCTTTTAAAACATACCAGAATTCATCCTGGTCGTAATGATAGTGAAGCGCTGGTCCACCTTCTTTCTGCCTGGTTGATTCAAACATATACACATCACCATCGCTGTCGGTGGTAGATACCTTGGTATAAAAAGTATCTCCCTCAAAAAGGGTGATGGGTTTGTCAAACCGGTCCTTCCCTGCATTCACCCAAATTGCCTTGTTCACTCTTCTCTTCCCGATTGTTCTCGATATGGCTGAAACAGGAGCCGCCAAAAATGCACCAGCAGCCACGCAGGCTTTTAAAAAAGAATTGCGGTTCATATAAATGGTAATTGATAATGTGTATTGTCAATCGTGAATCGCGAACCAGTGCCTGTCCTCAGTCTGTAATGCATTTCTCCTCTTGTCTAGAGGCAGTTTTGCCTTTTGGTTCAACGGGAATAATGGACGTCTTTAAGGTTTAGTGTTGACGGAACCTCCTCTTGAAAAATCTTGTTTTACAGGGTTAGCGGAAATATGCATAACTATTTCAAACAATTCAACTCGCGAGGTCTAATGAAATGGGCCCTTCGCATTCAGTGACCTAAGTTAATATTTTGTCCGAAAAATCCGGCCGGCGCAAATTATCAGTTGGGGATTGGGAATTGGGAATAGACAGCACCACCTTATGAAGCATAAAGTAAAAGGAATAAGCAACGAGCCAGAAGCAGGAGCCATCCGAATGAAACCGGATGAATTGCGGTTAAAATGGTATAATCAATGACTTCATTCTTACTTAAATCTCTCCCATCTCTCACTGCTGTCCAATGAAACTAATTATCCTCGTTGCTATTTTAGATCAATCGATTGGTAACCATCAACGAATCGTGAACTGGCGGCATTGGCTCGTCAACACCACATTGTTAGCGGCATCAACAATCTGCCAATGAATGTCAAAAGCGGTACCTGGCGGGAATCCCGACACGTCGCGGGAAAATAGTGCATGCCCAAGACCATGTGCGTCCGTTGTAATAACAAGGGGTCCGGTTGTTGTTCCCAGGGTCAGCCAGTTGGTGCTGGTGCAGTTGCAGTCCAGCACATCCACTGCGCGTTGAAGCCTGTAGGTTTGGTTGGGCTGAAGACCAAATACCCATGTGTCCAGGGTTGCTATCCGGGCCGGATCAGGATCCTGGCGGAACACGATAAAGCCGAATCCATGCGGTGCCCCCTTCAGGATAACATTCAAATCGTAAGGAGGGTTTGTGGGACAAACTCCTCCATGATGTCCGTCCTCGTCTTCGTCTTCATCGTGGCCCTTATAGGCGTTGGCGCCCGATGTATTCTGTTCATTTATTTGCGGGTCTTTTCCTGTCGTCGTGTCTTTTTTACAAGCGAAGGAAACTGATAAGATGAACAGGGTCAGAAAAATTTTAATCCCCACGGAGGTGAAAAAATTCTTTTGCATACACATAATTTTTGGTTTGAAAAAACAAATTGAAACTCTCTGCATCCAGAGACCAGGTGAATTTCCTCAGAATTAATTTTGTGTAGGGGGCGAGTGTAGGAAGGTAGGTGATGGCCTATTTAAGGTACTCATTATTCTGATAGCAATGGTATATTAAAATGTATGTAAGTCAGTTTACCTCGTTCGCCGCCATGGTTATTACAGTTGGATGAAAATTTTTCTCCTTTGCATTGCCAGCGAGGAAAATGAGATAACGCTTATCAAGAGGCTGTACTTGTGAATAAATTGGATGAACATAGATCTGTATGTCTTGTGTTGCTCACACAAAACAGTTTTCGTAAATAGATAGAGCCATCGCAAGGCTCTATCAAAAAGAATGTTGCCAACCAGTAGTGTAAATTGGTTGTGTTATTCAAGTTGTTTATGTACGCGAAGCAAGGTGCTGTAAAACAAATTGTCGCCCAATAGCAACAACAACGGATACAAACGAGAGCTAAAGGCCATTAGCTGATAAACTTTTTCTTACGATTTCATCTTAAACTTCGAAATAGCTTCTTTCGTGAATTTGCTGAGCACGAGTCTTCCACTGATCTCTGCACGTTGGGAAAGTAATTCGTCCCAATTCTCGTTTCCGTGCCAGAAGATCTTTTTCATTTCAGCCATCGCTTCGGGGTTGGAATGAGCAAGCTGATTTGAGAGTCGTCGAATGGATTCTTCCATTCCTTCAACGGAGGCATGAAGCTCCGAATAAAGTCCTTTGCGTCGTGCCCAATCCGCATTGCGCCACATAGTGGCATCAATGGCCAGCTGGGTAAATGACGAGAGCCCGATCTTTCTTTGGACTGCGGGTCCTACTACAAAGGGTCCAATGCCGATGGCCAGTTCACTGAGCCTGATCTCTGCGCCTTCCAGAGCAACGGCATAGTCGAGAGCGGCAACGAGTCCCACACCACCACCAACACATTTTCCATGTATCCTGCCAATGACAAATTTGGGACATTTTCGAAGGGCGTTGATGACGTTGGCAAATCCGCTGAAAAATTCAAATCCTTTTTTTTCATTTTCAATCCTGGTAAGTTCATCAAAGGAAGCGCCTGCACAAAATGCTTTTTCGCCTGCAGATCGAAGGATGATCACTTTGGTATCGTCATCAGCCCCTGCGTCATGAATTTCATTGGCCAGTTCTTCGAGTAGCCGGTGAGGAAGGGAATTGCTTTGCGGATGAAAGAATTCAATCGTGGTGACTCCTTTGTGCGTTTCGACATGTACATAGCCATTGATCAGATCTTTTGCCATACTCTAATTTTTATTCTCGCGGCATTCTCTGCCTGACACCATTTTGCAAGACGTTGTTCAAGATTTATCATCTTAATTGAAATAGTTTAATAAAATTAATAAGTAAACCGACGATTAGGACAGGTAAACCTAAATAACAATTTTTTGTTTTGACTCTGAGGGGTTGAAGGCATCTCTACCATTCAGTTTAGAGTTTCAGCTCAGGTTGCATTGGAGGGTGTGGTTTAGCAAAAGCTTTTTGGTAGAATTTTTTGGGCAGTCAGTCATTACATGAAGCGCTTGTTGGTGTCTCCGGCAGAGAGCAAATCGCTTTTCGTTCTTGAATTTTATTTTGTTCTTTTTATTTGTGTCGTTTTGAAATTTTTTTAAATGTTTTCTTATAGCCAATGAGTCTTTACTAACTCGGGTCAGCCCTGGGTCTCCGAAGGGGTCTCGGGATTTTCCTAAGAGGCGGTCTTTCTTTACAGTCTTCGCTCTTGTTAGCATCCCCGCCAACGAGCAAATATTTTGAAGGGAGTGTTTTTGTTGGCGGTCATTTTTTAGGGGTTGGTTTTTTTCTTTTTCCACTTTTGGCATTGCCCCAAAAGTGGAGCAAAAACTCTAGGCAATCCGAATGGCTCCGCCCGGATTGCCGGCCGCGGCACAACAGTCAGCGAGAGCTTGTCTCGCAGTTGCGTTATACTAGACAGTCTGGCCTTTATAGAATAAAGTTCACTGTAGGTATCAATGTGTTTGCTATTCGACGGGCTTTTAATCGAAGATGCTGCAGGCGCCGTGTTCCGCTAGGGCAAGATTTGGAGATGCTTTTAGTTACGGTCCTACGCGGAACAAGGCGCTTGCATATGCGTTAGGTTCGAAGAGGGCAGTAAAGTGAATCAATGGGGTAAAATAGAAGAGAAGTCATAAGCGGGTTTTGCTTACACCTGAAAAAATTGCGAAAACTAGAGCTAAAAAATATTGTATGTATTTCGTTCCGGAAACGAAATTAAAAGACTTTTAAAATCATCACAAG
>JBJMLU010000135.1:0-10905 GCA_045805145.1 Flavisolibacter sp. | reverse complement strand
TTCGCAATATTTTTCTGGTGCATGGAGAATACGAAGTGCAAAAAGCATTCACTGACCGACTGGAACTAAAAGGATTCAAGAGAATTGAAATTCCCGGGCACCACCAGTCTTTTCATTTAAAGTCCGAATCTGTGAAAGAACAGGCGGCATAAAATCTGTCAGCATAATTTTTGCATGTCTACTTCGTCAATCAATTTTTGAATCATTAAATGAATCATTATGCCAGAAAACGAAAGAACCCAGGGTCAGGACAGTAAAACCAGCGGACAGGATGCCAATCAAAATCAATCCGGTCAGGGATCACAGCAAAATACATCATCGCAGCAACAGGAAGACAACAACCCACAGCAGGGAACTGAGTGGAGTAACTACCGCACCCGTGAAATGAGCAGCAATGCCGAAGAAACCGGAGGCGGAGAAGGCAATGCTTCCACATCTGGAAATGAATAAAATTATTAGCTGCCTCCTGTTGGTGGGACCATAGCAGCTTTAGTTGTTCCAGAATAATTTATTAAGGACGGATCTTCTGTCCTTTTTTTATTGCCGTCTTCCTAACTTTATAGAAGACGACAAGACCTGTGCTGATCCCACTGATTCTTTCACCTCAAAATATACGTCATGGAAAACGCAAAACCAGTACTGGTGGTTGGTGCCACAGGTTTTCTGGGCACAGAACTTTGCAACCAGCTTCTCGCTTCTGGAAAAAAACTAAAAGCCCTGGTTCGGAAAAATTCTGATCCCACAAAAATCAAACAGCTTCAGGAACGGGGCGTTGAAACGGTTACAGGAGATCTCAAAGATGTTGACTCGCTCCTGTCGGCCTGTAAAGATGTAGGCGCAGTCATTTCCACTGCTTCTTCAACTCTGTCCCGGCAGGAAGGAGATTCTATTGAAACGGTAGACCGGCAGGGCCAGTTGAACCTCGTAGATGCAGCTGCAAAAAACGGTGTCGAAAAATTTATTTTCATTTCTTTTCTGGAGTCCAAACAATCCTTTCCGTTGCAGGATGCGAAAAGGGAAGTAGAACAAAGGCTGATCGACAGCAAAATGAATTATACGATCCTGCGTCCGAGTTTTTTCATGGAGGTCTGGCTCAGTCCCCATCTGGGTTTCGATCCGGCAAATCACAAAGCCACAATTTATGGTCATGGCGCGGCAAAAGTTTCCTGGATTGCCATTAAGGATGTTGCTGCATTTGCCGTAGCCTCCCTCACCAACCCTGCTGCTTCTAACAGCATTATTGATATCGGCGGACCGCAGGCCCTTTCTCCTCTTGAAGTGGTGAAGATATTTGAAGAGCAGGCAGGAAGGACTTTCGAATTACAATATGTACCGGAGGAAGCCCTGCGCACCCAAAAAGAAGTAAGCCCCGATCCCCTGCAACAATCTTTCTCGGCCCTGATGCTTTTCCTCAACCAGGGACCAGAAGTGCAAATGGACGAATTGCTGGAGCTCTTTCCCCTGAAGCTCACGTCTGTCCTGGATTACAGCCATATGCTGATGGCCGGCCAGGTCGAAGCCTGATAAGGCATCAACCCGGGTGAAGTTCCCGGGTTGATTCATTTTACGGAAAAGCCCTTATTATATGTAATCACTTACCATTCCGGCGCTCGCGGGTGCCTTCCATTTCTATTTCCAAACTTTGTCTTCATCCATTCGACAATTCATCTTGACTCTACTCAATAACGCGTAAAACAACGAGGAAAAAATAAATCCTGAAAATATCGGCCTGGTATTTGCGTTTGTGGCGGATCGAAATTATCTTGAATTCAATTATCCAACTATCTCCAAAAAACACGTTCATGAAATCCGCTTTTAAAAAATTCGCTACCCTGAACAAGACCAGCCTATTTCGCAGCCTTCTTGTTTCCTTTGTATTCATTCTTTTTTATCTCGTCATTCTGTATATCCTGATTAATTCTCCGGCGTAGGGAAAGATGTGTGATGAGAGATGTGAGATGAGAGAAAAAATTAGCTCTCCTGATATTTTATTGAGTTTTATTTTATCCCGCATTAAAAGCTTCTCTTAATCTTGTAGAAGAAATAGACGAACACCGAATGATATTTTAGTAATGTCGCTCTTTAATTACTTTTTTTCCGCTATTTACTACTTTTCGACTCAGAGAAAAAGTGATCATACGCCCAGACTGACTGCAATCGTTTGTGTTTTGACGATCCAGCTTTTCATAATATCTATGCCTATTATTATTCTTCAAAACTATTTTGATATTGGAATCGTCCATATAAGCAATGCTTGGAAATACCTTATAATTCCTGTTATCCTTATTTGGGAGGCGGTTCTCGAATTTTATTATAATAAAAAAAGAGCAGAAGAGCTATATGAACGTTTTAAAGATAAGCCCAATGATTACAAAAAGCACTGTCTGATATTTTCATTGCTTTTTATAATTGGGCCTCTTATAGTGTTTACAATTACCGGAATAAAAAATAGTTAGACGTGTTGTCTACCTGTGGTAATCTTTACTCCGTGATAAAATAAAACAAACGGAATTAAAGGACACAACTGCGGAATCAATTGATCCCATAATCTGCGACAGCACTCACCGTAGAATCTTGACTGTCGACCGCTGACGTCTGACGTCCGACGACTGTCGACTCTCCTCACCACCCTATTCCATAATCTTCTCCATGATTGGAAGATCCGCCCCAGATGGTTCCATGTTTCCAGTCGAAATAGATGGCATTGATAGGACCTGAAGTGCGGTCTTCGAAGCTAAGGGTATACCCCATGCCTTTTAGTTCTTTGCGGATCCAGTCGGGAGTAGAGGAGTTGAGAAGAATGGAGCCCGGCTTGGGTCTTCGGTCCTCTCCTCCAAGGGAAAGAAAAAGCTGGTTGCTGTTGATGTTTGGAGCTTCCACGGCTTCCTGAATGGTCATTCCGAATTCAACGATGTCCAGGAAAAATTGAAGCAGGTTTTGATCCTGCGTGTCGCCACCTTGCACTGCGAAGGAGAGAAATGGTTTTCCATCTTTTAATGCCAGTGTGGGTGTGAGTGTTACCCTCGGACGTTTGCCTGGTTCCACCACATTAAATGGATTCAATGCGGGGTCGAGCACAAAACTTTGCATGCGCTGGCTCATACCCACACCGGTGTTTCCGGCAATGCAGGCAGGAACCCATCCACCACTGGGTGTAACAGAAACGACCCAGCCTTCCTTGTCAGCCGCCTCCACCGAAGTTGTTCCTCTTCGCAACATGTCGAGATATTCTTCGTCCACTTCAGGATTGCGAAACGAAGTGGATTTGTGCAGGAGGTTGAGATAAGGATTTGCTTTGCCTTCGAAAGGATAAGGATCACCCGGAGCCGCTTTCGGATCATTTTTGGTCCAGTTGATTTGTGCGGCTCTTTGTTTGGCATATTCTTTCGACAACAATCCGTTGATGGGTTCTTCAGGCGGAAAATAGGGATCTCCATAGTAAAAATCACGATCGGCAAATGCAAGATTCATGGTTTGATACAGTGTGTGGATATATCGGGTGGAATTATAACCCATGCTTTTCAGATCAAAATTCTCGAGGATGTTGAGCGATTGAAGCATCATCGGTCCCTGGGTCCACTGAGACAATTTGTATACCTCTATTCCCTTATAATTTACTTTCAGCGGTTCTTCCTGGATCACTTTCCATTTGGCCAGATCATCCATGGTAATGAGCCCACCCTGTTCCTGACAACCCCGAACAAATTCGCGGGCAATATCACCTTTGTAAAAACGGTCATATGCGGCATAGATGGCTGCTTTGCGGTCCTTCTTTTTTTTCAAAGCCTCTGCTTCTGCATCAATCATTTTTTGAAGTGTTTGCAGCAGGTCTGTCTGTTTAAATATTTCACCTGCCTCGGGCGCTTCACGCTCTCCTCCTGCATGAGGAAGAAAAACAGTTTTTGAATAGGGCCATTCTTTGATGCGGGCTTTATTTGTTTCAATGCTGTTGGCCGTTTGCGCTTCGATGGGATAACCTGCTGCGAGCTGCATGGCGGGAGCGAGTACTTCTTTCAAACTCATGGTCCCATACTCTGCAAGCATGGTGCATAGTCCGCCCGGTGTTCCCGGCGTAACGGCTGCCAGCGGACCATACTCGGGTGGGTAGTTCATTCCCTTGTTTTTAAAAAACGAAACCGTGGCGCCGGTTGGAGCAACGCCCAGTGCGTTGATGCCGATTACTTTTCCGGTTTTTGGATTGAAGATCAGCGCCTGTGTTTCGCCGCCCCAGCTCAATACGTCCCACATGGTGCAGGTGGCAGCAAGCATGGCGCAGGCTGCATCTACTGCATTTCCACCTTTTTGAAAGATCATGGCTCCTGCTTCTGCTGCCAGCGGTTTCCCGGTGATAGCCATCCAGTTCTTTCCATGAAGTGGTGGCTTTTGTGTTTGTTGTGCCTGCAGCTGAACCAGAGAAAAAATTGCAAGAAGAAAACAAAGGAACCGCATAGAAACAATTTTCTTAAAGTTAAGAACAGAAAAGAATGTTGAGAGCGGAGAGCAGCTGGCATATTTCTTTTAGCGATGCAATTGGAGAAAAAGATTATGATCGTTACCGAAGAGCAAAGAAAAGAAGCACATGCATTTTACAAGGAAGCACTGGACGTATTGAATGAAAGTGGAGCCCGCTTCATGTTGGGAGGCGCCTTTGCCATGTTCCACTATACCGAAATATACCGGGACACAAAAGACCTGGATATTTTTTGCAAGCCCTCCGATTATCCGCGCATCCTCAAATACTTTGCTGACCGTGGTTACCGCACAGAACTCTATGACGTGCGCTGGTTATGCAAAGTATTTAAAGGTGAGTATTTTATCGATATCATCTTCGACTCTGTAAATAATATCTGCCGCGTCGATGACAGCTGGTTTGACCATGCACATGCTGCGCGATTTGTAGGCGTAGACATTCTTCTTCTTCCTCCGGAAGAACTGGTGTGGTGCAAACTGTTTGTGATCAATCGCGAACGTTATGACGGCGCAGACGTCAATCATATTTTATTGAAGACGGGAAAAGATTTTAACTGGGAAAGGCTTTTGTTCCGGATGGATCCTCATTGGCATATCCTGCTGGCACAATTACTACAGTTTCAGTTTGTCTATCCTACCGACTATCATGACATCATTCCAAAATGGCTCTTCGATGAATTGATCCGCAGAGCACAGGAGCAATATGATCTTCCTGCTGCATGGGAAAAAGTTTGCCGGGGCCCTATGATTGACCAGACCCAGTATGAGACGGACATCAAGGAATGGAATTATAAGACCTACACCATCAAAACAGTTTGACCATGCGGGAAGCGCCGAAAAAAACAAGGATCGCTGCTGTTGGTGATGTGCATGTTCGCGAGAGCGATAAAGGCAAATGGATAGAATATTTCCGCGAAGTCTCGGCAAAAGCAGATGTGCTGGTGATCGCTGGTGATCTTACAGATACCGGGGATGAAATGGAAGCGGAGGTGCTTGCAGATGAAATTAAATCCTGCACCATTCCCATTGTAGCGGTATTGGGCAATCACGATTATGAAAAAGGCCGTCATAAACTGATCCGGCAAATCCTTCTGAAGCAGGGCGTTCACATGCTGGATGGAGAAGCCGTGATTGTAGGCAATGTAGGATTTGCTGGTGTAAAAGGATTTGGCGGAGGATTTGACAGGCAGATGCTTTCATTTTTTGGAGAAGGTGCTATGAAGGCTTTTGTTCAGGAAGCCGTGGATGAAGCGCTTCACCTCGACCGTGCACTGGCAAGACTGGAGAGCGAACGGAGTGATCTAAAAAAAATAGCTGTTCTCCACTATGCGCCCATCAGAGACACCGTGGTAGGAGAACCTGAAGCCATTTACCCTTTTCTTGGATGCTCTCGTTTGGCCGAACCTTTGAACCGTCACAAAGTGCTGGCTGCATTTCACGGTCATGCACATATTGGAACTCTGGAAGGACATACGCCGGATGGAATTCCGGTGTTCAATGTTTCCAAACCCGTTTTGGTGAAGCAGGGATATCAGTGTCCGTATTATTTGCTGGAAATATAAGGCGTTTCTGGTTGATGGTTGAAACCGCAGAGAAAGAAGAAAGCGGAGATTTCGCGGAGGAACGAATCACAGAATAAATATCATAAAATATCTCTGCTGTTTATTCTCTCTTACCAACTACCAACTATCAACCATCAACTTCTGCCAAACGCTTTCACTGTGCTGTATAACCGAAATAAGATGCAAAGCAGAAAAATTATATCGCCCTGAGAAGTTTTGGAACGGACTTTGCGCAGATATAATTATACGCTGGCTGCCTGGAGAAAAATATCTGTACTCCGCTGAAAACAGAAACTCATGTTGCACTACTAATATTCTTCCAAATGAAATTCATTCTGGCCCTAATCCTAAGCCTTGGCGCATTTAGTTGCACCAGCGAAAAAGAAATTCAGGCAAACATTGTAAACGTACAGCTCGTCCGGATAGACACTGTATCGAGATTTCCAAACGCCCTCCAAAAATTATTGATCTGGCGGTCTGAACAGAATATCGATTACATCACCTTTGAGCCTTTGAATAGCCAGTTTAGACTAGGCACCCGCATGAAAGTAATGGTGACCAAATAGTTTACCTTCACCAGGCTAATTCTACAAAAACATCCGAAAGGGCTGCTGGCTCACAGAGCTGGATAGTCCTTGCATTTTAACGGTATGCTATACACGTTGGGTATAGGTTTTGAGCCAATTCAACTAAACTTCATTGAATGAAACCGATAAAAACAGGGCTTGTTTTTTCACTCTTGCCAATAATTTTTTTCTTCTGGACTTCCCCGGTCCATGCACAGGAAAAAGACAAGACAACGCTCCAACACATGGTGCAGTCGAAACATTTTGTTTTTAAGGCACAGACCATGATTCCGCAGGGCGGTGCCACAAAGCAACTCAATGGTGAATATGATGTCCGGGTATCAGGCGACTCACTGATTACTTATTTGCCATACGTGGGAAGGGCTTATGGACCGGTATTACCGGGCGAAGGAGGGATCAATTTCACATCAACGAAGTATGAGTACAAAGCCAAACCTACCAAGAAAGGTGGCTGGGATATCGTGCTGAAGCCACAGGATGCAAAGGAAGTACGCGAACTGCAATTTACGGTTTACGACAACGGAACAGCATATCTGCACGTGATGAACAACAACAAGCAGAATATTTCATTTAATGGCTATGTGGAAAGCAAAAAATAAAAGGATGTTGTTCGAACATCCTTTTATTTTTTTAGTCATGCCCTTCGAGCTTGACCAGCTTATTATAAATTCCGAGTAACAGAAATGGTGCTACCCATTGTCCAAAGAAAAGACTCCGGTGTTTTCCGCCGGTGATCTGAAGTGTAAGCGATACTGCAATAGCGCCAATAGCTGTCCATAAGAATACATCAGAAGGCAATTTAGAAGTCTGCTCTTCAATGGTCCTGGCCACTTTACCTTCTTTGTGTTCGGGATTCACATTCGACAGTTTTTTTTCTACTGTTGCTATTCCATCTTTGAATTGAGGATTTGTTGCCATAAAGGTTTCATTTAATAGTTAAGACTATTCCTTAATCCAACTTCCTTGCCAGAACTATTTTGAAAAAATCAGAAATTCGAAGAGGCTGCTGACCGCTTTGCCCGCTTAACAAAACAAGGAAAGTGCGCAATCACAATATTTAATTCTCAACCCTGTGTTTCACCATTAAATTTCTAACCCGCACCCCAGACTCCCTCTCCTCTCTTCTCTCATCTCACATCTCACATCTTTCTCTTAACTACCAACTAACAACCATCCTTGCTGTTTTCACAAAAGCTCCGTATCTTACCAGTCCTCTGAATGACCACCTGTAGACGGGTATGATAATTGTTCATTTCACAATAATCTATACAACATGGAAAAGCAATTAACAGTCAGAGTGCCCAATGTGTTGGGCGAAGATGGATTGTCGGTGGCCTGCCGCGAAGGCAAGCTCTTTAGAAACGACGCAGAACTGGAAAGCCTGTATAAGGAAGGATTCAGAATATACAATTATTCGATTGTCGGCGAGGAAAAGCCCAAAAAATCATCGAAACTCTATACGCTGGTCAAGGTTTTCCTGAAAAAATAACCTGCACCGCAACCAAAACTACCTGCTTTTTTATTACCATTTCGCTTCATCTCCTCATCCTGCCCAGTCCATAAATCCTCCCCAATTAAGCCTACTCAATAATTCCCTTTTTCCTCTCTCGAATCTAGTTTCCCAATTCTTCTAATTCTTATATCCATTCCATTCTTCTATCCATTCCCATTCTTCTATCCATTCCAATTCTTATGTTCTTTCCGTTTCCAATTCATGTAGAATTCTTCTACTCCTCCAATCCTTCAAAATCCCAATTCACCATTCACCATCGCCATTCACTATTCACCATTCACTATTCACTATTCACTATTCACCATTCACCATTGCCCATTCAGCCTCTCAAATATTTCTTCTCTCTTCTCCCTTGAATTTTTGGCAGTACCAATGGGTGCTTCCAACAGGTCCTGTCGAAGTGCATCCATGGCCTCCTCAATAAATTCGCTAACAGGCATTCCGCCGTGCGACAGGCTCTTGTCTTCCCTGCGGTCGCTTCCCAGTTCTGTATCTACTGCAGGAGGAGCAATTTCAAAAACAAGTACAGAAGTTTTTCTCAGTTGGTGTCGTTGAGAAAGACTAAGCGAATGGATTGCTGCTTTGGTGGCGCAATAAACCGGCATGAAAGATATAGGCACAAAGGCCAGTCCCGAAGAAATATTGACGATAGCTGCCTGCTGTTTTTTTATGAGGTGTGGTGTAAGCAGCGAAGAAAGATGAATCGGTGCAACCAGATTGGTTTCCACTTCCGACCATACGCGTTTCAAATCAATGGGCCGGGTGAGATCAGTGAGTAGTTGGATCCCGGCGTTGTTCACCAAAACATTTAATTCGGGATGTTGATCCGTTACCCAATCGGATAGTTCCTGTCTTTGGTCTGCCTGGGAAACATCGCTCTCCCGGATAATGATATCCGGGTACTGTTTTTTGATTTCTTCAAGACGATCACGTCTTCTTCCACAAACAATAACACGGCTTCCTGATTTTAAAAATTGTTCGGCAAACGCACGACCGATTCCTGAAGTACCTCCGGTGATCAGCACTGTATTTCCATTCAATTGCATACTATATGGTTTAAGTAACCAGTTAAAAAAGATAACTCTCAATTAAATTGATAGAACCAAGCAAGCAAAATTAGATGGATTCAGCTCAGGGAATGCAGGATGAAAAGATTTCGCCGCCTTGTAAGCAACGCTTGTGTAAGACTTGTTGTCAAACGATTATTGTTTGATGAGACTTTTGGCTTCTGTAACCACGCATCGGGCCATGCGCATGAAGATTTGTTTTTGTTGATCTGTGAAACTGATATCAGTAAGAACCTTGCCATTGGCCAGGCGGATAGAGCTGATCTTTCTGCTGGTGAGTCTTTCCAGATTGGAGGCAGTGGCGGTTGTGTTGCGAAAGCTGAAGTGGAAGGCTCCCTCGCAGTTCATATCTCCGCTGTTTTTAAAATTGGCCTTGAGCCGGTCGCCTTCGTAATTGATCTGGATGGTGGACGCTTCATCGAAACACTTGGGGTCGCTGGTGATCCAGATAAAAAAATCGACGTCGGTTGCTGTGGCATCAACAGAAATAGAGACTTTCAGTCCATCGGAAACGAAGGGCACAAAGCCGGTGGAAATCCGCACCTGATGGGTAAAAGGATCTGTTTCTTTTCTCAGATGACAGGTGTCCTGCGCAGCAGAAAACAGGGGAAGAAGGATCAAAAGCGTCAAAATGTTTTTCATAATGCTGAAGAGGATTTAAAAATAAGGATTGTTTTATTGGAGCAATGTTAAAAGCAATAAGCCCTCCGGCAGAGGGTTGAAATGCATATCAAAAAAAATAGCCGACACTTGGGGCCCGTTCGTAGAAATACGATGGTAAAAACGGAGTTTGATGAATACATTTGTATTTAAATTATAATAGAAAAAGGAGCCAGCCTATTCCGGGCTTTTCTGTTAAAACCATCGAAAATCCGTATCCGGCCATTCCTTTTCTAACCGATTCAAAAGACATTTACACCTCGGTTCCTTTTATGAAAAACTATTTGCTTCTTTTTTTATTGTTTTTCATCGCCTCCGCAGCCGGCGCACAAACCTTCCGGCTCCATGGCAGGGTCACCAACAATAAGTTGGAACCGCTGGCTTTTGCATCCATTCAACTCAAAGAACAACAATCAGGCGCCATTACCAAAGAAGACGGCAGCTTCGAATTTAACCTCGAGGTGGGACAATATAATCTGATCGTTTCCATGATCGGTTACAAGACCCAGGTGATCAACATGGTATTGAATAAGGACATGGCCCAGAATATCATACTGGAAGAAGAAGACAAGGCTGATCTCGATGATGTGGTGATCAAAGTAAAAGTGAAGGACCGGGCAGAAGAGATTGTACGAAACGTTATTCGAAACAAGGACGATATCATGGCGGCCTCAGGTGCTTATTCCGCCCGACTTTATATCAAGGCCCTTCAGCAGGATTCCGCCACCAGAAAAAAAGACCGTTCCAAACTGGATTCCACCGTTTTTCAGGATGACAATTCCGATCTGCAGGGTATGTCCATGACGGAGGTGCTCCTTCACCTCGATTATGAATCGGACCAGCGCATGAAGGAAGAGCGGCTGGGTGTAAAAAAAATGGGGCATCCCGAGGGCCTGTTCTACCTCAGTGCCACCAAGGGAAGCTTTAATTTTTATAACAACCTCGTAAAGGTTCCATCTATTTCACAGACGCCTTTTCTTTCACCCATTAGTTATAGTGGATTGCTTGCCTACCGTTTCAAAACCATCAAGACCGAACGGGTGAAT
>JBJMLU010000134.1:0-9023 GCA_045805145.1 Flavisolibacter sp. | reverse complement strand
GCAGGGAGAATAAGTTATTAGACAGTGCTTGAAATAAAGGCAGCAATAAAAACCGGTAGTGAGCATTGTAGTTTAGGCGTCATTGCGAGCGAAGCGCGGCAATCTCCCTGCAAGCGAAGCGAGCATCAGTATTTCGAAGAGTGCAGTAAAGTGAATAATGGAGTAAAATACTTGTGATGATTTTAAAGTCTTTTGACTTATTTGCTCGGATGCTGGGGCAATGCCAAAAGTGGAAAAAGAAAAAAACCTACCTCTAAGAAATGACCGCCTTAAAAACACTCTCTCCAAAAAATCTAATCACTAAAGAAGGACTGCCTCAGAAGGAAAGCTCTTCAAAATATTTGTTCGTTGGCTGGGACACCAACAAGAACTGAAAACTGTAAAGAAAGACTACCTGTGAACAATCCCGAGGTCCCTTCGGAGACGCAGGGAGGACGCGAGTAAAGACAGACCGCCATTAGGAATCTATTCAAAAAAAATACTATCAGTAATAACTAGCTGCTACAAATAAATCTATGAAAGCTATTTTACAATTACCTCTAGCCGCTCTCAAAAAAAGGTTTTCGAAAAAACAAAAAGACAAATTGCATTAAAATAGCTTCCCTAGAATTGGCTTTAAAATTTCTATTCATATGTCTATCCCAAACGGGGAAGACGATTCTTTAACAGCCCCCATGCAATAAAAACTTTTAAAAGGCATTTATATATTTATCAGCCCCTTTCCGGAAACTGGTATTCGGTTTGAATCTAAATATCCGGAGTGAATATGAACAGCAGCGAACCCCATATGAACCGCGTAGTGCTCGCAGACGATGATCCCGATCACGGAATCTTGTTTAAGATCGTCCTGCAAAAGGTAGATCCAGGCAAGAGCCTGACCATCGTAAGGGACGGAGCCGCCCTTTTGGAACTGCTCTCGCGACAGGTGCCCGACCTGCTGTTCCTGGACCTGAACATGCCTTGCAAGAATGGTTATGAATGCATTCAGGAAATAAGGCAGAACGCTGAATTACAAAACCTTCCCATAGTGGTGTACACAAGCTCCGCGCAGATGACCGATATCCAGAAGTCGTATATCCATAAGGCGGACCTCTATATGGTGAAACCTTTTAATTCATCCCATTTACAAAACGCACTTGAATCAATTCTGACAATAGATTGGAGAAAAAAATACCCATCACAGAAATATTATTTTATCAATAACCGCTTTGTTCCCTTTACCGCTTAGTCTGGTTTGAGATTTGTTTCTATTCATTTGGTTTTTCATAGGATATTGGAAATTTGCGAGGCCGGATTTTTATCCGGCCTCTGGGTTTATGGTGAAAGAGATAGTGAATAATGAATAGTGAATGGGAGAACTCAAGGAGAAGGTGAATGGGACAAAGTAAACGGGAGAAAAGATTATTCTCTGGTAAAAGGTGAATGGGAAATATAGAATGGTCTGAAGTCGGCTATGAAGAGAATAAAAAAAACCCCTGGTTAGCAGGGGTGATCATACGGGCGGATCTAAACTTACTGTTGAGGGTACGACGAATGAACTACTAAAAGAATTATGCCACGGCCTCATCATTCTTAATAGGGCAGAGCTAACTGCGCCTATAAATAAACAGTTTGGTAAGGGAATCCACTTATGTTGAAAAATCCTCTACCTTGATGGTCAATTCTTTTCACACAATTCGTAAATTGAACAACACTAATTGCTGCTAACATGAAACTTCACGAGTTCAAATACGTGGAAAAGGAAAAGAAAAAGCAGATGCTTTGCGAGTGCGGTGTGTACCTGGCCTCTCGTCAGGAAGGACTCTACACCATTCACCTCTACCAGATCGATGCGTTTTATGTAGAAGCTTATTTTATGGACGACGAAGAGGAAGTAGGATACATGAAAGCTTTTACTTCTATTGACCATCTCTCCCCTTATTTGCGCGACATCGACATCCTCGATATTTTATAATACTTCTTTTCAACAATTGTCTCTGCTTCGAAAGCCGGTTCACCTCTGGTTTTGTATACTTTTCCGATTGCACTTCAAACATGTGCTTCATTCCATAGAAAAAAAAGATACTTTAGTGATTCGCTTTTTATAAATGGAAAAGAATACGAGAAATTCCAAACTCGCTTTTTATGCACGGATTGGACTGGTGCTTCACGCTTTTCTTTTGAGCCTGTTGATCCTTTACCTGGGGAAGGTTTTATTCATTCCTCTTTTTTTTGCACTGCTCGTAGCCATCCTTCTGTATCCGCTCACCAGGGTGTTGGAAAGAAAGATCAAGAAAAACCTCGCATCCATTCTTCCGGTTCTGCTCTTTCTGGTATTCATCGGATCCATCATCTTCTTCTTTACCCGTGAGCTCGGACTGTTCCTAAAAGATTTACCCAAGGCACAAAGCAAATTTGAAGCGATAGCCCAGAATGTACAGAGCTGGGTGGCGGAAAAATTCAGCGTCGATGATATGCAGCAGATCGACTACCTGAAAAAATCAGCTACTGGCCTGATCTCCTCGGCAGGAACCACTTTTGTGAGTACCATTGAATTTGTAGTGCTCTTTATCTTCTTTCTCATTTTCACCTATTTCATTCTCGTTCACCGGCGGCTACTCACCAATTTCATTCTTGCTTTTTTTGAACAGGAGCACAAGTCCAAGGTCAATACAGTGATCAATAGCACCCGGTCCATGATCAACAATTATGTATTGGGACTTCTCACCGAAATGGCCATCATGTTTTCACTGATCCTCATTATTCTTTTTTTGCTGGGTGTTAAATATGCCATGCTCATTGCAGTAATCGCGGCCGTGCTCAATATCATTCCTTATCTGGGTATTTACATAGCAGCTGCTTTTGGTATGCTCATCGCCGTTACAAATGGCACAGGAAATCTGGCCATATACACAGGTATTAGTTTTATCATCGTGCATTTTGTGGACGCAAATATCCTGATGCCGCATATCGTGGGCGGAAGAGTGAAGATCAATCCATTTATCACCATCGTTGCTGTTATCATGGGCAAACTCATATGGGGCATTCCGGGGATGTTCCTTTTCATTCCGCTCACAGCCATCATCCGCATCATCAGCGAAAATGTCCAGGACCTGAAACCCTGGAGCATTCTGATCGGAGAAGAAAAAGATTAGGCGCTCGGTTCATTTCAATTCGATGTGATCCACCATCACGTCCCAGTGCGCAATCAACAATTCGAAACGATGACGCTCGTCCCGTTCCAGTTTGGCTGAATCAGGATAGAGCGCAGATTTATAGGGAGCCGTGAGGTTAGGATCGAAAGCAAGTGCACTGTTTCGAAAAGTGATCGTGACTTTAAAATCCCAGCGTGTATCCTCACCACTATGTAGTTTGGGTTGTTCTGCTTCAATGCTGATGATGTCTCCTTTTTCCCTGGCCTTTCTGAGAAGTGGAAAATGATTGGCTTTCCAAAGAGCAATAAATTCTTCCGCATAACCCCATTTAACCTTGTAATAGTTTTCAATTGTAAAATATTCTGATGAAGACTGTTGCGCTTCAACATGTGTGCTGGCAAGAACCAGCGTAATGAAAAAAACAAATCCTCGTTTCATGGATGAAGTATTTGAGTGAAAGCGATGAAGGAAGTGAGTAACTAAGATAAAAAACCTGAAGTGAAAAGAAGAGGAAGGGTAATTTTGATAGAACTGAAAATGAAAATTCTTCGCTTCATTCAATTGGCGACTCTGTTGCTGGTTATGCTGGCGACCGGAATATCTGGAGCACATGGTTCACCCTCACAGAAAGCCTGGATCGTTTTTCACCGGACTGCTTTCTTCTATTGACAAAATGATTATTGCCAATGTAAAAACACCCATGCAGATACTTCTGCCCTCTTCATTGCTGGGGCTATTGCTGCTATCCATTCTTTATTTCAGAAATAAAATAGTTCTATTAAGCCTCACCGCTTTTGTACTGATGGTGTAACGCCGCTCATTATCCTGATAGTGGAAGTACCATTCGATAACCAGATCAAGACATGGACGGCCAACTCAATGCCTTCCAACTGGACAGAACTGCGGCACCGCCTCGATATTTTTCATACTGCGAGAACATGTACCAGTGTAGCTTCATTCTTTTTTCTGGCTTTTTTTTTATCGGTTGGCCGAAAAAGAACCGTATAGAAAATTTTTACATGCCTGTAGCCCAATTATCCCTCATTCACTATTCACTATTCACTATTCACTATTCACTATTCATTATCATCTGTCATAGCTTCAATTACTTCACCGCATCTTTTTACGATGATCTCGGTGAGTGAAGTGGAGCGGTGCCTGCGCTTGAAGTCCGCCAGTTCCAGCACCACTGCGGAAGCTTCTTCTGCGTGAAGGCGAAGAATGGGTTCGTGCTGCAGTACTTTTACGATAAGCGGAAGAACAGCTCTGTAAAAAGCATCAGAAGTTAATTCTTCACGGCTTAGAACCCTCAGGTCCTTTTGAGCTTCGTTCTGAATAAAAACTTCAGGCGAGTTAAGGTCTTCTTCGGCTCTTGCTTTCCTTTTTTCAAATGCATTTTTCAGAATGGCGCGGTAGATATAGTCATCTATCTCCATGGTATGGTCCATGGCGTTCATCAGATTACGGTTTCTACAGATGATCTCGAGCGAGCAGGAAACAATTTCTTCGGCGATGCCCAGCTCAAGGCATTTGTCGTGAACGAGTTTTTGTACTTGAAGGGAAGGGACGGTCATATTTCTGCATTTAGCGGTTGATGAAGCTGGATTTTGAAATCAACCCAGCTATAGCATGAAAAATGCCAGAAATGAAAATGTTGAGAAATTCATCGCAGATTTTTGGATTATTTGATGAGGAAGGATGGGGAGGAGTTCGGAGTTCAAAGTTCAAAGTTCAAAGTCCAAAGTCCAGCGGTCAGAGGTCTTAGTTCGGAGTTCGAAGTTCAAAGTTCGGAGTTGATATTTCTCTATGCACCAGTAATGTCTTTTTGAAATATCAAACGATCAATCTTGATAGTTTCGTGGAAACTCTTTTTCTTCAATTCAATCAACATTATTACGGTTTTCCATAATTATCAGGATTCAGTATCAATAGGATTGATGTTTTTTAGCATAAGAGATTTACCCGATTCCATTATCAGGATTTCACAGATTAAGAAGGATTGATGATTTCATAGAAACTCTGTTCCCTTCCCAATTCCAAATTCCTAATTCCTAATTCCATCTAATACCTCAATACCTTAATACCTCAATACCCCATTACCTCACTACCTTAACCCTCTTACTTACATCAGGAAGAAAACCAGTGAGCAGTCCAATCAGCGGAAGGAAGGCGCAGACCTGGTAAACAAAGCGAATACTGGTACGATCGGCAAGAGCGCCCAGTACAGCAGATCCAAGTCCTCCCATCCCAAAAGCAAAACCAAAAAATAATCCGGATACCATTCCAACTTTACCGGGAAGAAGTTCCTGTGCATACACGAGAATGGCAGAAAAAGCGGAAGCCAGAATAAATCCGATGACGATGCTGAGGATGGTGGTCCAGAAAAGCGCGACATGAGGCAACAAAAGCGTGAAAGGTGCTACGCCGAGGATTGAAAACCAGATCACATATTTTCTTCCGAACCTGTCTCCCAGCGGACCACCGAAAAAAGTTCCGGCTGCAGTTGCAAAAAGAAAAAGAAAGAGGTGCACCTGTGCATTCTGTACGCTTAGGTGAAATTTATCCATTAGATAAAATGTAAAATAGGAGCTCATGCTGGCCAGGTAAAAATATTTGGAGAAGATCAGCACCAACAGAATGGCAATGGAAACCGCAATCCTATTGCGCGAAAGGAGAGGGCCGGTATGCTCTGCATGCTGGCCTTTTGCTCGGATGCGGTGCATATTCTTGCTGTACCATTTTCCAATTTGTACCAGCACAATAATGGCAATGAGCGCAAGTATAGAAAACCAAATGACGCTGAATTGTCCGGAAGGTACAATGATCATGGCTGCGAGCAGTGGACCCAATGAGCTTCCTGCATTTCCTCCTACCTGGAAAATGGATTGGGCCAATCCTCTTCTTCCACCGGAAGCCATGTACGCCACTTTAGAAGCTTCGGGATGAAAAATGGAAGACCCAATGCCAATGAGTCCGACGGAAACCAGGAGCCAGCCGTAGTTGGAAGCAAAGGAAAGAAAGATGAGTCCTATCAGTGTTGATCCCATGCCCATGGCAAGTGAAAAAGGCTGGGGTTTTTTGTCGGTATAAAATCCGACAAAGGGCTGAAGCAGGGAAGCTGCGAGCTGAAAGCACAGTGTAATCAGTCCAATCTGTGCAAAGTTGAGATGAAAAGAAGATTTCACAAGCGGATAAATGGAAGGGATCAGCGACTGGATGGTATCATTGAGGAGGTGTGAAAAGCTGATGGAGAGCAACACAGGATAAATGGTTCCTCCTGCCATCTGTCCCGCCACTTGCAACAGTTCTTTTTGTTCTTCTCTTTGTTCCATGCCCAAAGATAGTTGGTAGTTGATAGTTGATAGTTGGCAGGGTTTGGTAGTTTGATGGTTGGTAGTTGCTGATACTATTAAGGTTTATAGATTGGTAGGGTTTTTTTAAAGCGACTGTCTCGCCGGGCCGGATGTTTTAAAAGAGAAGAATTTATAAGTGCGAAAATTAAACGCAAAGTATGCAGGGGCAAAAATCAGGTTGTAATATAACCCTTGCGGCCCTTTGCGCCTTCTTGCGCACTTTGCGTTTACCTTTCCTTTCAAATACAGTTATGAAATCGGGTGTCAATACCAGTTAGAAACTATCAATCAACTTTTAAAACTATCAACGTCTACCAACTACCAACTATCTACTACCAACTACTCTCTATCTTTGTCGGAACCCAAAACATAGGGACAGCAGTACAGTTCAACACAAAATAATGTTCGGGTAGATTTAATGCGCACCTTCCATTTTTAAAAGAACGTTTATGCGCCTCCATGAAAGTTGAATCAGTCGTGTTGCTGCTTCAAGGCAAGGACATTTTATCCCTTCAAATTTCAATACATGTACAACATCTATCATAATTTCCCGATCGCTGCGCCGCTGAACAAGGTATTCGATTGCATCACTCAGCCCGAAGGACTGGATGTATGGTGGACCAAAAAATCATCCGGTGTTCCGCAGCTGAATCAGCAGTACGTTCTTTGGTTTGCTCCGGAATACGATTGGAGGGCAATCGTCAGCCGCTGTGAACCCGCAAGAGTTTTTGAACTGACGATGACCGTATCAGACAAAGATTGGCAAGGGACAAAACTGGGATTTGAATTAAAGGAAAATAAGAACATAGTGTCCCTCAATTTTTATCATGTCAACTGGCCGGAGAATAATGAACACTATCGTATTTCTTCCTTCTGCTGGGCAATGTATCTGCGCCTGCTCAAAAGATATCTCGAGTACGGAGAAATAGTTGACTACGAAAAAAGGCTGGACGCCTAGATTGGATAGGCAACATCAGGCCCGGGTGAGAAATTGAATTTCTGAAAACGGATGATCAAGTATTCCTGTCTCTTCGTCAAGTGGGTTCTTCGTTTATTCCCCAATGTTCTTTTTTTGTCCTGAGTTCTTCACTTAAAAAAACTTTTATGAAACAGGATCGAATTCAAAAACCCACAGGGATGATTGTATTAGCACTTCTTTGTCTCTCCACCCTCGCTCTGAAACCGGGCGGTGATAGCTTCGAAGTTTTTCTCAATCAGAAATTACTATTCAAACAATTTGTTCATCAGTCGCAAAGTCTTCAAAACATTTCCTTTGCCAAAGTGGGAGCCAACGACCAGCTCACGGTTTATTATCACCACTGCGGACAAACAGGAAAGAGTCGTAGCCTCATCCTGCAGGATGCAAAGGGTCATGCATTAAAAGAGTGGAAGTTTGCAGATGCGCAGGATGTAGATCAAGGCATGTCACTCAAGGTGAAAGACATTCTTCAGGTAACGAAGGGCGGAGCTGGCTGGAGCCTGGTTTACCGTTCACGGGAGCTTCCTGCGGGAAAAGCGCTAGCTTCTATTGATCTTCCTTCGCGGAATGTAGCGGCTGTAAATAGTTTTGAATTTGTTGTTTGTGGATTGTAGTGGGGCTTTTCAGAAATTATTTCCAGGTTCAAATCGGCTTTGCTTTATGCGAAAGCCGATTTGAGTTTTATATTTTAATTAGATAGGTTTAATATGGACTTGGTTTTTGATACGGGTTTTTTAAAATCCTCTTTATAGGCGGTTTATCCATACTGGCCCGCGTTCGCCGCCGGGGTCTCCGAATGGAACTCGGGATTTTCCAAGGCGGTAGTTTTTCATTACAGTCTTTAGCTGTTGTTCGAGTTCCTGCCAACGAAGTAATTTTAATGTTGCTTTTATTTTTTTATTAGAGATTTATTAAAAGGCAGTCTTTCCTTATTAATTAGGTTTTTTGAAGAGGCTTCCTTCAGAGGCAGCCATTCTTTAATGATTAGCTTTTTTTGGAGAGATTTCTTAATGGCAGTCAGTCTCTACTGGTTGGTTTTTTTCTTTTTCCACTTTTGGCATTGCCCCAAAAGTGGAGCAAAAGCTCTAGGCAATCCGAATGGCTCCGCCCGGATTGCCGGCCGCGGCACAACGGTCACTCAAAGCTTGTCTCGATGTTGCGTTTTACTAGGCAGTCTTTCTCTTTAGATCGGTGTTTACTACTGGTTTTAATTGTTTTTAAGTTCTTAGTACTTTCAATCGAAGATGCTGAAAGCGCTGTGTTCCCCCGCCTTTGGCGGGGCGGAACAAGGCGCTGGGTCAGTCTTGATTATTTGAAGAGGGCAGTAGAGTGAATCCAGGTTGTAAAATAGTTGGGAGATCAATGAGGGTCGTTTTAATGTATGGGGAGAATGTGCTTATTTACTTAAATGCATCTGATAATAATCTTGGGGGGTGCAATCTTTGACGGGGGTAACCTTATAGGTTTATAAGACCTATAAGGTTACCCCCCCGAAAGAATCATACCAGCTTAAATAAATTTCAAAGTAGAAACCTAAAACCGATACTTCATCCCCTT
>JBJMLU010000133.1:0-7526 GCA_045805145.1 Flavisolibacter sp. | reverse complement strand
GTGAATCAAAGATCGGTTTTCTGGTAGACGCTGAGGAAACATGGATCCAGGATCCCGTTGATGCATTGGTAATGGTGCTGATGGATCAATACAACAAGAACCGTGTGGTGCTCTACAACACCATTCAGCTTTACCGTCACGACCGCCTCTCCTTTTTGATTCAATCATTCGAAGCCGCAAGGGACAGAAATTTTATCCTGGGAGCAAAACTGGTTAGAGGTGCCTACATGGAAAAAGAAAGAAAAAGAGCTGAAGAAAAAGGCTATCCATCACCCATCCAGCCCGACAAACAGTCCACTGACCGCGACTACAATGAAGCGATTCGTTTTTGCCTGGACCATTTGGACCAAATTGGTGTGATCATTGCTTCTCATAATGAGTACAGCAATTTATTGGCAACACAAATACTCCAACAAAAAGGATTTCCGCTAAACCATTCGCATGTGCATTTCAGTCAGCTCTATGGCATGAGCGACAACATTACTTTTAATCTTGCCCGCGCTGGATGCAGTGTCAGCAAATACCTTCCTTTCGGTCCCATCCGCGATGTAGTGCCGTACCTGATGAGAAGAGCACAGGAAAATACTTCGGTGGGCGGACAAACCAGTCGTGAACTCACGCTGATCAAAAAAGAAATGAAGCGAAGAAAAATGTAGGGGTTTCTGGTTCTTTAGAGGCTGCCTGATTTCCCGTAGCTCACAGCTCACAGCTCACAGCTCGAAGCTCACAGCACACAGCTTCCCTTCCCACTAACAAATAAATTTCTTTACTTCGTGCTTTGCATTAAGGCGCTGTTAGCTCAGTTGGTTTAGAGCATTACCTTGACAGGGTAGGGGTCACTGGTTCGAATCCAGTACAGCGCACGGACGAGAAAGAGAAAGGCAGTGAGCTACCTCTTTCTCTTTCTGTTTCTCTTACTGTTCATGGTTTAGACCTTCGCGAAAGCTTCTCGCAATAAAATAGGTTGGCAGAACCAGCACCACAATCCAGATCACGAGTAAATAGTTGAAAGAAAAATGTAGTGGGCCATTGGTGGTACCAACGATCTGGTGAGTATAAAAAAATACACAGTTACCTGCCCAGTGCATGCCGCCTGTAAACCACAACCGCTTTGTTACCAGTAATGGAATCACAAACAAAACTCCCAGCGCAAATAAATATATCCATGCTTGCGGACCATCCTTGATCCGGTAAATATGATTCAAAAGGTAAATGAGCGCAGAAATAATGGCGATTAGCTGCAGTGGGATTTTTTCCTTGAGATGATAATAAACATATCCTCTCGTGAGAATATCTTCGGAAAGGGAAGAAAAAAAATTGCCAAACACAAACAAAAACAAAGGTCCCGCTATGGATGCAAAGAAGGGAATCTGAATAATTTTTTCAGAACCAATCGCCAGACCAATTAAAAAAACTGCTCCATACAACGCCATGCCCATCGTAATGCCGACAAGAAGCTCCATCAAAAATCCTTTCCCCCTATTCAGTCCCCACCCCGCAAGACCTTTACCAGTCTGCCATCTTCCAACAAGCCAGGCTGCTATAAAAAAAAGAAACTGAAATCCAAGAAAGCCAGCAGGGCTGTTTTGAAAAAGGATCATGTATTCTGCTGCATGATAAAGAATAAACAGCAATACAAATCCGCTCATGATTTTTACAATTCTCATGTTGACAATGATAAAAAACTAATGTAAAAAGGAATATTCAACTTTGTCTTTCGCCTGGCAATAACAGTAAGAATGAAATACTTCTTCACTGATGAATTAATTAACTAGCTTTGGACCACTTTCTCAAAGTTCTGAAAATACTTACCGCAACTTCTGTTCTCTTCTGAATTGTATCCCCATCCGATTTAATCCATTCATGTGATCGTGGCTGAAAGCCGTGACATGGAACCCCAATTTGTCATTTCTTCACCAAACTCCATAGGAGGTCATTATGAAAAGAATTTTATCGCTTTGTATGGTCTCTCTTCCACTGATGCTCTTGCTCGCAGCCTGTCAAAAGGAACCAGTTCGCACAACGGGTTCTCCGGATGAAGGCACACCGGTTAAAAAAGAACATCAACAGCCGCAACTGCCTACCGTCAAAATATTCTGCGGCGGCCTGAATAATCCAAGAGGACTCAAATTTGGTCCCGACGGAAATCTTTACGTTGCCGAAGGTGGTCTCGGAGGTTCCAATTCCACCGTAGGCCAGTGTACACAGGTTATTCCTGCCGTAGGTCCGTACACGGGCAGTCCGACATCTGGTCGCATTTCCAAAATAGATGCATATGGAAACCGTTCAACGGTAACCGACCAACTTCCTTCCAGCCAAACCAGTCCCCTCCTCGGAAGTCTCGTAAGTGGAGTTGCGGATGTAGCCTTTATCGGCAATCAGATGTACGCCCTGCTTGCTGGCGCGGGCTGCTCGCACGGAGTTTCTTCTCTTCCAAATGGTATTGTGAAAGTGAATCAAAACGGCAGTTGGTCGCTAGTCGCCAATCTTAGCGCGTGGCAACAAAGCCATCCTGTAGCCCATCCCGAGCCCGATGATTTTGAACCCGATGGCACCTGGTACAGCATGATCAGCCTTCATGGAGACCTTTATGCCGTTGAGCCCAATCATGGAGATCTGGTCAGGGTAAATACTCATGGAGATATCAGTCGTGTCGTCGACGTTTCAGCCAGCCAGGGACATATTGTTCCAACAGCCCTGGCTTATCATGGAAATTTTTTCGTGGGCAATCTTAACACTTTTCCAATCGTTGATGGCAGCTCTAAAATTTTGAAGATCACCCCAAGCGGACAGGTTCAGGTATGGGCAACGGGTTTGACCACCATCCTGGGACTGGCTTTCGATGATGAAGACCGACTATACGTACTCGAAAATACCGTCGGTGCTCCTGGTCCCACTCCCGGCATGGGTAAAGTGGTTCGTATCAATCCTTCCGGTTCGCAGGAAGTCATTGTCTCGGGTTTATCGCTTCCCACCGGAATGACTTTTGGACCTGACAATAAACTATACATCTCTAACCTCGGATTTGGCCCGCCTGTAGCAGGAGTGGGACAAGTGCTGCAGGTAGACCTGCATAATGAAGATCACGATCATCATTAACCGAAATTTACGGCGCGGCATTTTTCAAAAGAGCATTGGTAAAACGATGCTCTTTTTGATATCAGGATTCCATTTTATCAATACATGAAGGTTTACTGTAGTGGAGCGGGAGCATCGTGAAATTTTTTATACCTGCCCGTGAGTTTTCCAATCTGGTAGGTGGCAGGGATCACAAAGGATTTGACAAAGCGCGGCAGACCAGGAAGGTCATGTTCCTTACGATAGCGATAAAGCAGGTAAGCGCCCGCAAACTGTTCGGGCTTATCTGTGCCGGATTCATTGATGGCATTGAACAGAGCTGTGAGATAAAAAATAATATTGTGTGCCGGTTGGATCCATCCAAAACAATTCAGTTCATCTTCACCTGCATTCCAAAAGCTGTGTACCTGTCCTCTTTTGAACACGGCTTTTTCTCCAACAGTGGCATACCTGGGCTCCCCGGTCCCGATCTTGTATCCCATTTTTCCGTGAAGCACAATGAGCGTCTCATCCTGCTGATAATGGGTATGTTTGATGGGTGGAGTATGAGGCGCTACATAATTTTCTATGATCAACTTTTCTTCGCCATCTTCTATTTCTGTGCGGTGAAAAATCAATTCTTCACCAAGATGATTTTTAATGGTGTGGGGCAGCTTGAAATCCATATAGCCAGTTTTAGTTTCCATTAAGATAGAAAAATAAGTGCTTATACCTATGTTTTCAGCCTGGTTTTTTATCTATATTTCTCCAAACTACTACTATGAGAAAATGGATGATCGGCTTTTTCTTTGCCTTCAGTTCCCTAATGGCTTGTGCGCAAAATGAAGAAATACAAAGGCTGGTAAAAGAAGGTGTTGCGCTAAACGACCAGGGTGACTATGAAGGAGCGATCAAAAAATATGACGAAGCACTTGCCATCGACAAGGATGATTACATCGCCAACTATGAAAAATCATTCACTTGTCTGTATGCCAAAAAGCTCGATGCCTGCATTTCCATATGCAAGATGTTGCTCGAAAAATATCCCAGCCATCCCGACCTTGGCGCCGTTTATACCAACTACGGTAGCGCAGTAGATGATTCGGGAGATCCACAAGGAGCGATCAAAATATTTGATGAAGGGATCAGGAAATACCCGGGCTACTACATGCTGTATTTCAACAAGGGGTTAAGCCTCATGCGGATGAAAAAATATGACCAGGCGTTGGAATCTTATATTCAGGCCATGACCATCAACCCTCTTCATCCTTCCTCAAATTTTTATACAGCTTCGCTTCTCCAGAAAGATCAGAACATACCTTGTGTGCTTGCCTATTGCACCTTCCTCGCAGTTGAACCACAAAGCAACAGGTCCAAAACAGCTTTTGACGCACTGCAGGAAATCCTGAATCAAAATGTAAAGAAAGATGGGAACAATACAACCATCTTTATCTCGTCAGATATGCTGGATAAGAAAAAAAAGAAAAAGAATCAGGAAAATGATTTCAGCGATATAGAACTTTCATTCAGCTTACTGGGTGCATTGGATGGGTCGAAGGGAATGGACAGTATCGTAAAAACAAATGCCGATAAATTTGATTTCAAGCTGCAAATGCTGATTGATATGCTGAAGGGAAATAAAAAAGGTAAAAAAGGTTTTTACTGGGAACATTATGTGCCCTTCTTTGCAAACATGAAAGAAAAAAACTTCACACCCGTACTTTCCCAATTGATCTATCTGGCAGGTGATGACCAGGATGCCAAAGACTGGGTCCAGAATAATCCCGACCAGATCAAAGCATTTTTCAATTGGTTGAAAGAATATAAATGGTGATGGCTGGTTATTAGTTTTGAAGAAGTAAAAACAAGAACCCAAGGAATCCGTAAAGGACCGCAAAAACATCTTTAGTAGGCATGAGCCTTTTTTGAGCAGTACCGCTTTGGTAACAAGCCACGGCGCTCTTTGCCCGCATTAGTGCGCATTATTTCCCTCACCATCCACCATTCACTATTCATTACTCATTATTCATTATTTACTATTCACTTCCTTCACCATTCACCATTCACCATTCACCATTCACTATTCATTATTCATTATTCATTATTCATTATTCACTTCCTCCACCATTCACCTTTTTCCTTAATTTGCGGCATGCAGGTTTATCTTGATCTCTTACAACATATCCTCGACTATGGCCACCAGAAAAACGACCGCACAGGTACAGGAACCATCAGCTGTTTCGGTTACCAGATGCGCTTTAACCTGGCAGACGGATTTCCCCTCGTCACAACCAAAAAACTTCACCTTAAAAGTATTATCTACGAACTGCTTTGGTTTCTCAAAGGCGAAACCAATATCGCCTACCTCAAAGAACATGGAGTCAGCATCTGGAATGAATGGGCCGATGAAAACGGTGAGCTCGGACCTGTATATGGAAAACAATGGCGCAGCTGGGAAGGTGCCAATGGTAAAACCATTGACCAGATCACTGATGTGATCAATCAGATTAAAAAAAATCCGGACAGCAGGAGGCTCATTGTAAGTGCCTGGAATGTGGCTGACCTTTCGGAGATGGCGCTGATGCCCTGTCATGCATTGTTTCAGTTTTATGTAGCAGACGGAAAATTGAGTTGTCAGCTCTATCAACGCAGTGCTGATGTTTTTCTGGGCGTTCCTTTCAACATTTCTTCCTACGCATTACTCACTATGATGATGGCACAGGTATGCGGCCTCGAGCCGGGAGAATTCATTCACAGCTTTGGCGATGTGCACATCTACAACAATCATTTGGAGCAGGTGAAACTGCAATTAAGCAGAAAGCCTTTTCCATTGCCAACGATGAAGCTCAATCCGGAAGTGAAAAATATTTTTGATTTCTGTTTTGAAGATTTTCAGCTTGAGAATTATCAGTCGCATCCCGCAATAAAAGCACCGGTAGCAGTTTGATTGCGAATCAGGAGAACCTCCATTAGCTTTGCTTGCAAATAAAAATTTTTCTTTGATCCTGAGTTTACTTGTCGCTGCAGATGAACAGAACGTGATTGGAAAGAACAACCAATTGCCCTGGCACCTGCCCAGCGACCTTCGTTATTTCAAGAATCAGACCTGGGGCATGCCCATTCTTATGGGAAGAAAGACTTTTGAATCCATTGGCCGTACCCTTCCCGGGAGAAAATCCATTGTCATTACAAGGAACACTGACTGGAAACATGAAAATGTACTCGTGGTTCATTCGGTAGAAGAAGCCCTTGAAAAAGCAGGAGAGCTTGGTGTGAAAGAAATATTTGTGATTGGTGGAGCAGAGATCTTTCGTACAGCATTTGACCAGTCGAACCGCATTTACCTCACGCGCATTCATCACCAATTCGAAGGCGACCGTTTTTTCCCCGAGCTGAAAGAAAAAGAATGGACCCTCTTGCGGCAGCGCTATTGTGCAGCCGATGAAAAAAACGCTTTCGCCCATACCTTCCAGGTTTGGGAAAGAGTATAAGCCACTCGTTCTACATTTGACTGTGTATTCTACTTATCAACTGACAAAAAAATATCTTGGTTACTATCTCACGGCATCCAACTCACGTGGGCATGGCATGCACTCACCTTTTGTCTTCGATTTTATTCTGAACGTGCTGCAGAACGGAAAAAATTATCAGCCTCCCGAAAATATACAAGCCCTTAGAAAAGAATTATTGAAGAATGAAACTTTGCTGGAAAGGAAAGACCTCGGTGCAGGATCAAGGCAGGGAATAAAAGTGCAGACGGTTGCACAACTCGCCCGGCTTTCCCTAAAGCAGGAAAAATATGCAAGGCTTCTTTACCGGCTGGTGAAACATTATCAGCCCTCCAACATCATTGAACTTGGTACCTCCCTGGGAATTACCACTTGCTATTTGTCCAAAGCAAATGAACAGGCCCGCGTCATGACCGTAGAAGGCGATCCCTCGGTTGCACCCATCGCGCGAGAAAATTTTCAGAAGCTCAATTGCAGCAACATAGATTTGTTTGAAGGAAATTTTGACGATTTACTCCCTCACCTTCTCTCCATGCTTTCTTCTCCGCTGGGAGTAGCCTTCATTGATGGGAATCACAGGTACGAACCTACGGTCCGTTATTTTGCAGAACTGTTGTATGCATCAAATGAGTACAGCATCCTGGTCTTCGATGACATTTACTGGAGTGCAGAAATGGAAGCGGCCTGGGAAGAGATCAAAAACCACCCTTCTGTGCGATATACCATTGATATTTTTTTTCTGGGTTTTGTTTTTTTCCGAAAGGATTTCAAGGTGCGACAGAATTTTCAAATCCGCTTTTAAACTGAATGCATGTACTCGTGAAATCAATTTCTTGAAATAAGATTTTAGCGTTTCGTCAAGGGTAATGCATGTATTTTAAATACAAACAATACCAGAGTAATTTGTAAACAAGCAGGCCAAATTCTGCATGCTTTCGGCGGGGGCTCGACCCGTCATGC
>JBJMLU010000132.1:0-58424 GCA_045805145.1 Flavisolibacter sp. | reverse complement strand
TCGAAGTCGACAGTTTGCGCCACAGTGTTAGTGAAGGCCATAAGCAATGCCCTGCCATCAGTAGTACTAACCGCTCCGTAGTTCACCGACTTTGAACTTTGAACTCTGAACTCCGAACTGAGAACTCCGAACTCCCTTTTGGCCTTTGACTTCTTCTTCTGTACTTTGCCAGTCAACAAAGAGCTATGAAGCTGGGAAAAGTTTTTTTCATTTTGGTTGCGATCGTGTTTGCTTTTTTGAATTGTCATCGAGGTCCTTATGCGAGCGCCAATAAATCGTATAAAAAACAGGTGAAGGGTTTTGCAAAAACGATCAGCGAAGTTCCGGTGACTGATTCGCTTTCATCAGGCGACTGGGTTGGCACGACCAATTTTGGAATGCGTCGTCCCAACTTCGTGGTCATTCATCATACCGCACAAAACTCCTGTGATGAAACGCTGAAGACATTTACTACGGTGAAAAGCCAGGTGAGCGCCCACTATGTTATTTGCAAGGACGGCACCATTCATCATATGCTCAACGATTACCTTCGGGCCTGGCACGGAGGCATTGCGCGCTGGGGAAATAATACAGACATCAATTCTTCTTCGATTGGAATTGAGTTGGACAATAACGGTTTTGAACCTTTCACAGACCAACAAATCCAAAGTTTGCTGAATCTTTTGGCTTCCTTGAAAAAAGCGTACAATATTCCATCCGCCAATTTTATCGGGCATGCCGATATTGCACCGCGCCGAAAAGACGACCCGAACGTTTTTTTTCCCTGGAAACAGTTGGCCGATAGTGGATTTGGACTTTGGTGGGATGATACCACACATGTAGCTCCGCCACCGGCATTCAATGCGCTTGAAGGCTTAAGGATCGTTGGATACGACATCAGGGACTCTTCTGCTGCCATCCAGGCATTTAAAAGAAAGTATGAACAAAGGGACAATGATTCGGTGCTCACCGATTCAGATAGGAAAGTAGTTTTTACGCTTTACAAAAAATACGAATAAAAATTATTCATACTTAACAGGGTAATCTTTAACAGCTTACCTCATTTTACCTGCCTTGACTTGACGGTTTTAATGTGTATCTTTCGAATGAAACCGTAAACTACCGCCTATGAAAGCCCTTCTACTTTCTTGCGTTTTTGTGCTTGCTATTATCGCAGGCAAGGCGCAAACCCGCCCGGTGAGTTCTCTGCCTGCCGGCAAGTATGAGACAATCATCAAAAGCAGTATGCTTAAATGGGAGCGTGGTGACATCATCATCCTTCCTGAAAACAAATACAAGATCTCCTCAAGCGACGAAGTCGGCGATTATAAATTCAGCGTCTCTGCGCAAAGAATTTTCTTTACTTCAGGGCCCTTGAAATGCATGTACGCCAAGACTTCCATGGACAATGATACGCCAGCCATTGTGCTGCCGGTAGTTGAAAACCAGCAATTGGGACAAAAGCTTCCATCAGAAGTCTGGTGCTATCACAAACAATAAAATGGTATGGGAATGAATGCCCGTGAATGAGGAAAGTTGACTACGAAACGGGTTGATCCGGGAGAAGAATCCTATTCACTGGCATTTCCTTAAGGCTAACTCACGGGTGGCCGGGCATCGTCTTTTGTGCCGCGAATGAGTCCGATGCCGGTAAAAAAGAAGATGGCACCAAGGATTCCATACACAACCAGGGTCTTGATCTGGCGGTTGGTGCCGCTGGTATTCATGAATACGAAAGCACAATAGATTAATCCCACAATTCCCAGAATAGTCAGTATAATTCCAAAAGTCCGCTTGACATTCATAATTTATCCTTTACCCCTAGCCTTGCAAAAAAATTGCCAACCGGGGGGGGAATAGTTCAGAGTTCAGAGTTCAAAGTTCAAAGTCGGTGAACTATAAGGCAGTTATCACTGCTGATGGCGGGGATTGCTTCGCTCCGCTAGCAATGACGTTCAGAGGTTTCGAAGTTTACTTTAATTCGATGCTTGTCTTACACTATGGATCTGCCTTTAACCTTGAGTGAATGCATTCCGTCTTCAATATTAGATCAGCCTGAACCCTTAGTAACGACTTTAAATTACGTCATTGCCGGCGAAGCAATCCCCTGCTACCAATAGTTCTAACTGCTCCATAGTTCACCGACTTTGAACTTTGAACTCTGAACTTTCAACTCCTACTAACTCCTTATCTTGCTTCCATGAGTCTTCTTCTTCATATAGACAGCGCTGTTGAATCAGCTTCGGTTTGCCTTTCGGATGACGACCGTGTAGTACAGGTAATGGTGAATGAAGTAACGAAGGACCACGCTTCCTGGCTCCATCCTTCGATTCAGGAGTTGCTTCAAAATAATAACCGGACTTTTTCAGAGCTCTCTGCCATTTCCATCAGCAAGGGGCCTGGCTCTTACACGGGATTAAGGGTAGGAATGGCAGCCGCCAAGGGCTTGTGTTTCGCCCTGAATATTCCGCTGATCACCATCAATACACTAAAGCTGATGGCTTCTGCAGCAAAGGATGAATCGAACCGATTGCTTTGTCCGATGATTGATGCAAGAAGAATGGAAGTTTTTACCGCAGTGTACGATCAGGAGCTTCGTGAACTAGCAGCTCCATCGAATCTTGTGCTGACCGCGAACAGTTTTCAATCCATACTGGAAAGAGAGCCTATTGTGTTTTTCGGGAACGGAAGCACCAAATTCAGGCAATTGACCCAAAATTCTCGTGCTTTTTTTAAAGAAAGTAGATTTACGGCTGCTGACATGGTAGATCTTGCATATTCCAGTTTTTTAAAGGGAGAATTTGCCAATTTGGCTTATTCTGAGCCTTTTTACGGCAAGGAATTCTACTCAACTCTGCCATAGCTTTACTAAAAAAAGATGATTTGTACTATTTTGATTTGCAATAGCGTTAGCAAAGTATAAATTTGTAGTGATAACGTAATATCTATGAATAACGAACTACTTGAACCAGCGGTATCCCCTTCCAACGAATTGAAGATTGACGTCATCCAGCTCAAGAAGGCTGCGCTTATCTTGAGAGCCGTCAATCACAAGCTTCGTCAACAGATCATGAAGCTCATTCACCAGAACGGGAAAATGACCGTAACCGAAATCTATGTGAAACTCCGACTTGAACAGTCAGTCGCTTCACAACACCTGGCTATTTTACGCAAAGCAGGATTCGTGAACACACTAAGAGATGGCAAGTTCATCTTTTACTCCGTGAACTACGATCGCCTCAACCAAGTACACAACATTGTACACGACCTGTTAAAATAGTGAGCTGATCTCCCTCATTAATTCTTTGGCAGCAAATAGATTATTTTTGCAGCTAAAGAATTTTTATGTTCATTCAACAGCTATATACCGGATGCCTGAGTGAAGCTGCCTACTATTTGGAAAGCGTGGGTGAAGCTGCTATCGTAGATCCGCTCCGTGATATAGAAGTGTATCTTCAACTGGCTTCCGAAAGAAAGACCAGGATCAAATATATTTTTGAAACTCACTTCCATGCCGATTTCGTCAGTGGCCACATTGACCTGGCCAAGGCTACCGGCGCTACCATTATTTATGGACCGGAAACGGTTACCAAGTTCGATGTGCATGTGGCCCGTGATGGAGAAAGGTTTGTTCTGGGAGATATCAGCATCGAAGTACTTCACACACCCGGTCATACATTAGAGTCTGCCTGCTACTTGCTCAAAGACGAATCAGGAAAAGATCATTGCATTTTCACTGGTGATACCTTATTTGTTGGAGATGTAGGCCGTCCTGACCTTGCACAAAAAGTTGAAGAACTCAATACGCGCGATTTAGCAGGAATGCTTTATGAGAGCCTCCGGAAAAAGATCATTCCGCTGGCCGATGATGTGATCGTCTATCCTGCTCATGGTCCTGGCAGTGCCTGTGGTAAAAATCTTGGCCCAAATACCCACAGTACAATTGGAGAAGAAAAGCAGACCAATTATGCGCTCCGGGCAGAAAACCGCGAAAGCTTTATCAAGGCCGTCACTGAAGGATTGGACGAACCACCTCAATATTTTCCCATCAATGCCCAGATCAACAAGGATGGATATGAGAGCCTGGACAAGGTATTGGAAAAAGGACTCAAGCCGCTTTCCATTCCGAAAGTAAAAAAAGCGATGCAGGAGGAGGTTCTCCTTATAGATACAAGAAATGCCGAAGCTTTTAGTCAGGGATTTATTCCAGGTTCCATCTTCATTGGACTCGAAGGTCGCTTTGCTGAATGGGCCGGAAGTCTCCTGCCCTTTAATCAGGATATGATCTTATTAACCGAACCTGGAAAAGAAAAAGAAGCCATCATCCGGCTTGCGCGGGTCGGATTCAGCAGGGTAATTGGATTTGTAGAAGGCGGTTTCAATGCCTGGATCAATGCGGGTGAAGAAAAAGACATGATCATTGAAGTGGAAACCGACGAGCTGGCCATGGACCTACCTTTTGATCAAAACCTGGTAGTACTGGATGTACGCAAGCCTGTAGAATTCGCCGAAGGTCATGTGAAAGATGCCATGAATATTCCGCTCAATGATATGACCGATCCCCTGTTATTGTCCGAGTTTGAAGAAACACAAAACATTTATGTTCACTGCGCAGGTGGCTACAGAAGCGTCATTGCTATTTCACTCATGAAACGCCAGGGAATTCATAATCTCCGGAATATAATTGGCGGATGGCAAAAGATCAAAGAGGAATCAAAAATCCCCACTGAAAAAGAAAGCACCATCCTTAATTAGGGAAGATGTGAGAGGTGAGATGAGAGATGTGGGAAGTTCAAAATTGATACACTAGAACTATACTCGCGACTTGGGGTTGGAAATTTTGATTATCGACCCCGCTCCCGACTTTGAACGATCAACTGTTAACTATCAACTATCAACTTTCTTTCATCCCACATCTCTCATCTTCATCCCCTAAACGACCTCCTTCACTATTCACTATTCACTATTCACCATTGACCATTGACCATTGACCATTCACCATTCACCATTCACCATCCCATATTCCGGTTTCCATTCATGTTTCCAACGGCGGTGGCTCCAGAGCCACATTTCCGGGTGCATACGAATCACGCGTTCGAGGTAGCGGATATAAATGCGCGTGAGTTCGGTTTCAGGAAGACTGAGTGGATCCTCGGTTGCCAGTTCAAGGTGCAATTCATAGTAGCCTCTTTTTTTCTTAGTAAACTGCGCAAACACTACAGCGGTGTCGTTGGACCTTGCCCCTTTTTCCGGTCCCTTCACAAAAGGTGCGGGTTTCCCGAAGAAATTCAGCCAGTATCCATTCGCGGGAACACCGGGATTCTGATCGGCCACCAGGGCCATCAGATAAGTTTGATTTCGGTAAGGAACAATGGCCGAACTTATTTTGGTTGCCGGCAATAAATGTGATCCGGTTTTTTTTCTGATTTTCAAAAACAGTTTGTCGAGGACCTTGTTGTTGATAGGCATGTACACGACCAGCAACTGGTAGGAAGTGCAGAGGGGCATCCAAAGATTAGCGAGCTCCCAATTGAAATTATGTCCCAGGTGCACCTGACATTTTTTCCCTTTCCGATAGAGCTCGTCCAGTATCCGGGAATCGCCGGTAAAATGTTTAAGAATAAAACTTTTACCTGCGCTAATCAGCTTGATGGTTTCAATAAATGTATCAGTGAAATTGCGGTAGAATTGTTTGGCAATTTTTATTCTTTCCTTTTCTGTTTTTTCCGGAAAAGCAATAGCAAGATTTTGCAATACCACCTTCTTGCGGTATCCAGCCAGATCGTAAATTAAAAAATAGGCAAGGTCTGAAAAAACATACAGCAACCTCAGGGGCAACAGGGAAATAATATAGAGCAGGCCGTAAATCAAATAAAACATAACCGGCGCAAAGATAAAGTGGTTGGGGTATTAAGGTGGAATTGGGAATTGGGAATTAGGAATTGGGAATTAGGAATTAGGAATTAGTTAAGAACTGGTTTCTATGAAATCATCAATTCAGATAATCCTTCTAATTAATCCCCGCCCGAACGTACCGTTCGGTACGGGCAGGCATGAAATCCTCTCTTATTCCCTGTCATCCGTGATTATAGAACTATATTCTGCACGAGCTCTGATTTTGAAGCATAGTCTGTGTTGAAATGCAGGCCGCGGCTTTCCTTTCGGAAGCTGGCTCCCTTGATGATCAGGTATCCTACTGTAATCATATTGCGCAACTCGAGCAATTGGGGAGAAACAGTTGTTGTTTGATAGAGCCCTTCGGTCTCGTCGTAAAGGAGGTCGATACGCTTCATGGCTCTTTGCAGTCGCACATTATTGCGTACGATTCCCACATAATCACTCATGACCTGTTGCAGTTCTTTCAGACTTTGGGTAATCAGGATCATCTCTCTTGGTTGAGAAGTGCCTTCGGCTTTCCAGTCTGGAATGTCCGGAAGGTCCGGAAGTTGTTCCATAGTTGAAACAGCATCCACGTAGCAGCGATGTGCGAACACCATAGCTTCGAGCAAGGAATTGCTGGCAAGACGGTTGGCACCATGCAGTCCGGTGCTGGCACATTCGCCACAGGCATACAGATACCTGACTGAACTTCTTCCCCATTCATCGGTCTTGATGCCGCCACAACTATAGTGTGCTGCCGGTGCTACAGGAATCATGCTTTTCGATACATCAATTCCCACAGAAAGACATTTGTCATAGATATTTGGAAAATGCTCTTTAAACTTTTCGATGTCCATGTGCCGGCAATCGAGGTACACATGCTCGGTACCTGTGATCTTCATTTCATTGTCGATGGCACGTGCAACAATATCACGGGGACCAAGATCTTTTCTGGCATCATATCTTTCCATGAAAGCGTCGCCATTTACATTACGCAAAATTCCACCGTCGCCACGAACTGCCTCTGTTACCAAAAAAGCCTGTCCTCTTTTTCCTGCTTCGTATAATGCTGTTGGATGAAACTGGATGAACTCCATGTTTTCGATCCTTCCTTTTGCACGGTACACCATGGCAATTCCGTCACCGGTTGCAATGGAGGGATTGGTAGTGGTTCGATATACCTGTCCGTTTCCACCCGTAGCCAGAAGCGTTATCCTGGAAAGAATTTTTTCGATACGGTTATTTTTTGCATTGAGAACATACACACCATAACAACAGATATCAGGAGTTGACTTAGTGACCAGATATCCCAGGTGATGCTGGGTAATGATGTCAATTACAAAGCAATGATGGATCACCTGTATATTTTTCGCCTGGCGAATGGCTTCCAGAAGTGCACGTTCCATTTCCTTTCCTGTTACATCTTTGTGATGGAGAATGCGGAATTCTGAATGCCCACCTTCTCTTCCCAATTTGAAATCACCTTCTGCATCTTTGTCAAACTGTGCGCCCCAGTCGATGATCTCCTGCACCCTTGCAGGTCCTTCCTTTACTACAATCTCTACCACTTCGCGCTTGCACAGTCCATCTCCCGCAATAAGGGTATCATCAATATGTTTTTCGAAACTGTCATTCTCCAGGTCATTAACCACCGCTACTCCACCCTGAGCATATTTGGTATTTGTTTCATCCGGAGTGGCCTTGGTGATGATGGTAATCTGTTTGTCGGGACAATGCCTGGCTACTTTCAATGCGTAAGTGAGTCCCGCAATACCCGAACCGATCACCAGAAAATCAGTCTGCATGCCGCAAATATAAATGACGGAGAGTTGGTAGTTGGTAGGAGAGAGAAAGATGTGAGAGGCGAGAGGTGAGATGTGAGGAGAGAGATGTGAGGAGAATGATTACGCAGAGAAAGGAGGAGGCAGAGGTTTTCGCAGAGTTCTTTTTGTAGCGGATTGCACGGATGAAGTTTGGATTTCACGCCTGCCCGTACCGATCGGTACGTTCGGGCGGGGATTGATTCAAGAGATTATCATGATTGAGAATTCATAGAATCATGTTCTCTCACTAATTCCTGATCACGGATGACACTGACTAAATATGCACGCCGCAAAGCTTCTTACCTAATTCCCAATTCCTAATTCCCAATTCCCAATTCCACTCAATACCTTATTACCCTAATACCAACCCTCAAACCACCATTTCCCTTTCCACCCAAGCACCATGTTCTTTTAAGAGCTGTATCAATTCTTCAACTGCTACTTCGCTGGGAACATTGCGTTTGACAATATCTTTTCCTTTATATAAAGTGATTTTTCCCGGGCCGCTGCCTACATAACCAAAGTCCGCATCGGCCATTTCGCCCGGACCATTGACGATGCAACCCATGATGGCAATCTTTACTCCCTTTAAATGATGTGTTACCGCCCTAATCCTTGCTGTGGTTTCCTGCAGATCGAAAAGCGTTCGGCCGCAACTGGGACAACTGATATACTCGGTTTTAGATATTCTTGTTCTTGTGGCCTGCAAAATACTGAAGGCAGTGTTGTTGATGAATTGCTCGGGGGTTTGCGAACTGAGGTAATTTCTTCCGCTAATACGAAGGCCGTTCTGCTCCGTAGAAAATGAATCTCTTCCCGCACTGGTGAGCCCCAGAGAAATGCCGTCGCCCATTCCATCGAGGAGGAGCGCTCCGGTTTCGGTGGCAAAATGAATCAGGTGTTCGTCGGCTGATCTCCAATTGCTGTCCACTACCAGAACGACGGGGTTTTTAATCTGCCGGTTCATCAGCTCAACAAACATTCTTCTTACTGCAGGCATGGGTAGGTAATGCTGGCTGCTGAAACAAAATACAACCGTTGGATCATTGGCCAATTGGTCAAGAAATTCAAAATCATCGAGCGCCCTTTCCTGATCAAAACATCCTACCATGACAAAATTGAGATCTTCACTTCTGAATTTCGCATGTGCATAACCGGTATCGTCGAAAATGGAAAAATATTTATCCTTATCCAACCCGGCTTCCTGCGCCATCATCCAGGCTGCGGGATAACAAATAATTTTAAGTGTTCCCGGAAGAGGAAAATCAATCAGCTGGTGGCCGGTAAAAACATAGTCTGCAGCGGTATCAGCAATCATCCATTTGTCCAACAGTTCGTCATAACCATATCCAATTCCTTTTAAGTCTTTTGGACCAATAGAAGCAAGTTGGCTCAGGTCTGCAATCACAACCGGCACATGTTGCCCCCCGATATTGCTGACAACAAAACTTTCCCTTCGTTTGTATTCAAAAGGATTGTAAGGAAGTTTGTCAATATTGGGAATGGTAGCAACCGGTGATATATTTCTTTGTTCATAACGTTTAACCAGATCGCGGCAAACAGGAATTTCCAGTTCCGGATCTTCGGTAAGCGACACTCGAATGGTGTCACCAAGTCCATCTTCAAGCAAGCTGCCAATGCCAATGGCGCTCTTGATCCTTCCATCTTCTCCATCTCCCGCTTCTGTAACACCAAGGTGAAGTGGATAGGCTTCACCAAATTCACCCCACATGGTTTTTACCAGCAGACGATAAGCCTGCACCATCACCTGCGGGTTGCTGCTTTTCATGCTCAGCACAATGTTGTGATAAGATTCGGACCGTGCTATACGCAAAAATTCCATCGCACTCTCCACCATCCCCATGGGCGTGTCACCATAACGGCTCATGATGCGATCGCTGAGTGATCCATGGTTGGTGCCAATGCGCATGGCCGTACCATACTCTTTGCAGATTTTCACCAGCGGTGTAAATCTTTCACGGATCCGTTCTATTTCTTCAGCATAGTCTGCATCGGAATATTCAATCAGCTCGAATCTTTTTTTGTCTACATAATTTCCCGGATTCACCCTCACTTTCTCTACGATCCTTGCTGCAATTTCGGCTGCATTAGGAGTAAAATGTATATCGGCAACCAGCGGCGTATTGTATCCTCGTCTGCGCAATTCATTTTTGATCAGTAAAAGATTCTCTGCTTCTTTTTTAGATGGCGCCGTGATCCTCACCAGTTCCGATCCTGCTTCAATACAACGAATGGATTGTTCTACTGTAGCCAGGGTATCCATCGTGTCGGTTGTGGTCATGGTCTGAATCCGTATCGGATGGAAATTGCCCAGCAACAACTCTCCCACTCTTACTTCACGGGTGGGCAAACGCCTGTAGGCGGTCATACTCTCGTTATATATCTGCATGCTTTTTAATTATTGCGAAGGAGGATCGGTCCTCATTGGCAGACTGCAAAATTGCTACTCTTTGGCTAAGGAACAAAGGAGAGAAGGTTAAATTATCAGGACGACGGAATTTATAGTGTGTGTTTCCGGCTGCGAGCGGAGAGCGGCGAGAGAGTTATTGGCTGATGGCTATTGGCTGTTGGCTTTTTGTTATGGGGTAGCCTTCGGCGCAGACTATGTCGGGCATAGTTTGTTGTGTTTGAAGTCGTTTATTTTTTAGGGGAAGGGTTTTAGATATAAGAGGTTTTTAAACGCAGAGAGCGCAGGGAACGCAAGGTTTGTGTCGGTTAAATTGAGCATTACCTCGTTACAATCACCATGATGTTTTGGTTCGAGGTTACTGTGGTCTTGAAGTTTTTTTATGATTGCAGGAGCAGATTATTTATTCCACAGGCACACTCATTACTTCTTTTTTATAACCAAAGCCCGAACTCCCCGATGCAATTAGCGCAGCCGTGCCCAATTTAATCCACACCAGCCTTGCGTTCCCTGCGCCCCCTGCGTTTTAATAACCTCTTATATCTAAAACCTTCCGCTAAAAAATAAACCACTTCGAACAAAACAAACTATACCCGACATAGTCTGCGCCGAAGGCTACCCATATCAAAAAGCCAACAGCCAATAGCCATCGGCTAATAACTCTCTCGCCGCTCAAAGCTCACAGCTTTCTTTACCAATCCTGTGCCTGCCCAGCCCCTTGTTTCTTCTGTTGGCGTTGCTGAAGTTCCTTTTCTTTTTGCTCCAGGAGTTTGAGTTTTTGTTCCGCTTCTTTCTGGCTCATTTTCGGATCCTGTTTTTTCTGGTCATTCTTCTGCTGCTCGTTTTTCTTTTTTAATTCCAACAGGGCCTTTTCCAAATTCTCCCTTACCTGCTGATCGGAAGGATTAAGTCGAAGCGATTTTTTATAAGATTCAATACTGCTCTCAAGGTTTTTCTGCGCAGAATAAGCCACACCCTGGTTATACCATACAGCTGATTGAAAAGACTTATCATGACTGCTATTGCCCAATCGCTCGAGCAATTTTTCGGCTTCATCATATTTTTTCTGCTTCTGTAAGGCATTCGCCAGGTTGAACTGCGCTGTTAAATTATTGGGTTCAGTCTCCAATGCTTTTTTATACGATGCTTCTGCCAGGTCGAACTGAGAGACGCTGTAGTAACGGTTGCCTTCTGCTATCGTAGCAGTGGTTTGACCGAAGCAAATACAATAATTTGCGAGAGCAACAAATAAAAATATTTTCTTCATGATGTCTTTCGTTTCCGGTCAGGTAAAAACATTTCTGTAAGTAAGAGTAGTAACATGGGTAGGGTGAGCCAGGCATAAAATGAAGTATAGGTATACAGCGAAGTGTCGCCCAGGGCTTTTTTGTCAATCTGTGTGTATTGGCTCAATACCTCTCCCACCGCAGCATCGGCACTTTCCAAATGAATATACCTGCCTCTCGTGGCATTGGCGATCTGTTGAAGAATGTCTTCATTGAGCCGGGAAACCACCACCTGTCCTGAAGCATCCCGTTTTGCATTTCCGGCTGAATCAACAATGGTTGAACCTTGCGCAGACCCGATGCCGACAGTGTTGATCATCACACCTTTTTCTGCCATTTCTTTCGCCTGTTTCAGTGCGTCTTCATCATGGGTTTCACCATCGGTGATCAACACAACCGACCGGAAGCGATCGGTTTCATCTCCAAAAAGAATATTGCATTTTTCAAATGCATCACCAATGCTGGTTCCCTGCGCAGTAATATTATTTGGATTGGCGGCTGAAACATACATCCTGGCTGCATCCCGATCAAAGGTGAGCGGCATTTGCGCATAGGCATTACCGGCAAATACCACCAGGCCCAAACGATCATCCTGCAAATTGTCGATCAGTTTTGAAATAAACTGCTTTGCTCTCGACAACCGGTCGGGTGTAATATCTGTTGCCTTCATACTGTTGCTTACATCCAGTGCGATGACGATGTCGATTCCCTTCCTGCTTTCACCCGAACTGGCATCCGGCTTTCGCGGATTGGCCACAGCTACGCAACCAAGAGCAAAAGCAAGAAGCAGCAGAGTGATTTTAATGATCCCTTTTATTGATGAATGATTGGGAAAAAGTTTCGTAACCAGTTCGGGCTTCCCGGTTTTTTGAATGGTTTTCTTTCGCCATCTCCAATAACCTGCATAAAATAAAAACAGAATGGGAATGATTCCCAAAAGCCAGAATGCCTGCACGTATTGAAACTGGTAACCCAAGGATCAGAATTTTGTTTTTATTGGCAAAGACTGTGCTAAGGTAAGAGGTGTTGGTTATTGGCTGTTAGCTGTGAGGTAAAAGCTGTGGGAAGGAAGAAAAAAGAAGCGCGGTTATTTTGATCCCCTGGATTATCATGATTTCATTTCTATTCCGACTCGTGCCTGCCGACTCCGAACTCCCAACTATCAACTACCAACTATCAACTATCTCCTACTTCTTTCCATGCATGAATCCGAATTGAGAAAGAATGTTTTTGAGGATCTTTATTCGGATGGTAGGCATGTCAATATTTTTATCCGGCGATTCCAGGTTGAGCACAAAAAAATAGGGATGTCGGTTCTCTACAATATAGCCTACCAACCAGCCAAGCTGATTTCCATTTTCCCTGGTTCCCCAACCGGTTTTATAACTCAATCGATACTCCGGACGCTCTTCAAACAACATGGCCTTTTTTACAATCTCCTGGTTGATTTTGTAAAATGGAAGCTGATTAAAATACAAACGTTTCACCAGTCCCAATTCTTCATCGGGCGTGATCTTTAAAGAATTGTCCAGCCAGAAAGAGTCGATGCGTCCGGTAATTTTTTTTGTTCCGTAAGAAATGGAGTCCAGCCAGAACTGCATGGTGTCTTTTCCAATACGACGCGCCACTTCCTGAAAATATGGAACAGCAGAAACGCGAAAAGCCTGATACATTGAAAGGTCCCGGTCCCACTCGGGCCTTCGCACAATTCCATCCCATTTGATGACCATGCTGTCGTTGGAAATTACACCCGTTTGCAAACCAATGAGTGCATTCACGATCTTGAAAGTAGAAGCAGGAAGAAAACTGCTGTCCCGGTAACGTGGAAGATTGTAAATGGTGAATTCACCGGTACCGTTGTTGTACAGCGCAAAACAACCATCAACTTTTTGTTCACTGAAATATTTTCCCAACGACTGGTCCACCGTCACATTATTGGGCGAACATCTAACGAGCATCATCAGGAAAAAAACAGGGAACAGGATGCTCTTCATGGGTTTCTGTTTTATGGTTTATCGTTTCTTGTTCTTTCTAAGATCGTAGTTGTTTACCTGTTCGTCATTTGACGATGCAATGGTGTTGCCCAACGCGGAGAAATATTCCTCCAACAGCCAATAGCCATCAGCCAACAGCTATCTTCTCGCAGCTCACAGCTCACCACTCTATTTACTCAAATACATACTCCTGTCCTTATACAATTGCCTGAAGTAAGGATCACGCAGGTCTTTGATGAACCGGATGGCTTCACCGGTACTTTTCATTTCAGGTCCCAGCTCTTTGTTTACACCCGGAAATTTATTAAAGGAGAATACAGGTTCTTTGATCGCAAATCCTTTGAGCTTTTTTTCAAATTTGAAATCTTTCAGCTTGCCTGAACCGATCATCACCTTAGTGGCGATGTTCAGATAAGGAATGCCATAAGCTTTCGCAATAAAAGGCGTTGTCCTTGATGCACGTGGGTTGGCTTCGATCACATACACTTTTCCATTTTTGATGGCGAACTGAATATTGATCAACCCGCGAATATCGAGAGCTCTTGCAATTTTTTCTGCATAGTATTCCATCGTCGTCACAACCAGAGGTGCCAGGTTGAATGCAGGCAATACGGCATTGCTGTCGCCACTGTGAATACCGGCGGGTTCAATGTGTTCCATCACACCCATCACGTGAAAATCGTCTCCATCAAATATTGCATCGATCTCCGCTTCCTGGCAGCGATCCAGGAAATGATCGATCAGGATCTTGTTGCCCGGAATGTGTTTGAGCAAACTAATCACCGCTTTTTCTACTTCATCATCATTGATCACAATGCGCATTCTTTGTCCACCCAGCACATAGCTTGGACGAACCAAAACTGGATAACCCACACGGTGCGCTACTACCACTGCTTCATCTACATCGAAAGCAGTACCGTATTCAGGATAAGGGATCTCGAGCTGTTTCAACATATCACTGAATCGTCCCCGGTCTTCGGCGATGTCCATGTTGTCATAAGAAGTGCCCATGATCCTGATACCTTTCGCATGAAGCTTCTCTGCGAGTTTCAGCGCGGTTTGTCCGCCCAGTTGCACAATCACTCCTTCTGGTTTCTCATGTTCGATGATCTCCCAGAGGTGCTCCCAGTACACGGGTTCAAAATAAAGTTTGTCGGCCATGTCAAAATCCGTAGACACGGTTTCCGGATTGCAGTTGACCATGATGGATTCGTAACCACATTCTTTAATGGCAAGAAGTCCATGTACGCAACAATAATCGAATTCAATTCCCTGCCCGATGCGGTTGGGTCCACTTCCCAATACAATTATTTTCTTGCGGTCGCTTACCTTGCTTTCATTGTCATGTCCTTCTTCAAAAGTGGAGTAGAAGTAAGGGGTCTTTGCTTCGAATTCTGCACTGCAGGTATCTACCATTTTATAAACGCGCGTAATTCCGGCAGCTTTTCTTTTTTCATACACTTCTTCTTCACTTCCATCCTGTATGATGCGTGCGATCTGTTCATCACTGAATCCATTGATCTTGGCTTGTCGCAATAATTCAATAGGGAGTTCTTCCTGCCAGTAGTTACCCAGCTCTTTTTCTATGTTGCAGATCTTTTGGATCTCGTAAATGAACCATCGGTCGATGCCTGTGGCCTTGGCAATGGTGTTGACGCTGATACCGAGCATGAGTGCATCCTTGATCCGGAAAATGCGGTCCCATTTCGGTATCTTGATGTACTCCAGCAATTCTTCCGCCTTCATGCCGCTTCTTCCATAATATCCCAATCCCACTGCATTGTTCTCAAGGCTTTGACAAGCTTTCTGAATGGCTTCATTAAAACTTCTACCAATGGCCATCACTTCACCAACACTTTTCATCTGAAGACCGAGGGTGTCGTTGGCGCCTTTGAACTTGTCAAAATTCCAGCGTGGTATTTTCACGATCACATAATCGAGTGCAGGTTCGAAATAAGCGGAAGTAGTTTTTGTAATCTGGTTCTCCAGTTCATCGAGTGTGTAACCGATGGCGAGTTTGGCTGCGATCTTGGCAATGGGATATCCTGTTGCTTTGGAAGCAAGCGCTGAGGAACGGCTTACCCTTGGATTGATCTCGATGGCAATGATTTCTTCTGTTTCGGGATTGAGTGCGAACTGCACATTACAACCACCTGCAAAATTTCCGAGGTCACGCATCATCATGATGGCTGTATTGCGCATCAATTGAAACGCGGTATCACTAAGGGTCATAGCAGGCGCCACTGTGATGGAGTCACCGGTGTGAATACCCATCGGGTCGAAATTCTCTACGGTGCAAATGATGCACACATTATCAGCCTGGTCGCGCAGCAGCTCCAGTTCAAATTCTTTCCAACCCAGCACCGCTTTTTCTACCAGCACTTCATGAATAGGAGAAGCTTCGAGTCCACGGGTCAGGGCCTCTTCGAGGTCGTCCTTGTCATGAACAAATCCGCCACCGGTTCCTCCCAAAGTGAAAGATGGCCGGATCACGAGAGGAAATCCAATGTCCTGCGCAAATTCTTTTCCTTCCAGAAACGAATTGGCTGTTCTTGCCGGAGCAACGGGAACCTTTAGCTGGATCATCCACTGCCGGAATTTCTCGCGGTCTTCTGCCTTGTCGATGGCCTTGATGTCGACACCAATCAGCCGAACGTGATATCGTTCCCAAACGCCCAGGTCTTCTGCTTCCTTGGCAAGGTTCAGGGCTGTTTGTCCGCCCATGGTGGGAAGCACCGCATCGATCTGGTTTTCTTCCAGAATTTGTTCAATGCTTTCCACATTCAAGGGAAGGAGATAAACCCTATCCGCCATCATCGGATCGGTCATGATGGTTGCGGGATTGCTGTTGATCAAAATGACTTTGATCCCTTCTTCGCGAAGGCTTCTGGCGGCCTGTGTTCCTGAATAATCGAACTCGCAGGCCTGTCCGATCACAATAGGACCGGATCCAATGATCAAAACAGATTTTATTGATTGGTCTTTTGGCATGTTGTTATTCCTTATTGGTCTTTACCTGTTCGTGAAGGTTCTGGTAAAGGCATAAAAAAACCGGGATTCAACCCGGGTTGCAAAAATAGGAGAATTTAAAAAGGCAAAAGTTAAAACTTATCGACGGGTAATCAAGTAGCCAATATTCCTGATCTCGAAGTGGTTTTTAAACGCAGAGAACGCAATCCGCCTGAGGCGGAACGCAAAGAACGCAAAGGCTATTGTTTAAAATTACCTTGCGTTTCTTTGCGCTGTTTGCGTTTAAAAAAAACACGTCGAATGAGGAACGACCGTACCGGCAGTAAACCTCGCCCTAAGTTTTCTCTTTTGCCAAAAAAAAAGGACCGAATAAACGGCCCTTTTTTTCAAGCCTGGGAAAAAGCATTGGTTCCATAACTGCCGCCGGCTGTTTGGGTGTCGCCCTTGGCACCGAACATATTTTTCAATCCGCCCAGGTTATCGTCAACAAATTTTTTTCCTTTGTTCATCAGATCTTTTTTCTGCTGGTCGGTCATTTTGGAATACTTATAAGCTCCAAAAGCAGCTGCTCCCAATAAAAGCAGTCCGCCAATTCCTGTTTTACGCATACGAGGTTTTTTTATTTTTATAATTTGATTAGCCAGGAATAACAATAAAATATCGTACCGCAATAGCATAGAAAGAGAAAGGGAAAGCGAAAGAGCGCGGAGAGTGGAGGAAAAATCACGATCTCCGCACTGTTTTTCCACAGTTATTAATTCAGGCTTTTGGCTTTAGCCTCCAGTTCTGATTTCAGTTTAGACTTTTGCCTTGTTATAGCTGCGTGCCTGCATCTGTTGCTGTTGCCTTATTCGTGGTTTTTGTTCCCCCTTTAAAAAGTCCTTCAAAAAATTCTTCCACTTTTGGCATGTATTCTTTCATGGCGTCTGCGCCCTTTGTTTTGAGCTCACTAAAATATTCCGAAGCACGGTCTTCCGCTTCCATGGCATGTTTCTTCAGCTTGTTTGCCTTGTCTTTGATATCCTCCCCCAACTTTTGCTTTTCCTCGTCGGTCATGTTCATGTATTTGTAGAGGCCAAAGGCTGCAGCTGCGCCCAGCAGGAAGGTGGCAAGGTCTTTATTGTTTACGCTCATAATCTGATATTTGAATGATGAATCTTTGTCCTTATCAAGTTAGCAATTTTATTTCCAGGAACATCAGAAGGGAATTATTAAATGAACAAGCATGTTGAAAACAATATTGCTGCTGCCGGGAATTATGGCTGCAATGTGGAGCAATGCGCAGGACTATCCTCAAAATTTTTTTAGAGATCCGCTCGACATACCCATGCAGCTGGTGGCCAATTTCGGGGAGATCCGGGCCAACCACTGGCATATGGGATTGGACATCCGCACGCAGCACCGCGTCAATCTGGAGGTGCACGCTGCCGCCGATGGTTATGTGTCCCGAGTGTCCATTGAACCCGGAGGATTTGGACAGGCAGTGTACATCACACATGCCAATGGCTTCACGACCGTGTATGGTCATCTCAATTCTTTTTTTCCAGCCCTGGCAGCCTATGTAAAAGAACAGCAGTATGCCCTTCAATCCTGGGCCGTGAACCTTACATTTCAACCCGATCTTTTTCCAGTGAAGAAGGGACAGGTGATCGCTCTGAGTGGAAGCACCGGTGCTTCAGAAGGTCCGCATGTACATTTTGAGATCAGGGACAGCAAAACAGAAAATTGTTTGAATCCCCTGCTCTTTCATTTTCCCATTTCAGATGCAGTGCCTCCCACCCTGCTTCGATTGGCCTGGTACAACCGTAAAAAAAGCACCTATGATCAGTCGCCTGTTTTGCTTTCGCTGAAGAAATCTGGAAATGAATATCACCTGGGTAGTGGAAATTTATTACTTGTGAATTCTGACAAGATCAGTTTCGCTATTGGAGCTGTGGATCATTTCACAGGGTCCGGAAATGGAAATGGGATTTACAGTGCCAGGATCATTATGGATGGACAGAACGTGTCGGAGTTTGTACTGGATAATATCAGTTACACTGATACGCGATACATCAACGCACAACTCGACTATCCTTATAAATCAAGGGGAGGCGCTTCGCTCCAGCACATCAGCCCATTACCGGGAGCACAGGATGTGGTGTATCATGTGTTCAACGAAGATGGCCTGGTCCATTTGAATGATGAACAACAACATGAGATCTTAATTGAAGTAAAAGATGCGCAGCAGAATATTTCCCGGATCCGTTTTTCCCTGCAGCGCAGTGGAAATTCATTGACTTCTTCAGAAGAAGGCGCTGTTCAAAAATGGCTACCCAATAATCTGAACGTATTTGAAGAAAAAGATTTTGAGATCATCAGCACGGAAAAATCTATTTACGATACGGTAAGGGTCCGGTTCAGCAGCAGTGAAAATGGGGCTGAACATGCAGTATCGCCCCTGTTTGATTTTCTGGGTGCATCCATTCCTGTTCATGATTCTGTATCGGTGCGCATCCGCCTTCCCGAAAATTTTCCGCAGCAGCAAATTCAAAGAGTCGTCATCAAAAATATTTCGGGATCACATACTTCGGTTGTGAAGGGCGAACAACAATCAGGATGGGTGAGTGCAAGGTTCCGGCAGTTTGGGACTTACCAGGCTTTTGTAGACGAGGAGCCACCCACAGTGAATGTGCCCTCTCTGCTGGTTTCATCAGGAAGCAGGATAGCGTTTACTCCAAGGGATAATTTCAATACCATCAGAAGCTTCCGCGCAGAAGTAGATGGACAATGGCTTCGATTCAGCAACGACAAAGGAAGAAGCTGGATCTATTACGTGGATGAAAAATTTCCTGAAGGAGAACATGCACTCAAAGTGCGCGTGGAAGACGAAGCAGGGAATGTGACAGTGAAGACGTGGACGGTGAGGAGGAAATAGTTTGTGGTTCTTTAGGGGGAAGTGAACTATTGATTCGAATTGGTTGAAAAGGTGGTGGCGTAGCTAACCGCAAAGAATGCAAAGGGAGCGGAGGTTTCGCAGAGATTTTTATGTGAAGCCTATTTGAAAACGGATTTAATAGTTCAGAACAAAAACAGCTTAACTACGAGCTCTCGATTATTTCTTCTGCGTGTGCCTTGTTTTTGGGACGAACAAAAATTTTACGGATCACACCTTTTTCATCGATCACAAAAGTTGTTCTGTGTAGTCCCATGTAGTTTCTGCCATATAAATTCTTTTCACCCCACACACCGTATTTATCAATGATCTTGTGGTCTGGATCAGAAATTAGTGTAAAGGGAAGACTAAATTTATCAATGAATCTCCGGTGTTTTTTTGGTTCATCGGGACTTACGCCAAGAACTACAAAACCATTTCTTTTGAGAAGCGCATAATTATCTCTGAGGTTGCAGGCTTGAACTGTACACGTAGGTGTGTCATCCTCGGGATAGAAATAAAGAACAAGTTTCTGTCCTCTAAAATCCGAAATTGAAATTTTATTTCCTTCCTGGTCCACACCTGTAAATGCCGGCGCCTTCTCTCCTTCCTTTAAATGAGTTGCCATAATCTTCCAATCCTGTTGCGAAAATAAGTGAACTCGCTACCGAATTTAAACTTTACCTCTAATAAAGACTCCCTTGCCCCGCATTTTGCGGGGTGAACTCTCTCTGCGAAACCTTTGCGCTCTCTGCGTCCTCTGCGTTTAATTAAGGCCCAACCATCTCAGACAGTCCGAATCATTAGTGCTCTTTAATCCAAACAAGGACGACTATAGAGCTCAAACCCACTCTACTTCTCCTACATTAAACACTTCTTCCACTCCATGCTCCACCATCAGTTGTCCCATCGTGTTCACACCGCGCACACGCGCCTGAAAAATCCGGTTGTCCTTTTTCAAACGCACTTCTTCCTCCAGTTTATACAGCTTCGAAGAATAGGAGGAAATGATCTCTGAAGGATCTTTCAGAAGCAGAGAAAAACTTTTATTCATCTCTTCACAAACCTGTTTGGCCAGTGCTACTGTATCAAATTCCTGATTCAGGATTTGTTTTAAAGAAACAGCTTTTGAAGAAAGTTCAGCAAATGAAGTCTGATTGATATTGATACCAATGCCGGCAATGGCAAAGTTCCATGCTCCTCCCTGCCACAGGTTTTCAATGAGGATGCCTGCTGCCTTTCTGTCACGCCAGTAAAGATCATTAGGCCATTTTATTTTGATGTCTTTTGCCACATACCTGTTAAAGAAGCGCCAGACAGCAAGAGCAACGGCCATGCTCAGAATAAATAATTGCGATGAAGGAAGCGAACCGGTTTCCAATATCAGGCTCAATGCAATGTTCTGATCCTTCTGCGAAGCCCATTGCCTGTTTCTTTGTCCTTTGCCCCTGGTTTGCTCGTGTGCAAACACGGCTGTTCCATGTTGTGCCATAGCTGCACGCACCAGTCCCATGGCATAGTTGTTGGTGCTGTCTACGGTTGGCAGTTCTATGAAGGGAGATCCTATGGGATTTGAAGATGACAATTAATTAATATTTTTGAGCAAAGAAAACAACTCTTGATTGTTATTCCTCTGAGCTGCAATTTATCACACTCATAAAACCGATCATTTATTTGGAACCATTAGAAGTATTGGCAAGTCGTAAGAAAGGCACTGTCCGATTAAACAGGAATTCGAAAATTTTCAAAAACATCATCAGGGCCATACAGGAGAAAAAAGGCGGACATATTGTTTCGCTAGACCTCAGGAAGATACCTGAAGCCGTGGCTGATTTTTTTATCATCTGTGAAGCCAATAACCAGCCTCAGATCCGCGCTATTACCGACACTGTTGAGGACCTGGTTAAAAAAAATTGTGACGAGAATCCTTATCATTTGGAAGGCAAACAGAATATGCAATGGGTGCTGATCGATTATGTCAATGTCGTGGTTCACATCATGATGCCCGAACAAAGAAAATTTTATAAACTCGAAGAAATGTGGAGCGATGCGCCGTTGGAAGAACACAACGGTTAGGCCGGGTTTGTTAAATATACCTCTGCCACGAAATATTCCACCAAAATTTAATTACTTGCACCATTCACAATAGAAAAAAATGTCACAAGAGCCATATAAAAACGATAATAAGAATAAACTTCCCAAATTCAACAACCGTCCGAGCCCTGACGGCGAGAATCCCCGCAAGGGACCACGCTTCAGTATTTACTGGGTTTATGCCATCATTTTTGCTGTTCTGATCGGTTTCCAGCTCTTTGCTCCATTCGGTTCCGGCAATGCGGAGATCAATCAAAGCCAGTTTGAACAGATGCTGCGGGATGGTGACGTTCAGAAATACATCATCATCTCCAACCGGAACCTGGTTCGCGTCAAGCTCAATCCCAATTCCATTCCCAAATATGAAGGCAAGATTGGAAAGAACCTCAAATCCAGCGAAGACTACACTGCATCCTTCAAGATTGCATCGGTAGAATCTTTCAAGGACGATATGAGGGATTTTTTCAAAACCAATCCGACTCTTCCCAAACCCGACGCAGATGCGGCCAATGAAACCAACTGGTTCAGTCCAATTCTGCAAACGATTCTTCCCATCCTCATCTTCATTGGACTGTGGATCCTGCTGATGCGGAAAATGGGCGGTGGTGCCGGAGGCGGAGGTGGTCCCGGCGGCATCTTCAACATTGGTAAATCAAGGGCAACACTTTTTGATAAAGGCACAAGGGTCAACATCACTTTCGCTGATGTGGCCGGACTCGATGAAGCCAAGGTGGAAGTGATGGAGATCGTGGACTTTCTTCGCAATCCCAAAAAATATACTTCTCTCGGAGGAAAAATTCCAAAAGGTGCTCTTCTTGTTGGTCCTCCCGGAACAGGTAAAACCCTTCTGGCCAAAGCCATGGCCGGAGAAGCGCAGGTTCCTTTTTTTAGTCTGAGCGGAAGCGACTTCGTAGAAATGTTTGTAGGTGTTGGTGCCAGTCGTGTGCGCGACCTGTTCAAACAGGCAAGAGAAAAAGCGCCCTGTATCATCTTCATCGACGAAATAGATGCCATTGGCCGTGCCCGTGGCAAGAATATGATGATGAGTAACGACGAAAGAGAAAGCACGCTGAATCAGTTATTGGTGGAAATGGATGGATTTGGAACCGATGTGGGCATCATCGTGCTGGCAGCAACCAACCGTCCGGATGTATTGGATACAGCCTTGCTTCGTCCTGGCCGTTTCGACAGACAGATCACCATTGACAAGCCCGATGTAAAAGGACGTGAAGCCATTTTCAAAGTGCACCTCAAACCCATTAAGGTATCAGAGAAAGTGGACATACATAAACTCGCAGAACAAACTCCGGGATTTGCAGGAGCAGATATTGCCAACGTTTGTAATGAAGCCGCACTCATTGCCGCACGTAAAGGAAAAAACGCCGTGGACATGAGCGATTTTCAGGATGCGGTGGACCGTGTAATCGGAGGATTGGAAAAAAAGAACAAGATCATTTCTCCCGATGAAAAAAAGATCATTGCCTATCATGAAGCAGGACACGCCGTTTGCGGATGGTTTCTCGAGCATGCCTATCCGCTTTTGAAAGTAACCATTGTTCCGCGCGGAACAGCTGCTTTGGGATATGCGCAATACACACCGAAAGAACAGTATCTCTATAACACCGACCAGCTCAACGACCAGATCTGCATGACACTAGGCGGAAGGGCCAGCGAAGAAATTTTCTTTGGAAAAATTTCTACCGGTGCCCAGAACGATCTTCAACAGATCACAAGAATCGGATACGCTATGGTTACGGTGTATGGAATGAACGATAAAATAGGGAATATCAGTTTTTACGACCCGCACCAGGATCAGACCTTTACCAAACCCTACTCCGATGAAACGGCCAAGCTGATTGATGAAGAAGTGAGAAAGCTGATTGATACCGCCTATGAAAGAACCAAGAAATTATTACGTGATAAAAGAAATGATGTTGAGAAGCTCGCAGAAGCCTTGCTGGAACGCGAAGTGTTATTTCAAAGTGATGTGGAGACACTGATTGGACCCAGGCCTTATGAAGAAAGAAAACCACTGGGCGTAGAAGATGACAAACATCATGAAGGCGGCATCAGCGAAGGCGTTCCACCTTATGATCCAAATGTTACGAACCAGGCCCCGGCAACCAAATGAGCAATTCTCCCGCAAAGAATAACATTCTGAAAAAAATACGCATGGCGTTGGCACATCCAACGCCATTGCCATTTCCAAAAGCAGAAGGTTCTGAATCTGTGTTTCAACCGCTTCAACAGGATCCGGTGGTGGAATTTGCAGAGCAGTTCACCCAGCTACAGGGAAAATTTATTTTTTGTGTGGATGAAAATGAGCTGAGGGAACATTTCAACAAACTCTGTTATCAAAACCAGTGGACAAAGATTTTTTGCTCGGAAGAAAAATGGAAAAAACTGATCGCATCCAACAGCCTGCACAATGACATCGCAAGTTGTGAAGCCTCTGTAACCAGTTGCGAGTTCCTGATTGCCAGAACCGGAAGCATTGTTCTGAGTTCTGTGCATCAGGGAAGAATTCCAAGTGTGTACGCTCCGGTGCATATCTGCATTGCCACCACTTCACAACTGGTGTATGATATCAGCGACGGGCTTAATGGACTGAAAGAAAAATACCGCCAGTTCCTGCCTTCGCTGATCACATTTGCCACAGGTCCCAGCCGCACCGCTGATATTGAAAAAACCCTGGTAGTTGGCGTCCATGGTCCAAAAGAAGTATATTGTTTTTTAATTGAGGACCAGCATTGATGATCCATGCAGATTCCACCAGGCAAGAAAATATTTTTCCTCTCCGATTTTCATCTGGGTGCGCCTGATGCCGCAAAAAGCCTGGAAAGAGAAAAGCTCATTGTCCAATTCCTCGACGACATCAAAGAGCAAACCGATACACTCTTCATTGTGGGCGACATGTTTGATTTCTGGTACGAATACAGGAGAGTGGTGCCGAGAGGATTTGTGAGGCTGCTGGGAAAAATAGCGCAGCTTTCAGATGACGGAGTCAGGATCCATTTTTTTGTAGGCAATCACGATATGTGGATGAAGGATTATTTCAGCAAGGAATTGAATGTTGCCGTCTATTATGAACCGAAAGAATTTGTTTTCAATAACAGAACATTTTTGATCGGTCACGGAGACGGACTCGGTCCTGGCGATCATGGATACAAAAGGTTGAAGAAGGTTTTTCGAAACCCGTTATGCCAGTGGCTTTTCGGAATTTTACCTCCTGCAATTGGAATAGGCCTGGCCGATTATTTCAGCCGCAAAAGCAGGACCGCCACAGGAAGCAGCGAAGAACATTTCCTGGGCGAAGAAAAGGAATGGCTCCTGATTTACAGCAGGGAAATGATCGCCAGAAAAAAGATCGACTTTTTAGTCTTTGGACATAGACACCTTCCCATCGATTATCGTCTTGATAGTAGCAGCCGATATATCAACCTGGGTGACTGGATCAATTTCCAGACCTATGCAGTGTTCGATGGAACAGAAATGATGCTTCGGTCTTACACAGATAAGGAAGAAAAAATTGTCAGAAAATGAAACCGGCAAGATCCATCATATTGATTCTTTCTATTTGTTTGTCCGGGCTTGCTCATGGACAACAGAACCGGGATTCTGATTCTTCTTTTGTTCTGATACGCACGATCGAAGGCGATATTGCCGACGTAGCCATGGACAACATGGATAACCTGTACGTGATTTCTTCTTCGGGACAGGTCAAGAAATTTAATGCCGCTGGTGATTCAATTGCTATCTATAATCAGGTGATGAAATTTGGAAAACCTTTTTCCATTGATGTTTCGAATCCCTTAAAAATTTTATTGTTCTACAAGAATTTTTCAACCGTGGTGGTACTCGACCGCCTACTTGCTCCACTGGCTACGATCGATCTTAGAAAATTTTCCATCCTGCAGCCTGGCGCGGTGGGACTTTCCTATGACAACAATATCTGGGTCTTTGATGAATACGATAACAAGCTGAAAAAAATTAATGAACAGGGAGATCATTTATTGGAGACGGCCGACTTGCGGAATATTTTCAATGAATCGTTGCAGCCCCAAAGGATCATGAGCGATTATGGCAAAGTGTACCTTGCCGATACAGCCACTGGAATTTTTGTTTTTGACAACTACGGTTCTTTCCGCAAAAAAATTCCGGTAAAAAACTGGCACAGTCTCGTTGTCAGTGGAAATAATCTGGTCAGTACCAACGATGAAATGGTTACAGTGTACAACACTGCCACACTGATGCAAACACAAAAGAAGACTCCCCTCTTTGAACCCTACTTCCATAGCTTCATCACCAGCGACCATTTTGTTTATTTTTCCAATAAATCACTGAGAATGTACCGGTGGAGATGGGAGAATTGAGGGATTGAGGTATTGGGAATTGGGAATTTGGAATTAGGAATTTGGAATTAGGGAGAGAACTTGGTTACTATGAAATCATCAGTGTAATCAATCCTTATAATCTTCGATCATGGTAATCCTGATTATCCTATAATCGTGGTTTCAGGAGATTGCTTGCGCCACCGCTATAGCTTTAGCCCCGCACCCTGCGGGGGTCGCTTCGCTCGCAATGACGTCTTACTTAAAAATCAGAACTACGGGCTTCAGACTTACCATTAAATTAGAGCAAACAAATTTTGGCTTGTCATAAACTATGTTCGATACTGTAGTACGTCATTGCGAGCGCAGCCACCCCGTGCGCTAAAGCTATAGCGGTGGCGCAAGCAATCTCCTGAATCTCCTTAATCTTATTTCAAATGCAACTATAAGCAACATAGGTTTCGCTGTAGGCTACAATAATGGGCTGGCAGCTCACAGCTAACAGCTCGCAGCTTTTCAAAATCTTACCTCAGTTTAGTTTCCTCAGAAATGCTGATCTGCATTTCTTCCATTTTCTGAAGTACAAAAAAATTCAGCTGCTGGCGGATGGACACGAAAAGGTTATTGTCGATGGGAGGAGTAAAGTATTCAATAAAGACTATATAACCCTGCATCCGGATATCATTGAACAAAACGCTCGAAGCACTGATCTCTTCAACCGTAGACAAATTTTTTTTAATGGCTTCAATCAATTGACGGATTTTTTCCGGACCCGTTTTCAGACTGACAAAGAGAGTAAGCTCCCCCCTGAGCTGTGAACGCAGGGAAGAATTATCCAGGATGCTGTCCACCATTTGTTTGTTGGGCACTGTTACATACGATTTGTCGGTGGTACGGATCCTGGTGCTTCTCAGTCCAATCCGCTCCACATTGCCTGTAACAGACTGCACCCTTACAAGATCGCCCGTGGTGAATGGCTTATCGAAGAAGATGACAAAAGAAGCAATAAGGTTTTCGAGGCTTTCCCGCAAAGCCAACGCTATGGCTGCACCTACTATGCTAAGTCCTGTGAGCAGGCTGCCGATGTGATAGCCAAATCCAAAATGCATGATCATCATCACGCCGATGAGACCAATGACAACTTTCAAAAAATCGCGAAAGAAAACGATCAGCTGATTGTCGCTCAGGTCCGGTGTTTTATTGGCTCTTGCTTCCAGAATGGTGGCAATAAAATCAATAATGCGCAGCATCAACCAGATGAAAGCGATGACCTGAATGGTTTTGGCAATGGAGATCAGGATCAGCTGCAAACTGAATTTGTATAGTGTGATATTGAGTTCGGGAGGAAAACTCAAACGATAAAGTGCCACGAGCGAAACACTGATCACCAGAAAAATACCGAGCGGATTGATGATCAGTTCAACGAATTTGGTTTGATCAAAAGTTTTCCATGCCCTTCTAAATACTTTGGACAGAAGGATAGCGATGTATTTTGAAATAATCCGGTTCAGGATCAGAACTAAAAGGATCACACCAGCCACCCACACATAATCCCGGATGGTATTGTTGAAAAATTCCTGGTCCAGAAAACGCTTCATGCTTCGAGTTTGCGTAAAAATAGTAAAGAAGAAGTTGGCAGTTGATAGTTGGTAGAAGTATTAGGAATTAGGAATTAGGAATTAGGAATTGGGAATTGGGAATTGGGAATTTCTCTGCGAAGACCTCCTTGCTCTCCTTTCCATGCCTTCACTGCGTTTCGGCCTCCAGGTCTGCAGCTAATCTTTCTCTCTCCTCACATCTCTCATCTCTCATCCACATCCTCTCTACTACCAACTATCAACTATCATCTATCAACTACTTCTTCAGTATTTCGCCGAGTTCTTTATCAAACATTCCATAATGTCCATACTCCACCACACGCCCAATCTCCTTTCCATTTTTCAAGACAATGATGGTAGGCACATTGGTAATTCCAAAGGCTTCAGATAAATGCTGGATGGTTTTTTTATTGTGGTCCACACCAAGAACCGTGATCCGGTCCGGAGAAAGTCCCGCTGCATCGGCAAGCAGAAAAAATTTAGGAAGTATGTTCTGTGTGTCTTCGCACCAGGTTCCGCCAAAGGCAATGATGTTCACTGAATCTTTGTTGGCCCTTAGTGCCTGCAGTGCATTTTGTTCCGGAACATAGCCCTTCTGATTCTGAGCAAACCAGGTAAAAGCTGTATCAGTTGCCAGTTGCTGACGGCTAATGAAGCCAGTGAGCACTTTGTGTCCGCTGGCATCGCGACTCACTTCGGGAGCCTGGGCAAAAACAATGTTGAAAGAAAAAAGAAGGCACAGAAAAAACACAATACTTTTCATAGACAAATGATTGGATCAAAATTAATATAGGGAAAAGCTGCAGGGAAACAAGTTCTGTTAAATCCCGCAAAAAAAACTCGGAGAAACAGAGCGAAGAGGCTCTTCCACCCCGTTCGACAACGAGTAGTGAAGACCCCTCTAGAAAATAAGAAACTAGAACAACCATGGTCTCGCCCAAGGCTACAATAATGAGCCAGCTGCTAACAGCTCTCAGCTAACAGCTTCCCTCCAAACTACAGGTGTGCCTTGATCTCGAGTAAAAAAGAGCGGAGTTTCTGGAGCGACTGGATCATCTCGAATTTTGCCCTGGCCTGTTTGTTCTTCCTGATAAATTCCTTCGCGCCTTCGATGGTGAATTTGCGGCGTCGGAGCAGGTCGTGGATCAACTGCAGGTTCTTGATGTCTGTGGGTTTAAAGAAGCGATCGCCTTTGCGGTTCTTGCGGGGTTCGAGAATGTCGAATTCATTTTCCCAATAGCGGATCAGCGAAGTATTTACCTTGAACATGGAAGCTACTTCTCCAATGGAATAATACTGCTTTTGAAAAAGTATTTCGTCTTCCGGAATATGAACTTGCTCCGCGTCGGCTTCAAAATCCTTGAGGGGCTTTCGTCCTCTTGTTTTGGGAGGTATTGCTTTCTGGGGTTGAGGCTGCCCGGAAAGAAATTCTTTTTGTTCTTCCTGTTGCCCGCCGAAAAATTCAAAAGTGATCTGAGAAAGTGATTTGTCCATGACCTTTCCAAAATTAAGGAAGCAGAAGTAATATTTCGTGCCTCCTTAAAAAAAGTTCTGAATTGTTTTGAGAAGCTGGGTTTCACGCAAAGACGCGAAGGAAAAGAAGACGCCAGGGGTGTTCGCTTCGCTCACGGGAGAGTTTTTTAAATGGAGAGGTTTTGGTGGGGTAGATATTTTTTTAAATGCAAGAGGTCCAAGGGGTGGATGTTTTTTTGGATGAAGAGGGTTTAAGAGGGGGGAGTTTTTTTAAACGCAAAGGACGCAGAGAACGCAAGGAGGGAGACGCAAGGGAGAAAATGAAGAAGTTTAGGGCCATTTGGGAAAATTATTTTGGGGTGAGTATCGTGAGTTGCATAGATGATTAAATGTTTTATGGGCTAAATAGGATTTTAAATTGAAGTGGATGATAGAACAGCTGAAGTGCTACCAGCAGCTTTAGTTGTTTCACTCACTTGTACTGTAGTATTTCTATTCATCCGGGCATCACACAAATAAATTACCAACTTCCACTTCAAAAATCAACCACCATCATCTTCAACCACCTTCCCTCCACTCCGAATCAAAAGCAATAACTCTCCGAAATAAAAATAATTTATTTCGTGAGCGACGCGAACCCTTGCGTCTCCCTCCTTGCGTTCCCCGCGTCCTTTGCGTTTAAAAAAAACTCCCCCCTCTTAAACCCTCTTCATCCAAAAAAACATCCACCCCCGCATAAACTCTGTATTAAAAACTCTCCCGTGAGCGAAGCGAACACCCTTGGCGTCTTCTTTTCCTTCGCGTCTTTGCGTGAAACCCAGGAGCAAAAGACCAACCTAGTCAAAACTCTGATTAGAAGAAGCCGCCCTCTTGAGGAGTTGATCAAATTGCTGGGGACTTAAATCATTATAGAAGAAATAGACCGGATCCAGTTTTTGGCCATTCTTGTGCACTTCATAATGACAGTGCGGGCCTGTAGATTTTCCCGTGCTCCCCACATAACCAATCAGGTCTCCACGTTTTACATGTTCGCCTGCTCTTGCTTTTACGCGCACCATGTGTCCATAAAGGGTTTCATAACCATATCCATGATCAATCACCACGTGGTTTCCATAACCATTCGCTGTGTTGCCTGCGGTGATCACGGTGCCATCGGCTGTTGCATAAATGGGAGTTCCCTGGGGTGCAGAAAAATCAAGTCCGGCATGGAGCTTTACTGTTTTATAAATGGGATCAATGCGGTATCCGAATCCGGAGGCGATGCGGTTAAGATCCTTATTACTTACGGGCTGGATGGCCGGAGTTGCCGCCAGAAGTTTTTCTTTGTTGTTCAACAGCCCACTGAGTTCCTTGTATGAATTTTTTTGCGCACCAATTCTTGCATTGAGGTTTTGAATGCTGTTGTAAATGGAGTTGATCAATTGACTGCCCTGAAGTCCTTCCACCTTTGCCGTCTCCTGTTGTTGTTCAATGGCTCTTGCTCTCACACTATCAGGTATTGGCTTGGCTTCAAAAATGGTCCGGTATACTTCGTTGTCTCTTTTCTCCAGTTCAGACATCTGTTCCTGGATGGTCTTTACCCGTTCATTGAGTTCCTGGTAGCGGTCACTGAGTCTTTCGTTTTGTGCACGAAGTATTTTTTCGGCAGGAGAGCCTACAAACTGAAAAGCGAAATAGGAAATGATCACGGAAGTAACGAGGGCAGAAGCCAGAAAACCAAAAATTCGCAGCAGCTTCACGCGAAGGGGTGTCACCAGCTTTTCATAACGTAGCGTGTGCGTGTTGTAGAAATATTTGATTTTCTTCATGGCGGCAAATTGGATCAAATGGCGAATGGTCAATGGCGATAGGGTAACAATCGTTCGTCTCCTTCGTCCCGGAAAAATTGATCATTCACGTTACCTTTGCAGCCCCGTCTTATGGCGGGGGAAACAAATATAGTAGCATAAATAGCAAAAATCAATCTTTTATTCGATGGAAACCCTACGCAATCAGGCGGCAGATCAAACCATAATTATGACTTCAGCAGAAATACGCAAGCAGTTTCTGGATTTTTTCAGGTCCAGGGCACACCAGATCGTTCCTTCTGCCCCCATCGTAATCAAAAATGATCCAACCCTGATGTTCACCAATGCAGGTATGAACCAGTTCAAGGATTATTTCCTCGGAAATAAAAAGCCAGCTTTTGCGCGCGTAGCCGATACCCAGAAATGTTTGCGTGTGAGTGGCAAGCACAACGACCTCGAAGAAGTGGGCGTAGACACCTATCACCATACCATGTTTGAAATGCTGGGCAACTGGAGCTTTGGCGATTATTTTAAAAAAGAAGCCATCGAGTGGAGTTGGGAACTATTGACCAGGGTGCTGCGCATTCCAAAAGACCAGCTCTATATAACCATATTTGAAGGAGATGAAAAAGAAGGCCTTCCCAAAGACGAAGAAGCAGCAGGGGAATGGAGCAGGTGGATTTCTGCAGACAGAATTGTTTTGGGAAAAAAGAAAGATAATTTCTGGGAGATGGGCGAAACGGGTCCCTGCGGTCCGTGCACGGAAATCCATATTGATAGCCGAAGCGAAGATGAAAGAAAAAAAATCAGTGGGCGAGACCTGGTCAATGCCGATCATCCTCAGGTCATCGAGATCTGGAACAATGTGTTCATTCAATACAATCGTCTCAAAGATGGAAGCCTTGAGCAGCTTCCATCGAAGCACGTGGATACAGGAATGGGTTTTGAACGACTGGTGCGTGTGATCCAGGGCAAGCACTCCAACTATGATACAGATGTTTTCAGTGGCACCATCAAAAAAATTTCGCAGATCACAGGAACCGAATATAAAGGAACCGAAAGCAAGACCGATGTTGCCATCAGAGTGAATGCAGATCATATCCGGGCCATTGCCTTTACCATTGCCGATGGACAACTTCCGTCCAACACCGGTGCGGGTTATGTCATCCGCCGCATTCTCAGAAGGGCCGTGCGTTATTATTATTCCTATCTCAATTATCAGCAACCTCTGTTGCACCAGATCGTTCCAGTTTTGGCCAATCAGTTTGAAGAAGTATTTCCTGAGCTGCATCAGCAGCAGGCATTCGTGGCAAAAGTTATTCGTGAAGAGGAAGAAGCATTTCTTCGCACACTCGAAAAAGGACTTCGCAGAATTGACGACATCATTGCTTCTTCAGGCAATTCCATTTCCGGAAAAGATGCCTTTGAATTATATGACACATACGGCTTTCCTTTTGACCTTACCCGGTTGATTGCATCAGAACGCAAACTCCAGGTAGACGAACAGGCTTTCAATGTAGAAATGCAAAAACAAAAAGATCGTTCTCGTGCAGCAACGGCTATTGACACCGAAGACTGGATTGTAGTGCATGAAGGGAAGAGCAATGAGTTTGTCGGATATGATTCGCTGGAAACAGAATCACAGGTGCTGAGGTATAGAAAAGTAAAATCAAAAGGCAAGGAAGCTTTTCAGCTGGTGCTGGACAAGACTCCTTTTTATGCCGAAAGCGGAGGACAAGTGGGCGATACCGGGCTATTGATCATCAACAATGAATCTTTCCGTGTGATCGACACCAAAAAAGAAAATGACCTCATCGTTCACATCACAGAAAAAATTCCGGCGAAGTGGGATGGAAAGATTCTGGCGCGCGTAGATGCACAAAAAAGAAAACACATTGCGGTTCATCACAGTGCCACGCACCTTCTTCACGCGGCCTTAAGAAAAGTTTTGGGAAACCATGTAGCACAGAAAGGTTCACTGGTGAATGCCGATCATCTTCGTTTCGACTTCTCACATTTTAGTAAGATGAGTGATGAAGAGATCAGTAAGGTGGAATCGATGGTGAATGAAAAAATAAGGGAGAATATTCCTGTTGTCATCCGCAATATGCCAAGGGATGAAGCGCTGAAAACCGGTGCCATGGCTCTTTTCGGAGAAAAATATGGAGACGTGGTGCGCGTGGTCATTATTGATCCTGATTATTCCATCGAACTCTGTGGAGGAACGCACGTGGGCGCTACCGGCGAACTGGGATTTTTCCTGATTACTTCGGAAGCCGCTGTGGCCGCAGGTGTTCGACGCATTGAGGCCATCAGTGGTTTTGCCGCCGAACAATATCTTGGCCAACAGCTTTCCGGCATGAAGCAAATGAAAGAACTGCTCAAAAATCCAAAGGATCCCGTGAAAGCCATTGCTGCGCTGCAGGAAGAAAATCTCTCGCTGAAAAAACAGGCAGAGAAACTGGAACAGTCACAGCTTCGGTCGCTCGCTGAAACTCTGATGAAAAAATCACAGGCCCTCAACGGAGTCAATTTTGTGGGAGAAGTAGTGGAAGTAAACAATGCAGAAGCTTTAAAGAAACTGGCCTTTGAGATCAAACCCAAACTGCCCCGTCATGTTATTGTACTCGCTGCCGCCATTGAAGGCAAAGCCAGTGTAGTATTGCTTTTTGATGAAGCTGTTGCTCAAAAAAATAACCTGGATGCTTCTGGTTTGATCAAACAAAAAATTGCGCCTTTGATCAAGGGCGGAGGCGGCGGTCAGAAGACCCTGGCTACAGCGGGTGGGCAGGATAGTTCTGCCCTTCATCAGGTCATTGAAGCCGTTAAAAGCCTGCTTTAGGCCTTTTACCATTTTAACATTTGCGAAAGTTTTCGTATTTCAGAATTCCTTCTATATTTGATCTACGAAATTCAACGTAGTAAATAAATTTTTCTGTTTATGAAACCACTTATCACGAAAACATTGTTGATCGCAGGGATCGCCTTGATCTCGGTACCATCTGCTCTTTTTGCCCAGAAAGAAAAAGAGAAAGATGATAAAACAGACAAGGACAAAACTTTCCAGCAGATCATCATTACCCGTACAGGGAACAAGGACGAAAAAACCGTTGTAGAAATCAAGGGAGACAAAGTGCTTGTCAATGGAAAAGATGTCAAGGACAAGGACAATGATGATGTTACTGTTCATGTCAACACGGTCAAAGGTGCCAGGGTATACCGGTACAATGACAATCCGGGTCGGACTTTTAGTTACAATTTCAACGACGACAACATGTCTCTGTTCAGCGAAAACAGCAACAGGGCAATGCTGGGTGTAAATACCGAAGGCACAGACAAGGGAGCACAGATTGAACTGGTAACCGAAGGCAGTGCAGCCGATAAAGCAGGACTCAAGAAAGGTGATGTGATCACCAAAATTGACAACAAGGCTATTGAAAGCTCGGATGACCTAACTGAAGCTGTTCGCGCGCACAAACCCGGCGACAAAGTTGGTATTACTTACCTGAGAGATGGCAAGGAACAAAAAATTACTACCGAACTGGGAAAATGGAAAGGTATCAACATGAATACCCTGGTGGCCCCTAAAATGGACATGGGCCAATTCAAGATGACCATGCCTGAAGGACCTGTGTATAATGGAGCATGGGCAGTAGGCGGGCGCCCTAAGCTCGGCATGTCCATCCAGGATACGGATGATGGTGTGGGCGTGAAAGTTCTGGATGTGGACGATGAAGGTGCTGCAGCGAAAGCCGGCATCAAAGAAGACGATATCATTGTAGGCATTGATGACCAGGTAGTGAAGGGCACAGACGATGTGACCAACACCATCAGGGACAACAAGGACAAAACTTCCTATACTTTCAAAGTGAAGCGCAATGGCAAGACAGAAAATGTAGAAGTGAAGGTCCCCCGTAAACTAAAAAAAGCGGACCTCTAAGAGGTCTCTGATAAAATATTTCTTATTTCTTATGTGCATCAACCCCGGTCCTTTCCAGGACAGGGGTTTTTTAATGATGCTTAGCGCATTTTTTTTATTGGTCGGCAGCTTGCACACGATCGTTAAATCTTATCCGGCTTGCCCTTCATGAATTACTTTTGCTGCAATGCAGCATGCAGATCAATATGAGATAGTAATTGGCCTTGAAGTGCACGCGCAGCTATTGACCCGCACCAAACTTTTTTGCGGGGACAGTACCCTGTTCGGAAAAGAACCCAATACGCAAATCAGCATCGTTTCTCTTGGTTATCCGGGCACGCTGCCGCGCATGAACAGGGAAGCAATTGCCCTGGCTGTACGACTTGGGTTGGCCTGTCACTGCACCATTGTGCAGCACAATTATTTTGCACGAAAGAATTATTTCTATCCCGACCTTCCCAAAGGCTACCAGATCTCACAGCATACCACTCCCATTTGCCGTGGTGGGATCGTTGAATTGATGTTGGGAAAAAATTCCAGAAAGATCCGTCTCAACCGCATCCATATCGAAGAAGATGCCGGAAAAATGGTTCATGATGCAGAGAGCCATGATTCATGCCTGGACTTCAACCGGGCGGGTATGCCGCTCCTGGAGATTGTGAGTGAACCCGATCTGCGAAGTGCTGAAGAAGCTTCGACTTATGTAAGCACACTCAGAAAATTGGTTCGATACCTGGGTGTTTGTGATGGCAATATGGAAGAAGGAAGTCTCCGTTGCGACGTGAATATCTCTGTACGAAAAAAAGGAGATCAAAAATTAGGAACGAAGGTGGAGATCAAGAATCTGAACTCTATTCGCTTTATAAAAAAAGCAGTAGAATATGAAAGCGCCCGGCTGATTGCTCGCCTTGAAAATGCAGAACCTATTTTGCAGGAGACCAGGGGATTCGACGAAAATAGTTTCACCACTTATTCCATTCGTACAAAAGAAGATGAAGACGACTACCGCTATTTTCCTGAGCCCGACCTTCCTCCTTTTGTTATCACCAATGATTTCATTGAGCAGGTGCGCAAGCAAATGCCTCCTCTACCCGATGCCATCCGGCAAAGACTCGTAACTGAATTTGGACTTCCTCTGTACGATGCTGAACAAATTGCAGACGACCAGGAGCTCAGCCAGTTTTTTTTAAACCTGTCAGCGAAAACCAGGAATTACAAGGCAGCATCAAACTGGGTGATGGGTCCCATAAAAAATCACGTTTCCACCAATGAAGTTTCTTTGGAAGAACTCGGATTCCGTGCGGAATCATTTGCAGAATTGATCCGCCTGATTGACGAAGGCCGCATTAGTTACGGCATTGCTGTTCAAAAAATATTTCCAGCATTGATCAAAGACCCTTCCCTAAAAATCGAAGGCTTCATTGAACAACAAGGTTTGTTTGTTCAGTCCGAGGGCAACGAGATTGAAGGGTGGATTGAGTCGGCACTGAACAAACATGCCCAGAAGATCGGAGAATATCGGAAAGGGAAAAAAGGTTTGATCAGTTTATTTGTGGGTGAAGTGATGAAACAATCAGGAGGACGTGCAGATGCACAGCTGGTCACCAAAAAAATCTTGGAGAAATTAAATACTTAGTTGATGAAAAAATTTTTGTACCTGTTGCCATTGATTGGTTTTTTTTCCTGCAGCAGCAATCAGGATGTGCCTTTTACTGTAGAAGGAACCATTAAAAATGGAAATATAAAAACTGTATTCCTTGAAGAAAGCAAGACCAACCGCGAGAAGCCGGTGGTGGTTGATTCAGCAATTATAGCCAAGGATGGAAGCTTTAAACTCAATGCAAGAGAAAAAGAAGAAAATCTTTTTACCCTCCGGGGCGATAACCAGGAGTTTCCATTTGCTGTTTTGGTGAACGATGCAAAAAAGATCACCGTGCATGCCGACCTTTCGGCACGTGGTGAAATTTATGAAGTAAAAGGCTCCGATGCCAGTCAGAAGATTTTAGACTTCGACAAAAAATTGACCGGACAGGCTTCATACATGTACCAGGTGGCCAACGAACTCGATAGCCTTGGCACATCCAGTTCATCAGACACCATGAGCCGTAAAGTTAAAGACAGCACAAGAGCCGCGCTTTATAATCAGCTCCAGGCTACTGTTGATGAAATGAAAAACTATACGACAAACCTGATTGACAACAGCAATAGTCCTACCCTTGTTATCTATGCCTACGATCTGTATCAGCGAATGATGCAGCAATTCCAGATGAAAGGATTTAATCAGACCGAGACGGTTGCTATTGTGAACAAACTGTCTTCGCGTTTTCCAGACAACAGTGCGGTGAAAGACTGGAAGAAAAGCACCGGGACGGGAAAGGCTCCTGACTTTACACTTCCGGATACCAGTGGAAAGGCGGTTTCACTTTCTTCATTCCGTGGTAAATATGTGCTCATTGATTTCTGGGCCAGCTGGTGTGGCCCCTGCCGTCAGGAAAACCCAAATGTTGTAGCGGTCTATAACCAGTTCCGTGATAAAAATTTCACTATTCTCGGCGTTTCATTGGATCAAAACAAAGATGCATGGCTCAAAGCGATTCATGATGATGGACTGATATGGAATCATGTAAGTGATCTGAAATTCTGGAACAGTGAAGCAGCTTCTCTTTACAATGTCAATGGCATTCCCTATAATTTCCTCGTTGATCCCAATGGAAATATCGTTGCTGAAAATATCAGAGGTGAGGAATTAGCTGCAACCCTGTCGAAGTTCCTGAAATAAGTTCCAGGCCGCAAGTTGGTTTGACCTGAAAATTTCACGTGGTCCAGATTTTGACGTGCCAACCTTATAGGTTTAAAAGACCTATGAGGTTGTATACGATCTTTCTGGCCTAATAGAGGAAGGCAGATGCAAAACCTCAGAAGATAAATCATTGACACTCCGACATCAACCAGTTGAATCAGCCGAACCTTATAGGTCTTTAAGACCTATAAGGTCTGTCCCCGCGGTCGTATTTTTTTTTCATTTACCGCGCAGCCCACAGCTTAATAAAAGAGGCCGCCAAACGGCAGCCTTTTTTATTATTACAATTTTCTCTCGTCAATAATTCGCGGAAGAAGCGATGCTCAGAGGTTGCGATTGTGCGCCACCACGTACGAAGATCGTGTAAATGCGGCCTGCAGTAAGCGTGAGAGCCGACTGCAACAATACAGTCTGTGTTCCGGGCTGCTTTACTTTCACGGTATAACTTCCGCCAGGAGCAGAACTAAATTTGGAAAGTGCTGCCACATCAGGATTGCTCACGGCACCTACATAACTGAGTCCACCCAGTGTTACACTATCCGGACCACTTGCACGCAAGAGGGTTACATCAACCGTTCCTGTTGCAGGAGCGGCATGAACAACACGAACTCTTACATTACCGGAAGTAGGAAGTGTCAGCTCATCATTCAAACGAATGTTCTTCAACTTTCCATTTACCGGCGTATCCAGTATTACGTAAGTATAACTCTTGCCCACTTCAAAATTTCCGGCTACGTCAACGAGGTTGTTCACCTTTCCTGAGTCAGTAGAGAACTTGATCTGGCGTGTTCCTGCCATGACAGGAAGATAAATAGTGGTAGCGCCCGGCACAGAAATCGTAGTGCTTCCATAACTCAGACGATTTGCGCTGGTAACTTTTCCGTCAACCAGTACATCTACGGTAGGTGAACCCGGTGCCACATTGGTTACAGCAAAACTCGCGAGACCTTCGGGCTGCAATGTTTCAGGTTTGCAACCGGTCATAATATATCCGGCGATAACCAAAACAAAGGAGCCGGTAATCCATTTTTTCACATTCATAATAATTCGTTTTCTATCTAAATAATAAATTAATAACCGGGGTTTTGTTGCATCAGCGGATTGGCTTTCATCTCTGCATCAGGGATGGGAAGTACAAAACGGAAGTTGCCGGCAGGCAAAGTGATTGCCGCTGGCGTAGGAGCATCAGAAGCAAGACGGTCAACAGGAAGATTTCTTCTTTTCAGGTCCCAGAAACGATGGCCTTCGAAAGGAAGCTCTTTAAACCTTTCCAGTATGATGGCATCGATCACGTCTGTTTTGGTGGTAAAAGTTACCGGAACATAACCAGTGATCCTTGCTGCTCTGAGTGCATTTAGATCTGATTCAGCGCTGTTGGCTCCTGATACCTGTCCCAGTTCTGCTCTTGCTTCTGCGCGGATCAGATACATTTCTGCAGTGCGGAATACTTTTGCATCGGCTACATTTTCGTTGGTGGTACCATAACCAGAACCTTCGTATTTTCTTACGATATGCGATTGTCTGCCGGCCGTGGTGAGAAGAGGTTCGTCTTTCAGATAAGAATTGAAACGAACATCATTCACCTTATCATAGCTATTCCATAATTTATCCGAAGGCACCCAAACCACTGTTCCGATATTGGTGCCATTAGCAGAAGTATTACGGTACAATGAGCCAAGTCTTCCACCCACTGCAGCAGTCTTTTTCAATTTGAATGCTGATTCCGCGTTATTGGCATCAGTCCAGATACCAGGGAAAGTAGCTATGTCTGCCAAAGGCAAACCACTGATATATTCGGTGCTATACGTAACTGCATTGGTCCAATCTCTCATGTACAAAGCAACTCTTGCCTGCAGTCCGCTCACAGCAAGTTTATTGGTGCGGTAAACATCGGTAAGATTGTTGGGCACCAGGGTCTTTGCCAGGTCCAGGTCAGCTTTGATCTTACTGAAATATGTGCCCATGTCAATACGGGCCTGAGGGCTGATAGAAGGTGTTTCCATATAAGGCATGGCCAGTCCTTCAGCTGAATAATTTCCGGAATAAAAACGGAACAGTTCAAAATGACAATAGGCACGCATAAACAAAGCTTCACCTTTCAGCTTGGCGCGAAGTACATTGTCACCTGCCTTCGTTGAATCGGCATTTGGTAACCTTTGAAGCACACGGTTTACCCTGTCTATGGTTGTATAGAAAGGAGAAATGGCGGTGAAATTGTCCCTGATAGTTACATCCGTGGTTCCGAAACTCCATTCGTGTGTAGTAGCTGCATTATAGAACTCGTTTGATTTTTTTACTTCATCCGAAAATGTGCTGTTCAGCAGAATGCCCATTTCCACATTCATACTGGCATAAGCACCAATGATGGCCTGCTCATTGTTCCCCACTGTTTTCAACGCCACATCACCGAGGAGGGCATCCGTTTCATTTATCTCCAGCATTTTCTTGCACGACACAACGGTCAGCAACAAGAGAGAAGAAAATATGATTTTGATTGATTTCATCTGTTGATCTTTTGATTGGGGCTGCATCATGATGGAGCAGCCTTGTTAAAAATTAAAAGTTGACATCTACTCCCGCTACCACTGCTCTGGGGTTGGGAAATTCGTTCAAGCTGATATTGTTGTTGTCCTCAGGATCTGGTCCGCGCCAGGTGCTCCATACAAAAATGTTCTGTCCTTCCACATAAAACCGTGCACCCTTGATCAACTTACGTCCGGCAATATTGATTTGCGGAATCTCGTAAGCAACATTCAGGTTTCTGAAGCGCAGGAATTTTGCATCTTCCAAATCGGAAGAAGTGAAGTCGCGGTCATAAGCCGGATTCTGATAGTATTTCACATCTCCGGGCTGCATCCATTGTTGCGTCAATAAACGCTCGGAACCATTCACCGCACTTTGGTATCCTGCGATTCCACGAGTGATCCAGTTTTCGATATTGTTGCTTCTTACCACATCAAATTGATAGGAGAAGAAGGCGCTGACATACACATGTCCAAAACGTAGGTCGGCTCCAAATCCACCCGTATGTTTGGGTACATAGGTTCCAAACTTTGCAAACTGTCCGGCGAGCGCAAGGTTGTCGGTGAGTCCACCATCTTTTGTTTCATACACAGGTCTTCCTGTTGCAGGATCAGCACCCATGTAGTGATAAGTATAGTGAGAGCCATAAGGAAGTCCTACTTTAATCAGGAAGGTTCCCGTAGCATATTCATTTACCAGTCCCAGGTCTTCGATGCGGTTCTTGTTGATGGCATGATTGGCGTTCAGGGTAAGGTCTACGTTTTTCGTTTTAATCACATCCACACTTGCCATAAACTCAACACCTTTGTTGCTCATACGGCCTGCATTGATACTCAGTCCGGCTGCTACGCCAAATCCGGCTTCACCAGGAAGGGGCTGTTGGGCATAAAGCTCATGCGTTTGGTTGTTGTACACATCAACCATAAACCTTGCTCTATTGTTCCAAACGGCAAAATCAGTCCCGATATTCAGCTTGGTAATATATTCTAGCGTTAGATCAGGATTGGCTGGACCTGTCGGAGCCAGTCCTACAATAGAGGAACCTGCATAGGTAGTGCTTCCATAAGAAGGAAGTTGGGCACCCTGGTAGTTGGTAACAGAAACCAAACTTCCGGGTATGGGATAGCTTGTGCCCCGGGGGATACTGCTGATGCTGGGAAGCGATCCATAGGATGCTCTCAGTTTCAGATCGGTTAGAACGTTCTGGTTTTTGATAAAATCTTCCTTGATCGCATTCCAGATCAAACCAAATGAATAGGTGGAGATCTCTTTGTTTGCCGGATTTACGATAATGGAAGTTCCATCCCTTCTATAGTTGGCGTTGACGGTGTACTTATCATTATAGGTATAACGAAGGGTTCCAAAATACGAACGAATGCCGTAGCCGCCCTTGGCGCTGGAAGCCGATGGATTGAATCCCTGTGCAGCTGTTCCAGCATTCTGGCCTGTCTGAGGAGTACGCGGATCAAGGTTATATAACTGATAGCCAATGGCACGCTGGAAGGCGCGTACTACTTCAAAATAAGCTCCTACTTCCAGTTCATGAATATTATTGATCCGTCTGGAGAAAATAGCGCTCGTTGTATTTACAATCTGAGAAGTATTTTTATATGACTCTCCAATGGATCCGTTGTTGAAGGTTTGCAAGCTTCCTATATAAGAAGCAGGATTGATCCAACGCTGCCATACATCTCCGGCATAATCAATACCGAACCTGTTGGCAATTGTCAGTGAAGGAATAAGCTTGTAAGCCACATTCAGACCTGAATTGATCTTGATCTGGTTTTGATACCAGGTTGAATTGTCAATACCTTCTACTGCATTGGCAATCTGCTTCAGGTTTAATGAAGTGCTGGAGCCATAATTCAGGCTGCCGTCTGCTTTGTAGGGATTTTCGTAAGGCTTCGCTCTCCAGGACATCTGGAAGGTGTTCCTGGTGCTGTTGCCATACCATTCCCCTTCCGTATAATCCGTTCTTGAATAACCCGCAGTAGTGTTGAACTGGATAGTGACTTTATCGGCGGTATGTTCAATATTGAAACGGGTTGTGTATCTTTTCAAGTGCGAGCGGATATCTGTTCCCTGCTGATCGAAATAACTTCCTGAGATATAAAACCTCGTTTTGTCTGAACCACCGCTGATGTTCAATTCATGCGATTTTGAAGTTCCCTGTCTGAAGAATATGCTGGCGATATCGGTGTTGATGTTGCGGATGCTATCGAGTATAAAATTGTAACGTGCCTGCGATGCAGCATATGGATTGTTAGCAGGAGAAGTGGCAGGCAGTGTAGCGTAAGCTGGATTGGCGGCCGAATAGTTCCATCCTGGAGTGCCGCCGATCTTCAGTCTTTCTTCGTACTGAAGGATCTCACTGGTATTCATCATATCGAAGTTGGTGGCATTGGGCGCTTGTGTAAAACCAAACTGCGTACGGTATTGAATACTTGTGGAGCCTGAACGTCCTTTCTTGCTGGTAAGAACAATCACACCCAGGCTTCCGCGTGCACCGTAGAGTGCTGCAGCGCTCGCATCTTTCAATATAGTGATGGATTCAAAATCATCAGGATTCAGTGTTTGCATACTTCCTGAAGGAAGAGGAATACCATCAAGAACAAAAAGCGGTTGTCCTTGTCCGGTAATAGAAGAAATACCTCTGATCGTGAGGTTAGCACTTGCTCCTGGCTGACCGGAACCTGAATTCACCAGAAGCCCGGGTGCGCGGCCCTGCAAGGCCTGATCAAATGCGCCCACAGGAACGTTTTCTACAATCTTGGAACTTAATACCGTTGCTGAACCCACGAACTGGGTTCTTTTTTCACGGGTATATCCAGTTACAACCACCTGTTCCATGTTCCGGCTTTCCGCTTTCAGGTTGATGGTGATGGTGGATTGATTACCCAGGGCGATCTCCTGTTCGGAAAAACCAACACCTGACACAATAAGTGTTTTGGTATTGTTAGACACAGTTAGTGTGAATTCACCAAGTGCATTGGTGGAGGTACCTTCCCTGGTGCCTCTGGCCTGGACGGAGGCTCCCTGAACGGGACTTCCTGTTTCATCCAATACCCTTCCTTTAACGACGTGGGATTGTGCGAAGAGCTGAGTGCATAGCACGAACAGGCCCAACGCAAGCGAAAGCAGTCTTCTCATGTGTGTTGTTTAGATTATAATATACTTAATAACAGTGGTGGCAGGGTAAGCGCTTTCAATGGATTGGAATAAAAAATTTTAAAGACCTGGCGGGTCTTTAAAATTTGTGCGAATATAGGGTAAGAATTCGTTCATCCAAACAATTTTATTTCAGGCCCGGGCAGGGTCTTTTTCATCTCAAAAATCCCATGTATTGCAGTGCAGATGGGCAAAACAAGAAGAGTATGTATAATAAGAAGAAACAAAAAAGGCCGGATGACCGGCCTTTGATGAATGATACTTTTAATATCCAGGATTCTGTTGAATATTCGGATTCGCCAGGACCTCTCTTTGTGGAATGGGAAAAAGATAAAGGATGTTGGAAGGATCAAGAGATCTGTATTCAGGAGCTGAATCAGTTGCAGCTCTTTGAATGGCAAGACCCCGGCGCTTCAGGTCGAAATAGCGGTGACCTTCGAAAGCAAGTTCCAGGAAACGTTCATTGTAAATGGCATCGATGGCGGCCTGTTTGCTTGCAAAAACCAGGGGAGCAGGAGCCGGTGAAAAGCGTGCGGTGCGAAGGGTATTTACATCATTTGCTGAACCAACAAGGTCATTGGTCTCTGCTTTCGCTTCCGCTCTGATCAGATACATTTCTGCCACACGGAACATTTTAATATCATTTGTAAAAGCTGCGCTCGCCGTGCCAGGATATTTATTTACCGTTACTGTATCATCAGGATCGCCGGAAAGTCCGGGATGTGACACTTTTATATATGTTGAAAAGCGGATGTCGGCTGTAGAATCATAAGCATACCGCAGTTTATCACTAGGTTGAAAAAATATGTCGCCATTGGTATCTCTCCACAAAGTGGAAACTGCCTGCGTTGTTCTTTTCAATTTCCAGATCACTTCATTGTTATTCGCGTCCGACCAAATGCCTGCGAAGCTGGCTCGTGGCGAAAGTGGAACTGCTGCAATGCATTCTGTTGCGTAAGTAATGGCATTGGCCCAGTCTTGTTTGTACAGGGCCGCACGGGCCTGCATAGCCGAAACGGCCAGCCTGGTGATCCTTCCTATTCCCAGACCACCACTAACACCCAAATTACTTCCTGTATAACTGGCAGGGATAAGCGCTTTTGCCTGAGTGAGGTCTGCTTCGATATTGGCAAAATTAGAAGCGCTTGTTTCTCTTTCTGGCTGACTGATGGTGGAAACCTTCATGTAAGGAACACCCAGTGCATTGGGGTCATAAGGCATCTTTGCATACCAGCGCCATAATTCAAAATGCGACCATCCCCTGAGCGCCAGCATTTCACCCTTGATCACATCGCGTTCCGCCTGTTCGGCTGAAGTGTTGGCAGGCACCCGGTCGATTGCCGCCAGCACACGATTGGCCCGGTCAATCCCGACATACAAATTCTGCCAGGCCCTTCCCGCATCAGCATCGCTTGAAATATGCGTCCATTTGTGAAGGAACTGTCCCTGTCCACGATTCTCAGAAGAGATGCGTACTTCATCACTCATGATCGCCGCTACATAAATAATGTTCTCACCCGACACCGCCGCATAGGCGCCTATGGCACCTTTATCAAGATCGGCCACCGTTTGAAAAGCGTTTTCTTCCTGGAAAACGTCGCTGGGCCTTATTTCATCAATTGTTTTTTTGCAGGAGGCCAGAACAAGAGCACTGCAAATCAATATGGATAATTTTTTCATTTCTTTTTTCATTTAAGAGTCACCATTAAAATGTAATCTCCAGTCCACCTGTAATCGTTCTGGGAAGAGGATATTCATACTGCGCGATATTGTTATTGTCCTCCGGATCAAAGCCTCTCCATTTTGTCCAGGTAGCAAGGTTGTTACCCTTGATATAAAAGTTCACATTCTTCACATACTTCATTTTTTGTATCACCTCTTTTTGCAAAGAGTACGTAAAGGTCAGGTCCCTGAAGCGGATGAAAGATGCATCTTCAATATCCTTTGAAGAAAACTGGCGGGTATATTTAGATGACTGTATGTCGGTAACATCACCCGGCTTTTGCCAGATCTGAAGCATGTCTGCACTCTGGTTGAATTGCACATTCGGTGAATTTCCATATTCGTAGAAGAAGGATTCGTTGTTGAATCTGGAATAACCATTTGCATAGCTGAAGAAAGCAGAAATGGTAATTCCCTTAAAAGAAAAATCAGTCCCAAATCCTCCGATATGCGGTGGGTTGTAGGTTCCGAAATCAGCCAGTAACGCTGCCTGGTTATAATCCTTGGTCAGCTTTCCATTCGCATCATAATACATGGGCTCACCGGTTTGCGGATCCACACCACCCCATTTCTGAATATAGTGGGTGCCGAGCGGAATGCCTACGCGAATAATGGAAGTTCCCAGGGGAAATTCATTGACCTGGCCCAGACTAACCACCCTGTTCTTGTTGTAGCTGCCATTGAGGTTAATGCTCCATTCAATATCCTTAGTGCGTATGAGCACACCCTTCACATCCCATTCGAAACCCTTGTTCTCCACAACGCCTGCATTGAGTGGCAATGTTGGATTAGCATTCAAACCTGCGGTGTTGGATAATTGCTGGTTGATGAAATTACCTTTTGTTGTTTTCTTGTACACATCGAGACTACCAGCAATGCGGTCCTTGAATAAACCAAAGTCAAGACCAATATTGGTGATATAAGTTTTTTCCCAGTCATAGGTCTGGTTGCCGATGGCAGTAGCAGCGATTCCACTGACACCACCATAGGAAGTATTGCCGTATGTGGAGAGGTAGTTGAAGCTTCCGGGGAATCCATTGTTGTTTGCAGTAAGGCCGTAGCTCGCCCTAAGCTTTGCATAATTAATGGCACTGATGCTTTGCATGAAATTTTCTGCGGTCATGTTCCAGGATCCACCCACCGACCAAAGTGTTAGATAACGGTTTTGTGGTGAAGCCTTGGAAGAACCATCACGACGGATATTTGCCTGCAGGGTGTAGCGGTCATTATACGTGTAAGTAAATAATCCAATCAGTGATTCAAGTGCAGTAGAAACCTTTCCTCCTGCAACGGTAGGGATCAGTCCATTGCTGGCACTTCCTGGGGTGATAGCCGCCGGTGTATTGGGCAGCTTAGGATTCAGACCAAAGCCTGTAAAGGAAAAATTATCCGAATATTCCCTGAAGAATTCATAAAGGGCGGTAGCAGAAACATAATGTTTGGTATTAAACGTTTTGCTGAAATCAAATCCGCTGGTGGTGGTATAACTGAAATACCGGGTAAAGCTGTTGGCAAATGATCCTGCATTACCGGGTGAAGTTTGGAAACCTGCAAATGAATTGGGTTTGATATACCTCGAACCATCGGACTGCCTGTAGTCAATACCAAGTGTTGTGCGTCCCGTGAGCCAGTCAGTAAACTTGAATCCAAGATTGAGAGCTTCCACAGTTTTCAGCTGGTTGGTGACGTTGGTGCTGGTGTTAATCCTGTCATACGCATTACTTCCTACAAGTCCGCCACCGGTGTACACAGTATCAGTGGCAGGATTTTTCAGAAGCTGGTAGGGCAAGGCAAGGAAAGCAGCGGCAAAAGGATTGGCAAGTGCCACAGCATTTTCTGATTCAATAAAATTAGACTTGTTGAAGTCCATCGTTGAACTAATGCTGGCATGCAAACGTCCGGTATTGTGCTCGACGTTTGCCCTGAGATTATATCGTTTCAGATCAGAGCGCAGCGCAATACCTTCCTGTTTATAATAATTACCACTCAGGAAGAAGCGGGTCTTTTCATTTCCTCCGGAAACTTCCAGTTCCTGCTGACTAAAAGTTCCGTTGCGGAAAAATACATCCTGCCAATCGGTATTGATTTGTCTAAGACTATCCAGAATGAAATTGTATCGCGCCTGGCTGGCTGAAAAAGGACTATTCGCTGGTGAAGTAGCGGGAAGTGTAGCATACACTGGATTTTGGGGAGAATAGACCCAGCCTGGAAATCTATAGTTAGGATCGGTAGGATGTTGTAATCCGATGATCTCTTCAAACTGCAGCCTTTGGGCTGTATTCATCATCTGAAACTTTGACCGCGTTCTTTGGTCCTGTCCAAACTGAGTTCGGAATGTAACCCTCGTTTCACCCGACCTTCCTTTTTTTGAAGTAATGACGATAACGCCATTGGATGCACGCGAACCATATTGCGCAGTGGCTGCTGCATCTTTTAATACAGTAACCGTTTCAAAATCATTGGGATTAAGTCCACGGAACAGGCCTGCTTCCAAAGGAACACCATCCAAAATATACAACGGTGCATTGCTTCCATTGATGGAACCGGCACCCCTGATCTGGACTCTTGCAGCAGCTCCAGGTTGGCCGGAGCCCGCAAGTGAAAGGAGTCCGGGAACTTTTCCCTGAAGCATCTGGTCAATTGAACCAAGCGTAGAACTTTTGATTTCACCCGCATTTACCTGTGAGGCTGCTCCGGAGAAGTTTCTTTTTCTTTCAGTAGTGTATCCTGTAACGATCACTTCTTCCATGTTGGACCTTCCCAAAATGGTGAGCGTTACGTTGATCACTCCGCGGTTGGAGACCGGCACTTCAAGCGCTTCATAAGCAACGTGGGAAAAAACAAGGAACCTGGCACCGGAGGGAACAGAGAGTGTGTAGTTTCCCTGGGCATCGGTCTGGGTTCCACCCTGTCCATCTCGGACAGTAACAGAAACATTGGGTACAGGCGAGCCGTCTTTGACATCTGTAACCCTACCTGAGATCGTTCGATTTTGCGCGAAGAGCTGTGCGCAGCTAAGCAGAATGCCCAACATCAAGCATAGAAGTCTTCTCATGTGTTTAAATTATGAAGGTGATAGATATTTCCTGTGATAACAGTGGTATCAATAGAATACGCAGATATTAAAGGCCCGTATAAAAAGAGACTAAAAAGATTTTCTATTTGCTGCACGAATCTTCAGTTGAACATAAATTTTTCCATCAGAACCCGGTAAAGGCAACTTGTTGTAGGTAAATAAAAGACAGTTGGAAACAAAAAACCCCGGCCAAGGGCCAGGGCTTTCGATATAGCGAGATCATTAGTATCCCGGGTTCTGCACATAATTCGGATTCTGCTGGGTTTCTGATAGAGGAATCGGCCAGATGAATCGAAAATCAGAATAAGGAATCGGAGCAAGGGCAGTTGTATAAGTGCTGCTTCCAGCGCCACAAGAATACATCGAAGTGCGGATGGCGCCTGTACCAATCTTCGCAGGAATGCCACCGGTTCCAAAAACAGGATCTATTGCCAGACGGTGAATATCACCCCAGCGTTTTCCTTCCGCCAAAAATTCAATCCTCCTTTCATCCAGAATGGCTTTGATCAGTGCATTCTTCGTGGGGAAGTCGGCAAGCGTGTATGCCTGTGTGGCTGGTGTAGCCAAAGAGCGGTTCCTTACTGCATTGAGCAAATCAAGTGCGCGGGTGCTGATGGCTGCATTGTTTCTTGCTTCTGCTTCAGCCAGTATCAGCAACACTTCTGCGTAACGGATTTGCGGAGCAGGATCGGAACTGGTAGTTGGATCTTTATACTTTGTAGTGAAGTAAGCACCTGAAGTTCCTGTGAGTCCAACACCCAGTAAAAGCGATCTTCTCTTATCATCACATTTCCATGCAGGCAGGTTGTATATGATGGGACTTACTTTCACCAGTCCTCTTCCGCCTGTTGTAGCAGAAGTGAACATATTACCAAGGGCACCATTCACACCACCGTTATCCGTTGCTGCGTTGCGAATGGAAAAAATATTTTCCTTGTTGGTACCAGGAAGAACAAAAGGATCACCCGGGTTTGCTGCCAAAGTAAATCCGCCGATCGGGCTGATAAAGGGCGCAGCAGCAGGAACAAGTTTGTTTGCTTCTGTAATCACACCCGACCAGTCCTGCATGTGCAGCTTCACACGCATCTTCAAAGCAATCGCCGCTGCTTTCGACGCACGAAAAGTTGAAACAGCATTGCCCGAATTGTCGGTGGCTACTGTAGGAAGATTGGTCTCTGCAAAATCAAGGTCGGCGAGGATCTTTGTATAATTGTCTGCAACAGTGCTCCTCGTTTTTGCTTTTTCAGAAGCTACTTTATCGGGTGAATTGACACCAACTTCACGATAAATAATTCCCTGTTTGTTTCCATTACCATCGGCATAGGGACGTGCATAATTGATCACGAGTTCGTGATGTGCCATGGCTCGCAGAAAGCGGCATTCGCCGAGATACTGATTGCCCATGGCCTGTGTGATCACACCTTTGCTTACCGCATCGTTGATGCCATCCATAACCAGGTTGGCTTTATTGATAAGCGAATAAAGTGTCTCGAACATATACTGCTGGTTGGCAGAAACATTATTGTAGGATGCTTCGTAAGTACCCTGATAAAACAACTGGTCGTTGTTCAGGTCTTCTCCACGCATATCTCCCTGCTCAATGTTGGCTGCGCCAAATGGATAGGACCTCACTGCTCCACCCGCGTAGAATCCGCTCTGCGCGGCATCATACACACCATTCACTGCTGCTTCCACGCGTGCAGCACTCGTAAATGCGGTAGCATCGGAAAACGAAGTATAGGGCAATACATCCAGCGTTTTTTTACATGACAGCATCATTGATCCTGCAACAAGCATGCAGATAAAAATTCGGCTGTTCTTTGTCAATATTTTCATGTTCATCAGAATTAAATTTTTTAAAATCCAAGGTTTAATCCAAGTGTGAATGTGCGCAACTGCGGAACAGAGCTGTTGTCTATTCCAAGCTCCGAAGTGTTTTCAGGATCGATGCCGGTGTACTTTGTCCACACAGCGAGGTTCTGACCCTGAACATAAACGCGCACATTTTTGATGTATCCTTTCGATGCTCTTTCCATCAGACCTTTCGTGAAATTATACGAGAGGGTGATGTTCTGCAGGCGAACGAAGTCTCCGTCTTCAACAAATCTTGAATTGGCCTGACCCTGAAGATTGATCTGGTTGTCCCTTCCATAATACAACTTGGGAACGTCGGTAACCTGTCCGGGAGTTGTCCAGTGGTTTAAAATTTCTGTTCCATTATTTACGAAGCCCTGACTAAGCAACACTTCCTGGCGTGTGAGATTGTACACACTGTTTCCACCCTGGAAGCGCAGGAAGATATCCAGTGCAAATCCACGATAGCTGAAAGTATTGGTGAATCCGCCAAACCATTTGGGAATGGGAGAGCCAATGATCTTTCTGTCTGATCCTGACAGAGTGGAAGCTGCGCCTAGTGTTGGATCATCAGTTTTTATTACCAGATAATATCCGGCAGCTGCACCCTGAGCCACGTTGTACTGAACCAGCGTTCCATTTGCTTTTCTCCACATTGGATTTCCATTGCCACTGTTCACACCTACATATTCATATCCGAAAATTGCATTGAGCGGATCGCCTACCTGAAGAACGTTGAAGGTTCCATTGTTTGGTCCACTCACAAGAACCTGATTCGTTGTGTCGCGCAGTGAAAGCACTTTATTTTGCTGCAGGCTGATATTGAAATTCACATTCCAGGTAAAGTCTCTTTTTCTAACAATATCTCCGTCAACCGAAAATTCCCATCCTTTGTTTTCCATGTTGCCGATATTCCTGGTGATCACGTTTCCGGGAATTCCCAATGAAGGAGGTGTAGGATCATCCAGTATCTCACCATTGTTCTTGTTCTTGTAATAATCAACAGTGAAAGTAAACCGGTTGTTGAAGAAACTCAGGTCGGCGCCTACGTCGATCTTCTTATTGGTTTCCCATTGCAGATCAGGATTACCAAGTCTGTTCACTGAGTTTCCGGACACAGAGCCATAAGGTGCCGGACCATATGTGCTCAGGTAAGGAAATCCTCCAACAGGATTGCCCACTACTGCATAAGATCCTCTGAGTTTGACATCGCTGATCACTTTTGCAATGGAACTGTTTTTCCAGAAATCCTCTTCTGAGAGTCTCCATCCTATCGATCCGCCTGGGAATACTCCATAACGTTTGTCTGGAGCAAGGCTGGAGAGCCCGTCCCTGCGAATACTGAATTGCGCAAAATACCTTGATTTAAAATCATAGGTTACACGGCCGAAATAAGACTGGAATCCAGCTTTGGAATAAGATCCGCCGGAAAACTGGTTCACATAAGTTCCGCTGATCAGATTTTGCTGCGCAAAAAATACATCCGACACATTTGTACCCTGTCCGTTAAACGACTGGTTGATGTCTCTTTGCACTTCGGTACCAGCGGTAAGACTTACATTATGATTGATACCAAAATTTTGTGAGAAGGTGAAATAGTTCTGCCAGTCCAGTCGCGTGCGTTGAAGACTTTGTTCAAACAAAGAACCTCCTGCACTGCGCCCATCACCATGAACGGGATCAAGAAATTGAAAGTCGGTTCCGATATTGTAATCAACCGATGCCTGTGAGCGGAACACCAGTTGCCTGAACGGTGTGATCTCCACAAACACGTTATCGATCAGGCGGTATTTCATGCTATTGAATTTATTCTTGTCAAGAACATATTTGATGTTGACATAATTGTTCTCGATCTTTCTTCTGTTTGAATCAGAACCCAGTGCATCATTGGATGGTGGTGCAGTGATGTTGTATCCGGTGGGATGATTGGGATTATATACTCTCACATTTGGCAGGGCCCTGAGTGCTGCACCCATGGCTCCGGAAAGTGCATTACCACCATTGTTCTGGTCATTGTCTTCCGTGCGACTGAGTGTGATATTGTTTCCAAAGCGGATGAATTTATTCGCCCTGTGTTCTACATTGGCGCGAATACCAAAACGTTCGGCGTAGTTGGTAATAATGATACCATCCTGACGCAGGTAACCAAGCGAAACATAAAATGTAGTTTTATCAGTACCGCCACTAAATGAGAGTGTATGACTTTGTGCTTTGGCTCCACTGCGGAACACTACATCAAGCCAATCAGTGTTGGTATTCTCCGCATTCATGCGTGCGTCTGCAGTTAATCCGGCATTGAGCAGTTTTTCATTGGCGATGGTTACAAATTGTTGCGCGTTGAGCAGCTCGGGTTTACGGAATGGCTTGCTCATGCCCATATACATATCATAATTTACCTGCGATCTTCCTGCATGTCCTTTCTTGGTAGTGATGAGGATCACACCGTTTGCAGCGCGGCTTCCGTAGATGGCTGTTGCTGCTCCATCTTTCAATACTTCTACACTCTCGATGTCGGAAGGGTTGATGTCGGCAAGAGGATTGGTGTTGGCTACACCGGAAAGTCCTCCCGAAAAAGTAGGAACGTTGTCGATTACTACGAGCGGATCCCGGCTGCCGCTGATGGAGTTCACACCCCTGATGCGGATGCGTGGTTCAGCATTGGCAAGACCCGTTCCCAGGGTAACGTTGACGCCTGCTGCTTTTCCGGCCAGCTGTTTGTCCACACTGGGCACAGGTAGATTGGAAATTTCAGAACCGTTGATCTTACTGATCGATGCGGTAACGGCTTGCCGCCTCTGAGTACCATAGCCAACCACCACAACATTTTCCAGCGCCTTGTCGGAAGCATTCAGTGTGACATTGATGAAGGATTCGTTGCCGATGTTTACTTCCTTGCTGCCCATGTCTGCATAGGAAATAACCAGTACCCTGGCACTCGATGGAATGGAAAGTGAAAATGAACCGTCTTCATTCGTAACGGTTCCAGTCCTGGTATTCCTGACCTGGACAGTTGCATTGGCAATGGGACTGCCTTTGTCGTCTCTAACTTTTCCCGATACAGTTTTCTGGGCCCATGACGGTACACCCATAAGCGTAAGCATTACGCTTAAGAACAATAATTTTCTCATGTGCGTTTTTTAATAAAAAAAATAGATTATGGCAGTTTCAACGGAGGACGGACTGGTTTTGGCATCAACAGGATTAAGTACAGACAAAACCTGTTTTAAAATTGCTGCACAAAATAAGGGGAATGCGTTAATCATCAATCATATCAAAAAAAATCGCAACCAATCGAAGCAGCTTATCATTTATTTTTCCTTCGATAAAAAACAAGGATGAGTGCGGGAAGTAAAACAAGGTTGGCAACAGTAGCAGATACCAGCGTCAGGGAAGTAAGCCAGCCCAGCGCTTTGGTTCCCCCAAAACCACTGAAACAAAAAATAACGAAACCTGCAATCAGAACAATGGAAGTGTAAATGATGCTCAATCCTGTAGAATGAATAGTACTGATAACAGTTTCTTTTGGATCAACGTCGGAATGAGACTGCTGTTTGAAATTCACAAGAAAGCGAATCGTAATGTCAATGGCTATTCCAAGTGCCACGCTGAAAACCAGTACTGTGGAAGGTTTCAGGGGAACACCTGCCCATCCCATGACACCAGCAGTAATTATTAGCGGAATAATATTGGGAAGAAGCGAGCAAAGTAAAATTCTCCCGGAGCGAAACAGGTACAGCATGCAAAGGCTGATGAGCACAAAAGCCCAGACAATACTTTCTTTAAGTCCATTGATGATAAATCTCGATCCTTCCAAAAATGTAACACTGGTGCCAGTGAGTTGCACTTTATATTTTGTTGAATCAAAAAGCCGGTTGGCTTCGCTTTGAACTGTGTCAAGTATGTATGGCAGTCGTACGCTGCCCACATCTTTCATACTAACGCTGATGCGCGCTTCCTGCTTGTTGCTGTCCATAAAAGAGGAAACCAGTTTGCCAAATGAATTTTCTTTTCCACTGCTGTCAGCGCCTTGTGATAGATAGGGCTTGAGTGCCAGCAGATCATTTTCTCCGGGCATGATATAATAATTACTGTCTCCTTCAAAAAAACCCTGCTTCGCAAATTTGAGTCCTTCTGTAATGGTTAGCGGTTTGCCGATATACGATTTTGATCCGAGGAATTGAGACAGTGAATCGATTTTCATCAGGTTATTCAAGTTCCGGGTGACTCCATACTTCTTTTTTGTGTCTATAAGAATTTCCAGAGGCATGACACCCTTAAAATTTTCTTCAAAAAATTTAAGGTCTTTGTAAATCTTGTCGGTCTGCGGAAGGTCGTCAACAATGTAGCCAACGCTTTTCAAACGAAGTGTACCCAGCACCGATACGAGAACCACAATTGCAGTAATCAGAAAAATGGGTTTGCGATGATTGAGCGACCAGTATTCAAGCCGATCGAGCCAGCGCTGAAGATTTGGGTTGTCCAGGTATTTTAAATGTCTTGATTTCGACGGCGGTAAAAGTTGAAGAACAAAAGGGATCAGGACCAATGAAATAAAAAACAGCATGAAGATATTGATGCCTGCGATCAGTCCAAACTCTTTCAGGATCTGGCTTTTTGTGAGGGCAAATACCGCGAAGCCAATGGCGGCTGCGATATTGCAGAAAAGAGTAACCACGCCCATTTTACTGATCATGTTCAGTATTGCCTGTTCTTTGCTTCCGGTTTCCCTGTATGCCGAGTGATATTTATTGAGGAAATAAATGCAGTTTGGAATTCCAATGACTACGATAAGCGGAGGTATCAATGCAGTGAGGAGGGTGATCTTGTATCCAAAAAGATTCATGATGCCGAGGCTCCATATTACACCAATGGCTACCACTGCGAGCGAAAGAAGTGTGGCACCGAGTGAACGAAAAAAAAGAAGCAGGATGATGGCCGAGAGCAGTACCGATCCAATGAGGAACCAGCGCATTTCATTACGAATGCGATCAGCGATCACCGTTCTAATGAGGGGCAGTCCGCTCAGGTGCATGTCTATCTGATGCGACTTGCCGAATCCATTGCATAGTGTTGTGATCTGTGCTACTACATCGGTTCTTTGTGAAGAATTGAGAACCGACGGATCGATATGAACGCCCATAAGCCAGGCATTTGTTTCAGGGTTATACAGAAGTCCGCGGTAAAAAGGAAGGGAAAGAAAAACATTTTTACCGCTGTCGATTTCTGTTTGCGACAAAGGGCGGTCTGCAAATACAGGAAGGGCGTGAAGTTTTTCTTCCTGTTCGGCGCGCACAAGATTTACTGCTGAAGCCAATGAGATGACGTCGGTAACACCATGAACTTTTTTTAAGGAGTGGGCGAGTGAAAGGTAATCATTGAACAGATTTTGCCGGAACAAATCGCTTGTTTGAACACCTATCACCAGCAGGTTTCCATCGTCTCCATATTTTTTTCTGAATTCCTGATAGGTTAAATATTTGGGATTATCGGTAGGAATTGCCTTCGAGAATTCATAGCTCAATTTTACCTGGCTGGCCTGCCAGCCGAGGTAGATGGTAAGCGCCAGGAGGATGGTGAGCCATACAAAGCCGTAACGAAGGATAATTCGGGCGAGGGACAGCCACATAGCGCTTTATTTGAAGCAAAGAAAAGCATTCTGTTTACATAGTATACTCTAAGTAATAATGAAACCTTATAGGTCTTTTAAACCTATAAGGTTGGCACGTCTATTTTCATGCCAGCCATCCACAACCAGCATAAACCCCCTAGATTTGGAGCGTGAGACAGAGCCTTCTGATCCTGATGCTATTTCCCCTATGTGGCCTTACGCAAAACACCATTCCTTCTATCGGCATGTGGCGCGAACACCTTCCCTACCAGGCAGCTCAGGACCTTACCGCATCACCAAATAAAATCTATTGTGCTACTCCCTACAGCCTTTTCACCATCGACCGAAAAACAGGAGAAATAGAACGCATCAGCAAAATGAGCGGACTTTCCGAAACAGGTATCAACACCATTCGCTATGATGACCACTCCGGAAAATTATTCATTGCCTATGCCAACAGCAATATTGATGTTGTTGACAATTCGGGCATTCACAATATTCCCGATCTGAAGAGAAAAAATATTTCCGGCGACAAAAATGTCTATGATATTTTCCCAGACAATCAGTTTTGTTATCTCTCAACGGGACTCGGCATTGTGTTGATTGACGCCTTGAAAAATGAGATCAAAGATTCCTGGCTCATTGGTGAGAATGGACTGAACGTAAAAACATATTCTTTTGTCCGCAACCAGGGAAATTTTTTCGCCGCTACCGAAGAAGGCCTCAAAAAGATTTCGGTAACAAACACGCACCCCGAAGATTTTCACAATTGGCAACTGATATCAGGAACCAATGGACTTCCTTCAGGCAGTTGTAAACAGGTAGTAGTGTTTCAGAGCAAGACCATTGCACTGGAACATGATTCTCTGTTTGCAGAAAGCAATAATAGCTGGAACGTTTTTTTCACCAGTAACTGGTCCATAGTTTCGGTCAGCGCTTCTGAAAATAAATTGCTCGTCTGTCAGCACAGGGCAGATTCAGCAAGGGTGCTGGTTTTGGGTACAGACGGGTCGATACTTACTTCATTGCAAAACCCTGATGTTATTTCTTCTCCCAAAAATGCACTGGCACTGGGAAATGAATACTGGGTTGCCGACCTGCTCGGAGGTCTTTCTCACTGGACTACCGCAGGCCCGGAGGTATTCAAGCCCAACTCGCCTGCAGATATTTCACTCGGCGCAATGACCATCTTCAACAACACTGTTTATGCCACCGCAGGAAGGGTCAACGATTCCTGGAACTATCAGTACAACCGAAGCGGCATCTTTCGTCTTTCCGACGGATGGTGGACCAATTATAACCAGTATGGATATGCGCTTTTGGACAGCCTTATGGATTTCATGTCTGTAGCCGTAGATCCATCGGATGGAACCCTTTGGGCCGGATCCTTTGGCGGTGGATTGTTGCACATCATCAACGACCAGCATCTTGAAGTGCTGAAGCAGAACTCTCCGCTTGAACCTGCAGTGGGAGATCCAACAAGCTACCGCGTGGCAGGACTTGCTTTCGACGAAGAGGGCCAGTTGTGGATCACCAATTTTGGAGCCGGTCATCTGTTGCATGTCCACAGGAAAGATGGAAGCTGGCAATCTTTTTCTCCGCCCTTTCTGGTTAATTATGATGCTGCATCACAAATTTTGGTTGACGAGTTGGGACAAAAGTGGATTGTATCCCCACTCGGTAACGGACTCCTGGTATTTAATGATAACCACACCAGCAATCCGAACGACGATCAATGGAAACTTCTACGCAGCGGAACAGGAAACGGAAATTTGCCATCCAATGAAGTCTTGTGCATTGCTCAGGATAAATCAGGATTCATCTGGATAGGCACTTCAGAGGGTATTGGGCTGATTCAGTGTCCGGATCAAATATTTGTCAATGGTTGCGAAGCAATTTTTCCGGTGATCAAGGAAGGAAATTTTGCCAACTATCTTTTCAAGGGTCAGGAAGTACGCAGCATCGCTGTAGATGGTGCAGATAGAAAATGGACGGCTACTTCCAATGGAGTGTGGCTGCTTTCTCCGGATGGAGACCGGGTGATCAATCATTTTACAGAAGAAAACAGTCCTCTTCTCAGTAACGATGTCAAGAACATTGCGGTGAATGGGTTGACGGGAGAAGTTTTTTTTGCGACAGCCAACGGGATCTGCTCTTTCAGAGGCACAGCAACCGAAGCATCAGAAACAAAAAATAATATTCTTGTCTTTCCAAATCCTGTGCCTCCTGCTTACAATGGAACCATTGGCATTCGTGGGCTTCCCGAAAACGGGATCATCAAGATTACAGAGACAAATGGAAGGCTGGTTTACCAGACCCGCTCCAATGGGGGCCAGGCAAGCTGGAATGGGAAAGACTATACAGGAAAACAAGTTTCCAGCGGAGTTTATCTTGTTTTGTGTGAGGAGAAGCCGGTGGCGAAGATTGTGTTTGTGAGTAAGTAAATTTTTGGGAATTAGGTAAGGTTGTTCCCAGGAATTACCTGATCGTGCATTTTAGTAGGATCTATCTAATAAGGAAATTTTCAACACAGATAGTCATTATAATCTTTTCTGGAGCGATTTTTTTCTGAGAGGCAGTCATTACTTGCTCATTAGTTCTTTTTCGAGAAGCTTTCTTAATTCAGTCAGTCTTTACTGGTAAGGTTTTTTGGAGAGATTTTTTGTTGGCAGTCAGTCTTTGCTGGTTGGTTTTTTTCTTTTTCCACTTTTGGCATTGCCCCAAAAGTGGAGCAAAAGGTCTAGGCAATCCGAATGGCTCCGCCCGGACTGCCGGCCGCGGCACAACGGTTACCCAAAGCTTGTCACGCAGTTACGTTATACTAGGCGGTCTTTCTATTTAGATCGAAGTTTACTACAGACATTTAGTTTTCCTAAGTTCCTAGTGCTTTTAATCGAAGATGCTGCAGGCGCTGTGTTCCGCTATGACAAGATTTGAAAAGTTCTTTAGTTACAGCCCTGCGGAACAAGGCGCTTGTATAGTCCTATTATTCGAAGAGGTCAGTAAGTCGAATCAATCGAGTAAAATAGAAGAGAACTCATAATCGGGTTTTGCTTACATCTTAAGAAAGTTGCGAGAACCAGGACTGAGAAATATTGTAGGTATTAATATTTCACTTTACTGCACTCTTCGAAATACTGGTGCTCGCTTCGCTTGCAAGGAGATTGCCGCGCTGCGCTCGCAATGACGCCTAAACT
>JBJMLU010000131.1:0-6551 GCA_045805145.1 Flavisolibacter sp. | reverse complement strand
TTTTTTGGTACATGATTAATGTCAATATTAATACCTACAATATTTCTCAGTCCTGGTTCCCCGCAATTTCTTCAGATGTAAGCAAAACCCGCTTATGACTTCTCTTCTATTTTACTCAATAGTTCCGGCTTACTGCCCTCTTCGAACCGAGCGCATGATCCAGCCCCGCCGGAAGCGGGGGAACACAGGGCCTTTAGCTCTTCGAATCAAAGCTCTTCGAATATAAAACACATTGATACGAGTAGTGAGCTCTATTCTTTCAAGGCTAGACCGCCTAGTATAACGTAACATCGAGACAAGCTTAGAGTTACCGTTGTGCCGCGGCCGGCAATCCGGGCGGAGCCATTCGGATTGCCTAGAGCTTTTGCTCCACTTTTGGGGCAATGCCAAAAGTGGAAAAAGAAAAAAACCAACCTCTAAGAAATGACCGCCTTAAAAACACTCTCTCTTAAAAAACTAATAAGTAAAGAAGAACTCTCTTAAAAAACTCTCGTCAAAATATTCAATCAATAAGGATGCACCTCCTAGGAAAAATATCTAATCAGTTTGGAAAGACTGCCTCTGAAGAAATCCCGACATCTCTTGGGAGAGGTGGGGTGATTGCGGACCCTCAAAACAGCAACCAGCGTTGATCACAGCGCTGGTTTTTTTACGCATTGCAAGAAACTTCGCAAAAACAATGAATAACTTTGAAGCCCAATGATCTCCTCTATGTACAAAAGCAATGAAACTAAAGCCCTTCAGGCAGAAGTAAATCCGCACACAGCGCCGCGCGAACTGGACCTCTCTCAATTTCTGTTTGAATCCATGGATGCTTCCTCCTTCATGAATATAAAAAGCTGGTCGAAGTTTTTCGACCTCATACCAGTTGACCCTTATATCAGGGAAGGCTATCGATATAAAGCCATCGCCTGGTTCCGCGTGAAGCACGACAAAGCATCGGCCATCGCTGAAATTGACCAGCATATTTTGCAGGTCAACAAACTCAGTGGAATGAGTGAAGAACAAAGCAAAAAATTTTTGAGCAGCTCTCCGGCTTCATGGCATTCCAATGAAACCGGCTACAGTGTTTGGAAGCTTCCACAATATGCCATGCAGCAATCCATTCAGTATAATCCGGTACATGGAGACATGCGCAGGGAATATCCCCGGATCGACGAGAGCATCATGGACAGTGAAGATTTTCATCGGCTCTTGATTCATTACGCTTCATTTTTTGGATGGAGCGATGCCATTGTGCTGGTTCAGTTTCAACGAGTGGATTGTCTGGCCAACCGGATAGGCCAACCCACAGTGGAAGGCTTTCACCAGGACGGAAATCGTCATGTAGGAATGTTGGTGGTGAACCGCGAAAACATTACCGATGATTCGGGTGTAAGCCAGTATGTGATGGATGAAAATGGAAAGAAGACCGATCACCTCATTTTTGATGAAGTGCTTCCACCGGGAAAACTCATTTATTGGAATGACAAAAGAGTCTGGCACTATGGTTCTGATTTGAAACTGGCCAATCCAAATGTAAATGGCGGCCGCGGTGTTCGTGATATCATCATCATGAGCGCCAAAACGCCTCCCGCCAATATGCCCATCGGACCCGTGCCTGTAAAGTTCAGAAACTGGTGAAATGTTGGATACTTCGAATTCAGGCAAGAGAAAACTATATCGTTTCAAAGAAAGAATAGTCAGATCATTTCACACTCCCTTCCATCACATCCTCCACATAAGAAACAATTTCAACAAATCGGGAGTCCTTTCGAATTGATCTGTCGCGCTGGTCGGGTAGTTCTGGTTTCAGATGTTTGATGATCCTTCCAGGATTCGCCTCCATAATGTAAATATCATTGCCCAATAAAACCGCTTCCCTCGGATCATGCGTTACAAGAATGATGGTAGGATTAAGATCTGCTACTTCGCTCTTTTGAAACAGCTCCAATAAAAAAAATTGCATCCTGGCGCGCGTAAATCCATCTAATGCACCAAATGGTTCGTCCAGGAGGATCATGGATGGATTGGCAACAAGACTTCTTGCAATGGCCACTCTTTGCAATTGCCCGCCAGAAAGCTGGGGTGACTTTGCATATTTGTTTTCATGACCTTCCAATCCAACCACTTTGATCATCGCCATTGCTTTTTCATGGGCTTCGTTTGTCGATACTCCTTTCAATGTGAGCGGCAAGGCAACATTATCGAGAACAGAGTACCATTCCAATGAAGAATATTGCTGAAACACCATGGGCAGGCTTTGCTTTTCAGTGATTGGCTTGCCGCCAATCAATACTTCTCCAGAAGTTGGCTTTTGCAGACCGGTCCAATAACGCAATAGTGTAGATTTTCCGCAACCTGATTTACCCATGATGACAACAAACTGTCCGAGTTTATCATAATCTTCAATAGCCAGACTGAAATCGTCGAATACCACAAATTCACTTTGTGTCTTTTCATCCAGATAAGTCTGATGAATATTACGAAGTTCCAAAACCGGCGGGACCGAACTGGATTGGCGCATTTTCTATAGGTATTTGAATTTGAAAAATATTCTGTCCAATAACTTGAATAAGGCATCCTGGATAATGCCAATGGCAACAATGATAAAAATTACTGCATATACCTTACCTATATTGCTTTGGCGTTCTCCCAAAAAAATCAAACTACCCAGCCCCCCCTGAATGCCTGCCAGTTCTGCAACAATGATATATGTCCAACTGATACCAACCAGGATCCGGATATCATCCGACAACCGGGCAATAACAGATGGCCATTGAACAAAACGCAGGGTTTGCCAGGAGTTTGCGCCAAGAGTTTTCATCATCTGCAAATGGGTTCCCGATACTTCATCAATTCTTTGCACAACAACCGGCACCAAATACACCCATATGCCGAATGCAAGAAAATTGATCTTGGTATTGATGGTCAGCCCGCTGATGGCAATGAAAATTCCCATCATGGCCGTAATCGGAACAAACCTCAATGCACTAATCTGGTGGCTGAACATTTTTCTGATCTTGGGATTGAGGCCGATGGCAAAACCAAAAAGAAGAGCACCTACAATGCATTTTAAATAGCCCAGTAAATTAATCCGGACTGAGAAAAGAATATTTTTTCCAAGATCATCGTCTTTTCTTAGCTCATTAAATGCATTCCATGTTTTTTGCGGCGTAGGCAATACATGGGTATTGATCAACCGATAATTGGTGATGAGATACCATATGATAAAAAGGACTACCCAACCCAAAAGCTGCAATAATGAAAGATGCTCTCGTATAAATCTCCTGACCGATGCTCCGGGACTGCTTTCCGTTGATGATGCCATGAATGAGTTTGAAATTTAATGAACTGCCAAAAGAATGGACGTTTCTTATTGAATGCTCTTTGATTCTTTGTCCCAAATGAATTGGAATTCAGTCCGGCGATTTCTTGCTTTGCATTCTTCGTCCTGGTTTGCTTCACAACCGGGTACAGGATTTCTGGAACCATTGCCAACAATAATAAATTTATTGCGATCCATGTGGTGTTCATTCACTAAATAACTTACTACTGAATTTGCCCTGGCTAAAGAAAGCCGGTCATTCAATTGGGACTGGCCGGTGTTGTCTGTATTTCCCTCTACTCTCACATAGGCTTTCTCAAAACCCTGAATAAGCTCTTTGATCTCCCGGTCGATCATGACTTTGGAATCTTCTGTTAACGCAGAGGAGTTGGAAGGGAATTCAAGCTTAACAACCTTACTGCTTTGGGCGCGTTCTGTTTTCATTTCAGGCGTAGCAGCTTTAAACAACTCGGGTTTTACAGCCGCCTGCTTGCTGTCATTCACCAGGTCCTGGTCTTTCATCAGTTCCTGGATCACCGAGGGATCAGAAACATTTCTCCAGGGTGCTGGCGACCGGGCTAAGCCTATCTCCGTATATTTTACAGCCATTCTTCCGTACATACGTTCGCCTGTCATTCCGGTATAAGTACTATTCAATCCAAAGAAATTAATATTATCGCCAAGCGTAGAGAAGTAAACTTTATCAGCAGATTTGCCTGCAATGTCCTCGGGAAACTTGAAGCCCTTGGCAAATAAACCGGTTGCTTCTTTCTTGGCAGATGGATCAGTATTGATTCTTGCATTTCCTTCCAGCCATCCTCTTACGAGCTTGGTAATTTTGTCTCTTTTTTGGTCCAATACGGATTTTTTTACCAGCAATCCATCGGCAATGATCTGACTCGCTACTGCACTACTAATTAATACTTTTGACCCCGCAATGGCAGCAACACAGTCCTCATCATCGGGCGCCCATACCAATGCAGCATCACACTGACCATTCTTAAATGCTGTTGCAGCCTCAACGCCATCTGCGACCTGATATCCATCAATATCACTCATTTTCAAGTTGGACGTTTCCAAAACATTCAGCAATAAAGTATGCGAGGCAGTTCCTACAGCATACGCAATTTTTTTTCCTTTGAGCTGTGATACTTCATCAATTCCCTTTCGAACAACAATGGCATCAGCACCATGGCTCTGATTTACCTGCATGATCTGCTCCACATCATCCTGCAATAATTCACTTCCCGAACCCATTTCAACAGGCAGAGCATCGGTAGTGCAATACACCAAATCAAGATCACCTGAATGGAGGCCAGCCCTTGTATCTTTTACTGCATCCATTTGTTTGATCTGAACTTTGAGTCCATATTTTTTGTAGAAATCGCTGTTTTCATTTGGGTCCATTCCATTGTTTTCCAAAACCAGTCCTTCTACACCGGTGAATGTATTGTAAGCAACAATTAAATCCGGCTTACTGCTGCTTATTGAAAGCTTTCCGCTCTTCGAGGGATTGACCCAGTTCTTTATGGCGAAATAGGCCACTGCTAAAACAACAAGAAAAATCACAACATTGCGAAGAATTCTTAAAGTCTGGCGGCCCTTGGGAGTTAATTCCATTTTCTTTTTTAAGTTTTAATTGGTCCGAGAAAAATAATTACAGGTGAAAAAATATTTTTTTGATTTTATTTAAGTAGATCCTGGTTGGCAGTAAGCCAGGAAGTATCGGTGCCTGAGTTGCTATCCGGCTTCGGGGAGTTTTTGTTATCCATAAAAGCAAAAACATCAACCTTATTGCTGTATTGTTCCAGTAGTTGTTGTCCTGCATCGTCCATAATTCCATTCTCTGCTTCCATTTTCATGAGTAAAGTTTCATGGTCATGGATCATCATCATTACTTCTGCTTCGTTTTGAGCAATGCGGTTCCTTGTTTCCTCCAGTGTAATTGTTTCAAATTCAGATACGCCTAAAAGGCTGGAAGCACTTTGAGCTGCCTCACGCCAGGTATCGGAGGTTTCCAGCTGATCGCGCAAGCGGCCGATGGTGTTGGCAACAGACTCGGTGCTATTTTGAAGATTGCTATACAGGCGGTCAAAAAAGTTATAACTCTTCAACATCTTTTCCTTGTCGGCCTGCATGCTTTCCAGGAGCTTCTTGTCTTCAGCGGCCTCCCGGCTGAAATGCTTTGCCTGGTCGTCTGCTTTCTCCCGAAGGTGCTGGTCTGCATTTTGGTCATTTGCCGTCTTCTTAAATTGCGAGGCCAGGTCCAGATTTTCCTGCATGGACTTTTTCCTCTCTCCCATTTTTCTTTCATGAAGCGTAATTGCCGTCATCATCTTGTGGATGCTGTCGTTAAACTTTGCAAGCACTTCACGACGGTTGGCTACAACTACTTCAAGCAGATCAGGCAAGTTAGTTTTAATGAACCATCTTGTTAGTCTCTTCACCATTGCTTTCCATAAATTATACAGCAGATGACGCATCACGAACAATGTTCCGATGACAGCAATCATTATAAACAATTCTGTAAGAGCTATTCCGAAATCAATCCAGTTATGTATGATCTGCGTAATCTTAGGAAGAAAAAATAGACCTATGCCGAGAAAAGCAATGACTACAAGAACCGTTAGAGTTATTCTCATTTTCTTTTCATCAGCTGTCTCCAAAGTATACACCGAAGAATCTTTGAGTAAATTGCTCATATAAGTTAGTTTGTTATTTAGAAGATCTGTATTTGAATTATGCCGACTGGAGCTGGCTGATGTCGGAATTAATAGAGGCCACCATAAATTCGTAAGCCGATGCGATTTGCTTCTCTGCCCTTTCAATTTTCTCAATACCTTCCTTCCCGAGTGTTTTATCTACTTCCATTTGCGTTTGCTCTCTTTTGATCATGTCCTGCAACTGGTTCATCTGATTTTGAAGCTGCAACAATTGTGTTTGCATCTGGTTAAGATTATCCTGGTGCGATTGCAGGGCGTCCTGGCGTTTTCTTAACTGCTTGTCTTTTTCTGCAGAAGCTCCCTTTAAGAAATCCTCTTTCTTTTTTTGAAGTGCATTCCTGTATTGCTTTGCCGTATCAACAATAGCCGATGTGGAAATATTCTGTGCTTCAAAACTGGTAAGGACAGCCTGAAGCATCACTTCGGGTGGAGTTCCCCTTTTCCCGATTTTCTGGTGCATGGCGACCATTTGTTTTCGGAATTCAAAATAATCCGGTCCGGGAAAATTTATCCGCTGCAGC
>JBJMLU010000130.1:0-74345 GCA_045805145.1 Flavisolibacter sp. | reverse complement strand
TGGTTTTTTCAAGCGTAGTCTGTTACCTGATGGCGCCTAAAGTAGTGTCATACGACTGGAGCATGATCTTGTTGTTGTTTATCGGTGGTTTTCTGGTGTCGGGAAGTGCCAATGCCATGAATCAGGCGGTTGAAAAAGACACCGACGCAATGATGAAGCGAACTGCTTCAAGGCCCGTTGCTTCGGGACGAATGAAACTGTCTGAAGCCTGGACCTTCGCAATCCTTACTGGTGTAGTTGGCGTTTTCATTCTTGGATTTTTTTTCAACTGGCTGAGTGCGGGACTTGCTGCCTTTAGTTTGTTCCTGTATGCGTTCATTTATACGCCGCTGAAAAAAATAAATGCAATTGCGGTGTTGATCGGTGCATTTCCGGGAGCATTGCCCTGTCTCATTGGATGGGCAGCAGGTAATGATTCGGTATTTGAGAATGGACATGGATGGAGGGACTATGGTGGCTGGATTCTTTTCGCGATCCAGTTTCTGTGGCAGTTCCCACATTTCTGGGCCATAGCCTGGCTGGCGCACAAGGATTATTCGAATGCAGGATTCAAGCTTCTGCCCACGGAGAAAGGTCCAACGAAGTACACAGCGCTGCAGACCATTGTCTATGCACTTTTGCTGATACCGGTTTGTGCCCTGCCTTACCTGGTTAATCTTACAGGCATGTATAGCTTGATCGTGGTATTGGTAGCCAATGCCTTTCTAACGGGACAGTGCATACGCTTATATAAAGAAATGGATGCCAAAGCAGCACGCAGGGTCATGTTCGGAAGCTATATCTATCTTCCGGTTGTGCTCCTGGCTTATTTGGCTGATAAGATTAGTTGATAGTTGGTAGTTGGTGGTTGGTAGGAGGGAAAGAGAAGATGAGAGAGGTGAAATGAGAGATGAGAATGATTGACAGGTAAGCGAACTGATTTATTTAGATAAATGTGCTAGCAGCTAACAGCTAATAGCTAACAGCTTTTAATATTATGGATGTAGTGAGCACGAATCAAAGAAATAAAATACACCCGCACAAGTTTACCATGTGGGTGGCCATAGGGGCTATCATCATGATGTTTGCCGGACTGACCAGCGCATACATTGTAAAAAGCGGTCAGGCAAACTGGGTGGACGTGCAAACGCCGGTGATCTTCTGGTATTCCACTGCCGTGATCATGATCAGCAGCATCACCATCCAGGCTTCGCTACGTGCGTTCAAACAGCGGAACATGAAACAGTTTCGGACCCTGTTCCTGACCACGCTGGTACTGGGGCTTGCCTTCGTGATTTTGCAGTGGACCGGATTTAAATGGTTATGGAATCAGGGCGTTCGTTTTGAAGGAGCCGGTGCCGGACAGTTCTTATATATCATTTTCGGATTGCATGCCCTGCACGTGCTGGGCGGCATTGTTGCATTGATCATCATTTCAGCGCAACAATTCTTCAGCAGAACAAGAAGCTACAATAACACACCCATTGAAGTGATGTGCATCTATTGGCATTTCGTGGATATATTGTGGATCTACTTGTTGGTATTTTTTATTTGGATAGGATAAGGAGAGGATGAGAGATGAGAGATGTGAGATGTGAGAAGATAAACAGCAACGGAAATCAAGAAACTTAAATAGAAAAGAACCGGAAACAATAAACTAGAAATTAGAAACACATATATGGCGACAACTGCTGTGGCAACAAAGACAAATTGGTGGAATGGAGGTAAAAGCCCATTCAATCTGGAGTATGGCAAATTGATGATGTGGTTTTTTTTGATGAGTGATACGTTCACCTTCGGAGCCTTTCTCATCTCGTATGGTACGGTACGGTTTTCCAGTAATTCGTGGCCAGATCCTAACCATGTATTTAATAAATTTCCTTTTGCGGGTGAAACCAATTTGCCTTTAGCTTTTGTAAGCTTAATGACTTTCATTTTAATTATCAGCTCTGTTACCATGGTGCTTGCCGTTCATGCAGGACATAATCAAGATAAGCGAGGCGTGATGAAATGGTTGATCTGGACCATTATTGGTGGATTGGCTTTTTTGAGTTGCCAGGCGTGGGAGTGGACACATCTGCATGCTGAAGGTGCCTGGTGGGGACGCAACCCTTTTCCAAATGCAAACGGAACGGTGGCATCAACCAACTTTACTAATTTCTTTTTTACCATTACAGGTTTTCATGGCTTCCATGTATTTTCAGGTGTTGTGATCAATGCTATTATATTAACCATGACCAGCAATAATGTTTTTGAAAGAAAAGGTCATTACCTGATGGTTGAAAAAGCAGGATTGTATTGGCACTTTGTAGATCTGGTCTGGGTTTTTGTTTTTCTTTGTTTTTATCTTGTTTAATTTTTAAACAAACGGTTCAATGGAGCATTCAAATATTTCTTCTGAAGTAACGTATGTGCAGCATCATGATAATAAAGAGTTCAATAGAAGGATCCGTAGTACCACAATTAAGTTATCCATTCTTACTTTAATTGAATTGGGAATAGGATTAACCATTTACACCATGCACAAAGGCGAACACCCCAACGCCTTGTTGGTATTGATGTTCAAAGGAATGATCTGCATCTTTACCTTAGCAAAAGCATTTTACATTGTTTCCGTATTCATGCACCTCGGCGACGAGATCCGCAATATGATCATGACCATCGTAGTGCCGCTCATGCTTTTCATTTGGTTCATCGGCGCTTTTTTATGGGATGGGAATTCCTACCGCACCATGCGCAACCGGTATGATCCCTATAAAAAAGAGCATACCCTGCAAAGGCCAGAACGTTCCGGAGATACGACCCGACATGGCTTCGGCGGCTAACCTGCAATGGCGGGATTATTGGTACAAAGAGATAATAAAATCTGAAGAAATTTTTTTGAGGCTGAAGTGATTCAGCCTTTTTTATTTTGAATGCAGGATGTGCTGATGTTTTTCTGCCGGCAAGCAATTAACTGCAAAAGACAAAGAATCTTCAAACCAAAAATTTTCTACTGATCATATCGGCTGTTCGAATCGCGTTTTGCTTCGCCAATTCTCCAAAATCCATGTGCATTATCCTGGATATCCCGATAATCTTACAATACCATTTGCACTAATGCCGGTAATCCTGGTTATTTTTGCAAATCCTATTAATCAGTTTTGCAAATCCCAAACATCAAGGTTGAATAGAAAAGCTGTATACGGAATTCTTATCGCCGTCCTCCTTCCGCTGACCGGGTACGTGTTGCTTAAAAAATACACCGACCGTGATGTTGTGATGCCCCGGCATCGTTTGCCTGATTCGGTATCTACAGTAACCAGAAATGGCAAGCAATATATCGACACCATCTGGCACCGGGTAGCAGATTTCCACTTCACTAATCAGCTGGGCAACCCGGTTTCCTGGAAAGACATGAGCGGAAAAATTGTGGTGGCGGATTTTTTCTTTACACATTGTCCTACCATCTGTCCCAACATGACCAGGAGTATGAAGATGCTCCAGGACGCGATCAAGAGTCCCGAAAAAGTTGGAGACCGTGATCCCAATTTCGTTCAGTTCCTTTCCTTCAGCATCGATCCGGAAAGAGACAGCGTGCGGGAATTGAAAAAATGGAATGACCGTTTCCAGATCAATCCCCAGGAATGGTGGTTATTAACAGGAGATAAAAAATCCATCTATGATTTTTCTATCAAGGAATTAAAACTAATGGCGATTGATGGCGGTCCCACCGACAGCAACTTTCTTCATTCCGATCTTTTTGTTGTGATCGATACCAATCGTTATGTAAGAGGCTATTATCATGTACTGAGTCCCGACGGTTCCATCGATACTGCTACTGTTGCCAACCTTGCGCAGGATGTGGTCATGCTTTCTTTAGAGAAGGATCCCAAAAGAGAATCATTACTGGCTGGCAAGCTCGAGCTCATTGCCATCGTTTTTGCACTTGCTGCCATTGGTGTTATCCTGCTGCTTACATTTTTAAACCGCGACCGCAAAAAAACATGAATCTCTTTCTCTACAAAAATGACCGTAAGGCAAGATGGATCATCTTCAGTTTTTCCTTCATCGTCTTCATGGCCGTTACTGCGATGGAGAGAGTGAAGCTCGACTTGCATCTTAGTTTTAATCCACATGCATTGGCACTGGTAAATGCCTTGATCAATTCAGCAGTAGCCGTTCTTCTTCTCGTTGGTTTGTTTGCTGCAAAGTCAAGACGACTAGTATTACACCGGAAGATCATGCTCTCGGCCATTGCCCTTTCACTGGTTTTTTTATTTACTTATATTCTTCATCATCTGCTGGCTGGTTCTACGCTTTACGGCGATCTGGATCATAATCATGTGGTAGACGAAATGGAAAAAGCAAAAGCAGGAAGTCTCCGCTATGTTTATTTCTTTTTGCTAGGAACACATATCCTTCTTGCAGGCATTTCACTTCCTTATATTTTATTCACCGCCTACCGCGCCCTCATCAACGAAAACATGGCGCACCGCAAGCTCGCAAAGATCACCTGGCCACTCTGGTTGTATGTTTCTGTAACCGGGCCTCTTGTGTATTTGCTGATCCGTCCTTATTATTAGAGAGTTGATTGTTGATCGTTGGTAGTTGATAGGAGAAAAGAGACGACGGATGACGGGAAACAGAAGTCGATATTCGTCAGACATCAGTATTCAGAGCTGCTAGTTCTTTCTTCATATTTTTTGACTATCCTGGCACATTCGTCTTTTCTGTTTCCTACCTATGGTCAGGCAAATATGATTATCTCTTCAATCCTCTGTGATCTCTTCTCTCCTACCAACTACCAACTATCAACTATCAACGCTCTCTTCTGTCATCTATTTTTAACTCCGCCCAGCCTGTGGTTTCATCTTTTTCTCTTGTAAAAATCATGTGAGCAATTTCCAGGATGATAATTTCTGCAGTAGTATAAATGATATTTCCATCCAGAAGATGACCGCCCAGTGTTTGACCAGAATGATCGGCAATCATGATATGCAGATGAAGTCCGTGAATAGAAACCGTTCCGTTTAAACTCAGGATCTCAAAATGCCCCGATCCCTTATTTCCATTTTCCTGGTCAGCAAACCGAATGTGGTAATCTGTGAGACTGCCAACAGCAGAAGCAATATATCCCGCTTCAATCTTATTTGTTTTTACAAAAACACTAATCTCATTCTTCAGATCGTCTCCTGGCTTCAGACGAAAAGCATGGGTCATGGCAAATTATTTTGTGAAATTCCTGCGGTTAATCTTTCTCTCTAACTACCAACAGCTAACAGCCAATAGCCAATAGCTTTCAGCTTTCCTGCATTGGGTTCCAAAAAACTTTTCGAAAATCCTGCACCTGGTCGTCTTTTATTTTTATTCCTTCTTTCTCCAGTAGCTCCTGCATCTGTTCCGGGTAAGCAAAATGCATTTTTCCTGTGAGCAGTCCCTGGCGGTTAACAACACGGTGGGCCGGCACTTTAGGTTTTACCCTGTGCGCGCTGTTCATAGCCCAGCCCACCATGCGCGCCGACATTTTTGTTCCCAATGTTGCGGCAACGGCTCCATAAGAAGTAACCCTTCCTCTTGGTATCTGTCGCACCACTTCAAAAACGAGTTCAAAAAAAGATTCATCCTTTCCACCCGAAGGCTTTACGGTATGAAGTTTTTCTGTTTTCGATTTTTTTGCCATCGTGTCGTGAAAAATTAATCCTTCTTATTTGAATGTTGATTGAGGAGCTCAGTTCTTCTGGGTTCGGGAACGGCTTCATAATGATAGGGACAATGCCTGCATCCGTTGCCGCAACAATATCCGCGTTCCAGCAGATATTTTGACGTAAAGGTGATCAAACCTTTTTCATTAAAATAATAGTCTTCTCCTTCAATCAATTCCTGCTTCATCTTTTAAAAACTGCTGTAAAGCCTGATCCATTTCCCTGGAGGGCAAACGTTCGGGCAATGAGAAACATAGATAGTAGACTTTTCTGCTTCCGGCAATATCCAGCGATTCATAATGGGTTTTGATGCGGAGGTCGGGGGGAATTCCGGGTTCGGCATACACATCATAAAGATCTTTGCGCAGTTTGCATCCATACATATCGATCACCTTTTTGGTAAAAGAATAAAGATCAGGACTGTCTGTTTTGAGATGGATCTTTCCTCCGGGTTGGAGGATCTGGTAGTACAGTCGCAGAAATTTCGGATGGGTCAATCTTTTTTTTGATTTGGAAATCCGAAGCTGCGGATCTGGAAATGTGATCCAGATCTCGTCTACTTCTTCTGTTCCAAAAAAATCAGTGATGCGGTCAATTTGTATGCGCAGGAAGGCCACATTATTAAGATTGCGTTGGGTGGCTTTTTTTGCACCCACCCAAAGTCTGTTTCCTTTGATATCTACTCCAATAAAATTTTTGTTGGGATAAATCTCTGCAAGTCCCGTAGTGTATTCTCCTTTTCCGCAAGCCAGTTCTAGTACTATGGGATTGTGGTTTTCGAAAAACTGGTACCAGGTCCCGGGCATGGCTACCGGAAATTGCAATACATTGGAAAAACTTTCCAGTTCAGCAAAACGAATCAGTTTTTTCTGACCCATAATGGAAAAGCTTGGAGCTGTGAGTTATGAGCTCTGAGTAGCTGCGAGCCTCGTAGCTTCTCGCAACTCGTGACTCACAGCTCGCTGCTCATTGTTAGACATTTTGTTTGAACATGAGTTGTTGCACCTTCTCTTTGTCTTCTTTTTCTTTTTTCAGATCGAACATGGTACCGAAGGCCCGGTCCCAGATGGTGGTGCTTACACCAAATCCTTTGTGATCATCCTTGTAGTGATGGAGATGATGATTGCGCCACAAGGGTTTCATCCACCTGAAAGGCGGATTCCAGGCATGAATTGCATAGTGCATGGATCCATACATCAGATAACCCAGCATGAAACCGGGAAAAAATACAAAAGCATTTTCACGCATGATGAGGAACATCAGGGCAAAAATGATTGAAGCAATGATCAGGCTCGGAACAGGAGGCATGAACAGTCTTTCCTTGTCCCTGGGAAAATGGTGGTGGTTGCCATGCATCACATAAATGATCTTCTGCGCTTTTTCACTTTCAGCTACCATATGAAATACCCAGCGGTGCATGATGTATTCAAAGAAAGTCCAGAAGAACATTCCCAATAAAAAAAGCACGCCGATACTCATGGTACCCAAGTCAAAATGGGATGCCGCATAGTAAGGAAAACCCAGGACCACCGGAAGATAAATACCCCAGATTACCAGCGGGTGGGTCTTGGTCAGGAATTCCAGGGCAGGATGCTGAAACAACCTTGCCTGTCCCTTGTTGTGAATTTTCTCAAACTTCATGCTTTGGCAATTGAAAGGCAAATGTACAAATGGAAGAGGGAATGATAAAAAGCCAGGCCCGGCTTTCGGCTGAATGGCCTTGCGCTACGTTGAAGCAGAAGCTGCGTTTGGTGAAATAATCGCTGCGCCTCAGGCGGAAAGATCTTTACTGCTTTGATTTTGCAGCGTTTTAATGAATTGTTAATCTGTCCGGAAAGCTCTTAGCTTCTGGCCATTAGTTGGGCGTCCAGGTTGAATGGGGCGTTTAAATGAACAACGACGTTATTTAACCCCAGAACTCGCGAAGGATTTATATTGAATTGCAGTCTGGTCTTTCCCCGAGTTCCTTACGGTTAAATCTCTTGCCGCATGATAATCTCGCTAGATAAACTCTTATCACTTCGATACATTAAACCCTTCCTCTTCTCTCTGTTTTTCCCGTTCTCTTCTTTTTCTGCTCAAAGCAGTTCATCAATCCTTTTGCATTGGTATCCTTTCGATTTCAGCCAATGAAGCAATTCCGGGAGGCGTTCGTATAACTTATCTTTTCTGTTTGGACCACTGCCGATGTGCATCAGAAGAATAAATCCGTTCAATCCGGAAGCATGCGTAGATTCATAGTTCATGATTGATTGAACGATGGTTTCAGAACTACGATAATTGTTGTCGCTGGGAATGGTATAATCAGCAGCACTCAGTGTGCCATGTGTAAGGTTTACCAGTTTCAATCCCAATTCATTTGTCCATTGTGCAATGGAATCGTTGTACCATTCATAAGGAGGAAGAAAATACAGAGCCTGTTTTTGAGAGATGCCGAATCGACTCAACTCGCTATAATTTTTTTGAAGGTCCGTTCTGAATTCTTTTTTACTGACCAGCAGACTATCTCTTTTCGTCCAGTCGCAATAAAGAAGGTGATTGTTGCTGTGGGGACCAAGGTAATGCCCCGAAGATTTGAGCTGGCTAATAACTGATTTGAATTGACTGTTCCGGTAAAACCTGCCAGTTAAAAAAAATGAAGCCCTGATCTTTTCTTTTGCCAGACTGTGAAGAATGAAATTTCCTCCTTCTCCAAATTCATCACCGGTAAATACCAGGGCGAGCTCTTTTTTTGTAGAGTCGCCACGAACAATGGCTCCCTGATCTATGGTAAGCCTTCGTTCAGGAACCCGCTTTTTCGAAAATAATTCCGTTTCTTTCGCAGCAAGTAAATAAATCAGCGATGCCGTTCCATCCATCGTGGGTTCATTGGTGCTGTAATCGCCGTAGTCGTCGTGATATACGGCCAGATTACTTTGAAAAAGCGCATAGCTATCGCCGTTGTACAGAGTGATTCCTTTGAGACTGTTGAAGATGCTTCCATATACAGGACCGTCCACCAGGCCGCCATCAATAGGATAATGTTTGAGGTGAGTAAAAGAGGAATGTGGGTCAGTGGGTGTGTCTCCATAAGAAGGAAGTCCATAGACCATGGATGTGCCCCAGGGATTGCATCCAAAGATCCAGTCGAAGCAGGCCTGTTCCAGTTGTTCAAACCGGTGGTCGCCACTCAATTGCCGGTACCAGTAGCACTGGATAGCAAACGATGTTGTAAGATTATTACTGCACCAGATAAAAGGAACACCACGATAAAAAGCATTCTGGCCTGCTTTATTCCAGACTCTTTCAATACCCTCTCTGTAAAAACTTATGATGGAATCTTTTTGTTTTCCTCCTAGTTTTTTCGCCAGCTCATAATGACCAAGGTTAATAAAGGGATACCATTGATAGTGCCTTGCCGTATCCGCGCCCAGCCAGGGAGTAACTGGCTCCTGTCTTGCATAACAGAGCGCATCACCCAGCAAATTCCTGGAAGCAGCAGCCAGTTCCATGTCATCAGTCCAGTTGTCTTCTTCATAAATATAGGGCGACCTTACCGACACGGTTTGTGTGACGCCTGGCTTTTGCAGTGCAAAAGCATAAGCAGTTCCGGATTTTTCTTTAAGAAGGGCGCTGTATTTTTTATTTCTTTCTTTAAATAAAAAAGATCCAAGTGAAAACGCGCTGGCAAATTTTCCAGCAGTAGAAGAAGTGCCCGTAGTACGGTTGAGGAACTGTCCTCTTTGTTGCGGTTTGCCATTGATAAAATAGACAGGTCGCTCAAATCCGCGCCCATACTGGCTGTCCTGCGCAGGCATGCGCATCGAAATATGATCGCGGTCATCGGCAATCTGGTTGAACATCCATTCTTTTCGCGGATGCATTTTCAGCAGCCAGTCCAGTCCCCATTTTGCTTCATCTCCCACATCAGGCAAGCCATTTTTTCCATCAAGGCCATTCGCAGATTTTTCGTCGGAGAATACCTGCGGAAAATCGCGCCATGCCATCAGAAGATGATAGGTAGCATTGGCGGAGGTGGTAGCATATTGCAGATAGTCTGTTGCATCATGCCAGCCGCCAACAACATCTATGTGTGTGCTGTCGGGCATAGGTCCGTACATTGTATATCCATCATGGGTGTGGCAACTGTCTTTGAGAAAAGGATTGAATCCCGAACGTTGCTGACGCATGTAGCGAAGGCAAAAATCTGCGGCGCCTTTATATACATTTTCGGAAATGGTAAAATTCGGCGACTCAGCATCGGCCACTTTCAGATAATATTTGCCGGGAGCGCGGAACGCAGAAAAATCGAGGCGATAAGTTTGGACAAAAGGGCCGTAGCTTCCAAAAGCTTTTCCTGCTTCTCCTTCGAATACTATTTTTTTTGTTGCGGAGTCGATCAATTGGAAACGGGTGATCTCTTTATTTTCTTTGGAACACCACACAGCAGATTTAATTCCACCCGGCTTATATCCCAGCAGGTTGATCCTGATCCAGGAGTCTTCATCCTTATGTCTTGAAAAAGAGATCAGGCAAATCAATAGAACAATGAGTGATGCTCTCATGCGTGGAAATTAAGAATTTGTTTCAAGCCAAAATTAATTCATGCAAACCTGCCTGCCGGCAGGCACGGACGCAAAGAGTTGAAGATGCAGACGGGCAGCAAGCGGGAGCTAGAAAGAGAGCGGAGAACGAGTGTTTCAGAATCGGGTGTAATACTTATTTGGAAAGATATTATGGTAGACGAAGCTTAAACGCAAAAGGCGCAGTGAGACGCAGGGAACCGAAAAAAAGGTTAAGCTGCAATACCAAAAAACTTTGCGCTCCCTGCGCATCCTTTGCGTGGTTTGCGTTTACTCTCTTCCCTTCTCTTCACGATAGTCAATAACAAATCTGCTTAGTTCGGGTTTATATTTTCTTTTTCTTCCCAGTTCATACTGATACATAATATTTCCTACCTCCTTGAAAAAAGGATATCCGATCTCATCGTACTCATATTTATTGTCGTTCAGCACGCCATCACTGTTCACATAAATCACTGCACTGAGCATGAACTCCACCTTGTTTTTAAAATCTACGATATAGGCTACATCCGTCAGGTACCCATACGACCATCCGGGTTTATTGAAAATGCGGATGTAGGAAGGAATAGCTGTTCTTCCCGATTTGAACATGAAAAATTTGGCATAGCTCTGAAAATATTCCGAAGTGTCGTAATGCGGATGAAGACTTTCATAAGGATACTCCGACATGACACGCAGCAGAAAAGAATCATCTTCACTGGATAAATGAAATCGTTTTTCGGGAGAAAGAGATTCCGGAAAGAGAGCTGACTGAAGAATTTGCTGAAGGTCGAGCAAAGAAATATTGTTATGCGTCGTAAAGTCCATGGGACTATTCACCAGCGAGTCGTTCCGATCGAGATGCGCACGGCCAACAAGAATGGGAGCAGGAAAATGAAAAGAAAGATCGCTTGAGGCAGGTGGCTGTTGGTAAAGCAATTGTCCATTAGATACAAATCGTATCGGATTGGTGTGGCGATTTTCTTCTTCTGTCATGGGAACAAAGCGGCGGGTAATGCGCACATCGCTGTAGCCCATTTGCCAGAGACGTTCGTTGATCTGTTTTTGTCCGAGGAATTCATAGAGCCGGTTGTACGCATCATTGTCACTCACCAGGAAAATCTTTTTGATATAGTGTGCAAGCGAAGGAAGTCCATTCACAGAACTGCTGTCGTACCACACAGATGACTGACCGCTGTAGGCACTGTCGGTGAGCATGGGTGTGTATTTGTCGATGCCGTAGTTTTTTAGTCCGTTCATTTTTTCCAGAGCGAGGAAGGCCAGAGGCATTTTTACAGTGGAAGCCGGATTGAAATAGTCATTTGGATTATAGCGGTAATAAAAATTTTGAAAATGCGGATGATTGTGTTTATCGCGTTCAATTTTTGTATAGATCAATTGATAATGGAAGCTGTCGGGATGCAACAGAACATTCTTCAAAAGCGGAGAAGCATTTTTAAAAATCAGGTCCTGCAGCCAGCCATCTGTTTTTTCCTGAGCAAAGGAGCGGATACCCGGGGCCATACAAAAAATCAGGATCGAAATGTAAAAGGCTGATCTCATGTTTCAAAAATAGGAGTACTGTCTGGGTTTAAAATCTAATTAGGGCTGGTATGATTCTTTCGGGGGGTAACCTTATAGGTTTATAAGACCTATAAGGTTACCCCCGGCAAAGATTAGTCCAGGGCGAGAAAAGCCAAAATAGCAAGGAAACAAGCCACCATCAGAGTTAACTTTGGCCCCGCCAAATCAAAGAACATGAAACTGGTTTCCTATCTCAAAGAAGAACACGACCAACTAGCCGTGCTGGTAGACGGACTACTATACGACATGGAGTTCCTCCATCCCGATCTGCCCAATACCATGAGCATGTTTCTCAATTATTGGGAGGATTCCCTTCCCATGGCTCTGGGAGGTGTGATGATGATTGAAGAAGGAAATATTTCACAGAACAAAGGTATTGATTACGATAGTGTGCAGGTCTTGGCTCCTGTGCCCTTTCCAACTTCCTGTCGCGATGCTTACGCCTTCCGTCAACACGTGGCTTCTGCAAGAAAGAACCGGAAGCTGGATATGATCCCCGAATTCGATCAGTACCCGGTTTTTTATTTTACCAACCATCATGGAGTTAAAGGCCCGGGTGAAATCAATTGCATGCCCGATCATCTCGAGAAACTGGATTTTGAGCTCGAGGCAGCCATCGTTATCAGCAAGTATGGACGCAATATCCGGGCAGAGGAAGCCGATGAATATATTGGCGGGCTGATGATCATGAATGACCTCAGCGCCCGAAGATTGCAGATGGAAGAAATGCTGTTGAACCTTGGACCGGCTAAAGGAAAAGATTTTGCAACGAGCACCGGTCCCTGGCTGGTGACCTTGGAGGAACTTGAAGAATTTTTGGTTAATGCCAAACCTGGTCATATTGGAAAGAGCTGGAACCTGAATATGAGCTGCAAAGTAAACGGTGTGCAAGTGAGTCAGGGCAACCTCTCAGATATGGACTGGACGTTTGCCGAGATCATTGAACGCGCTTCTTATGGAGTAGATCTTTATCCGGGAGATGTCATTGGAAGTGGAACCGTGGGCACCGGATGTTTTCTCGAATTGAATGGAACCGGAAAACTCAATGATCCCAACTTCATCGAACAATGGTTGAAGCCTGGTGATGTAGTGGAACTGGAAATCGACCAGCTGGGCGTTTTATCAAATACCATTGTGGGTGAGGAGAGTGATTGGAGTTTGCTTAAAAGGAAAAAGTAAATGTGAGGGGGCGCAAGGAATTTAACGCGAGGGCGCAAGGGCGCTAGGAGTATTAGCGGAGCTAACAGAATACTACAATACATGAGACAAATCATAGATTGGTGGTATTTTTTTGCCATTGTTTTCCTGTTTGAACTACTAACATTTCTATTCTATCAGGGAATTCCTTCTGGTTTGTTTCACCACTGGTTCGTTATTGGTATGAATCCTTACTTAGGATTAATTGCAAAACTGATTTCCTGGGCGGTGTTTTGTTGCCTATTTCGGTTTTCCTATCTTATAAAAAACGCTATCCTCCAAAAGATTGTTTATTTTTTATTGGGTGGTTTAGTCGTCCTTGTGTTTTTCTTTCCTTGGTACATGTTAACTACTCATTCTCAGGTTCAACCCCCAAAATACACGGCCTGGAGAAATTATAGTAGCGTAGCGACAAGTCGGATGCCTTATTTATTTTTCCTAATTCAACTACTTGTCTTTGTCCTTTTCTATGTTATAAATTTTCCCAGAATTAAGTATAAGCAACCAACAAAATAGCCAGAGAATTTTCCCAGGATTTAATAGAAAAAAACCAAGGAATGACTTATTCCATGAGCTAGATTACTAGAATAATCTAGATCGATTAGAAAGGAATTTAAATCATGGAAAAAGAAAGGTGTGAATTTTTGGGAAAGCAAATTTTTCTTTCAGCACTGGAAGTTCATAAATACCTTGGACCAGGACTGTTAGAATCTATTTACGAATATGCTTTACTGAAAGAACTTCAATTAAGAAATATTCAAGTAAAGTATCAACTACATATGCCTTTGGTTTATAAGGGGCAGCATACAGGAAAATCTTTTTACATTGATATGCTTGTGGAAGATGAAATTATCGTTGAGATCAAATCAGTAGAAGTATTGCTTACAGTACACGAAGCCCAATTGCTGTCTTACCTGAGATTGGCAAACAAACAACTGGGCTTTTTGATCAATTTTAATGTATCGCTGTTAAAGGAGGGCTTTAAAAGAAAAGTGAATAACTATTGAACCATACCGGAATCTTTCCTCCAGTTTTTATTACAATCAATCCTTCTGCCCTTACTTTCTTTAACCTCCAAAAATATTCTTCGCGTCATGGCGCCTTTGCGTTGAATTCCTTCCGCCTTTTACGATCATCGCGCCTTACACTCTCACCTTATTCATTCTTCGGGTAGGCGCATTGCCCTTGTTTTTTACTTTACCCAGGAAGGAGTCTTTTACTTTCAGGTCTTTTTGTGCGTTTACTTCGGCGCTGCCTACACCGGTGTTTTCAATATTCATGGTTTGCACCACGAAGTTTCCGGCCTGCAGGGAGCCTACACCAGAATTTTTCAACACCGCATTCTGTGCCTTGCCACTCAATTTCACATCACCCACACTGGTATTACTCATGTCAAGTTTGTTGGCAGTGAATTGAAGATCTACATTACCCACGCTTTTATTTTTCAGATCCAGGTCCTGAAAGGAAAGGGATTTTTCTGAAGCCACATTACCCACAGTGCTCAACTCCATTTCTTTTAAGTTCTTAAACGTAACATACACTTTCATCTGGTTCTTATTGTGCATTTGCAGGTTCTTGTCTTTGAGTTTGTCCATGTCGATGACCAGCTTAGTGCCTTCATTGTGGACATTGAAATATTGCTGAAGGTTTTCATCTGCTTCTATTTTCACTGATTCGCGGTCGCCCTGGGAGAGCTTCAGTTCATAGATGCCACTGGCTTTAAGCGCGTCGAATGATGAAACAGGTACTTCGCGGGTCACAAGTTTGCCGTTGCCTTCAATGCTTTCTTTCTTGTCCTGCGCAGCAAGTGTACCCGCAAAAAAGATGGCTGATAAAAAAAAGATTTTTCTCATACTCCTGATTTTAGGTTGATCTATTTTTTGACGAAATGTTTCGTATAACGAAGATAACCCCCTCTTTGATACGGCATCCGGGAGAAAATGTACCAACGGCTAATGGTTTGGGCGAATGGCGGGGAAGGGTGGTATTAAGGTATTGAGGTATTGGGGGTATTGGGTGGAATTTGGAATTGGGAATTGGAAATTTGGAGAGAACTGTTTTCTATGAAATTATCAATCCTGTTTAAGAAGAGATGTTGAAGAGAATTAATTTTTCCGGTAAACGATTATTCTTGCCTGTCTGCTATTGCAACGCTCTTCCTATTTCATATCACGGATTGCACGGACTAAATATGCCCGCCCGAACGTTTCATTCCATACAATCAGGGATTTTACAGATTGTTGATTTCATAACTACCAGTTTCCTCCCAAACTCTAAATACGGATTTTCGGACTAAAAAAAGACTTCACAGATAGATTTGATAAATTTAATAGGATTGATAATTTCATAGAAAGCCGTTCTCTCCTAATTCCTAATTCCTAATTCCTAATTCCTAATTCCCAATTCCACCTAATACCATATGATCTTCAACCTGCAGGAACTTAAAGCGTCTGAGAAACAATACTATTTGCAGCATGTTGTGGCGCCGAGACCCATCTGCTTTGCTTCAACAGTGAATAAAGATGGGAAGGCCAATCTGAGTCCCTTTAGCTTTTTCAATATTTTTTCTACTTCACCTCCTGTTGTTATTTTTTCTCCCGCACGTAGTGTTCGAAACAATTCCATCAAGCATACACTGGAGAATGTCATGGAAGTGCCCGAAGTCGTGATCAATATTGTGAGTTATGACATGGTTCAACAGACTTCACTGGCCAGTTGCAGCTATCCCAAAGGTGTGGACGAATTTGTCAAGGCAGGTTTTACCAAAGAGGATGCAAGCAGGGTTCGTCCGCCAATGGTAAAAGAAAGTAGGGCAAAGATGGAATGCCGGGTGCTGGAAATAAAATCATTGGGTGAAGAAGGAGGAGCCGGTCAACTTGTGATTTGCGAAGTGCTGGTGCTTCATATCGATAATGAATTGCTCAATGCTGAAAAAAAATTCGATCAATCCAAACTTGATCTTGTTGCCCGGCTGGGAGGAGATTGGTATTGCAGGGTGACGCAGGAAAATCTTTTTGTGGTTCCCAAGCCCAACTCTCTTCTCGGGATTGGAATGGACGCACTGCCATTGAGTGTTCGCAACAGTACAATACTCACTGGTAACCAGCTCGGACAATTGGCGAATGTACACGAGCTACCGGTGATAAGCGCTTCTTTCGATGATGATCATCTGAAAAATATCATCCAGTATTTTTCGATCACTCCTGAAGAAATGGAAAAAGAACTTCACCGTTATGCGGCCAAACTTCTGGACCAGGGAAGGGTGGAAGATGCATGGCAGGTGCTGCTCGTTGAGGCAGGGTAGTTTGTGTTTCACGCCAAGACGCAAAGAGGACAAAGACGCAAAGGGATTTTTTTAAATGTAAGGAGAGAGAGTTTTTTTAAACGCAAAGGACGCAGGGAGCGCAAGGAGAGAGACGCAAAGGTGTTCACTTCGCTCACGGGTGGGTATGGGAATTATTTTCTGAAGGCGACCAGCGTGCGCTGGATAAGATGACTAAAATGTCTCATAGTATTTATCCTTTTTTATATTTAAGAAGTTCATGTAATCAGCTGCAGTACTGCCAGCAGCTTTTCTTATGTCACTCACTTGTGCTGTAGTGGTTCTTTCAGCGGGGCATCTCACAAATGAACTACATGATCGAATCCAAAAATCAATTCAACCTACTTTAAGTAATTAACTATAAGCAGTACACTCAGAATTAAAAAGACTACACTCCGAATCAAAAGAATAAAATCAACCACCCGTGAGCGAAGCGAACACCTTTGCGTCTCTCTCCTTGCGCTCCCTGCGTCCTTTGCGTTTAAAAAACTCTCTCTTTACATTTAAAAAACTCTCTCTTTACATTTAAAAGACTCTCTCCTTGCATTAAAAAAACCCTACCCTCTACATTTAAAAAATCCCTTTGCGCCTTCAAATCTTTGCGTCTTTGCGTGAAACCACTCCAGCGGGCGGAACGCCTTTGCCTGAAACCTCCTAGATAATTTCGAAGTACCTGCGGTATTCCCAGTCCGTAACGGCTTTTAGGTGTTGCTTCCATTCCCATTCGCGGGTGAGCGTGAAGTGTTCAGTAAATCCTGCTCCAAATATTTCTTTTGCTACTGCTGATGATTTCATCATCTGTGTGGCCTCCTCGAGTGTGCGCGGCAGTTGGCCATTGGAAAAATCAAGATAGCCATTGCCCTTAGTTGTGGGTTGCTTCAATTCCAGCTTGTGACGAATACCATAAAGTCCGGCTCCGAGTGCTGCAGCCATGGCCAGGTAAGGATTGACATCTGCACCCACGACCCTCGTTTCCAGCCTGCAGGTTTTTTTACTGTTGTTCAACACGCGAAGGGCAACGGTGCGGTTGTCAATACCCCAGGTGAGCGTCGTAGGCGCCCAGGCTCCTTCCACCAAACGTTTATAACTATTGATGGTTGGGGCAAACATGGGAAGGATTTGAGGAAGACAATAGAGTTGACCAGCGATATATTGCTTCATCAGCTCACTCATTTTCATCGCATCTTTTTCCGAGTAAAACAAATTGGTGTCGGCTTCTTTATTCCAAAGGCTTTGATGAATATGTCCACCGCAACCTGGAAGATTTTCGCTGATCTTCGCCATGAAGCTGGCCATGATGCCATGACGGTAAGCAATTTCTTTTACTGCGGTCTTGAACAATATCGCACGGTCTGAGGCTTCGGGAAGCGTGGCATACATGATGGCTGCTTCATAGGTACCGGGACCGGTTTCGGTATGCAGTCCTTCGAGGGGAACGCCAAAATTTTTGAGGAGTTCAAAGAGGTCAGAGAAAAAATCATTCTTTAATGTGCTGCGAAGAATGGAATATCCAAACATGCCAGGTGTGAGCGGAACCAGGTTCCTGAATTGTTTTTCGTTTGCAGTTTGTGGTGTCTCTGCAAAATTGTACCATTCAAATTCCTGAGAGAACACAGGCGTGAACCCCATTTCATCTGCTGTGCGCATCAATTTTTTCAGGAGTTGTCTCGGGCAAATTTCGCAAGGCCCTCCTTTTTCATCCAACAGTTCGCCTAGAAAAAAAGGAAGATTGTTTTCCCACGGAATTTTCCGGAAAGTAGAAAGATCAATTCTTGCAGGAGCATCAGGATAGCCTGTATGCCATCCGGTAAATTTGCTGTTATCGTATACAAGGTCTGCTGCGTCCCATCCAAAGATCACATCACAAAAGCTGGTATTGCCTTCTACTGCAGAAAGAAATTTTTCCCGCGCAATATATTTTCCCCGGAGTATTCCATCCACATCGCTGTAGGCGATCTTCACTTTTCCGGAAGGATGGTCGTTGACATACTGAATGATTTCATCCGTGTTCATGGAAGGCTTGTTTGATGGTGATCGATGGCATTGTTCCTGTCTATCAATTTAAAAATGAAAAACGATCCAAGCAACAAAGCGGCATAAATGAGGGCAAGCTCCAGGTTATAAATCGTCATCGCAACAAAGGAGACCAAAGCAATGATCAGTGCAACCAGGGGAGATAGCGGATACATGGGAACCTTGAAGGGCCTTTGAAGCGAAGGTTCTTTTTTTCGCAGTCGCAATAGTGCAAACATGGAAAGAATATAGAGCGTAAGCGCGCCGAAAACAGAAATGGTAATGATCTCTGAAGTTTTACCACTGAGCAGGGCCAGAATTCCAATAAACATATTGCATACAAGGGCAGCTGCCGGTGTTTGAAATCGCGGATGCAGCCTGCCCAGGATAGGTGGTGCGCATCTTACCCGTCCAAATTCATAGCTCGATCTTCCTGCTGCAAGAATGATCCCGTGAAAAGATGCTATCAGTCCCAACAGTCCAATGGAGATGAGCAGATGGTATAAAAAATGTCCTGACGGCACTACATGAGAAAGTGCAAGTGGTAGAGGAGAGTCAGAAGTTGTTCCATCAGCTTTGTACACTACGGCTTCCCAGCCAGCAAGTCCAACAGATCCACCGAACGTAAGAAAACAAAGAACGACCAGGGTAAGAATGGCTGAACCAAATCCACGCAGAATGGTTTTTTGTGGATTGAGGGTTTCCTCCGCTACATTGGCCACTCCTTCGATGCCAAGAAAAAACCAGATGGCAAAAGGAATGGAAGCAAAGACGCCCACCCATTTTTGCGGAAAGGCATTGTGCTTCAAATTGGCCACATCAAAATGTGGAAGCGTGAGGCCGGCAAACAGCAGGAGTTCGAACACAGCAAGAATGGTGATGATCAATTCGAATGAAGCGGCGGCTTTTATTCCATAAATATTTAATGCAGTGAAGACGAGATAAACAAAAATGGCGATGGACAAAACAGAAAATTGCGGAAAGAACAAATTGAAATAGGCTCCGATGGCAAAAGCGATTGCTGGGGGAGCAAAAATAAATTCAATGTTCTGGGCCATGCCTGCAAGGAAGCCCAGGTTTTTTCCAAATGCACGGTGCGCATAATCAAAAGCACCACCTGCCTTTGGAATAGAACAGGCCAGCTCCGTGTAGCTAAAAGTAAAGGCCACATACATCAGCACAATGAAGAAAGTAGCGATTGCAAAGCCTAATGTACCTCCTTTCTCCAGGCCTAAGTTCCACCCGAAATACATCCCCGAGATCACATAGCCCACACCAAGACCCCAGAGCATGGTGGCGTTGAGTGTTCGTTTGAATCCGGGTGATGACAAGAAGAATTGATTTCTCTCAATATAAGACGGAAATCGTCAATCTTCAATAGGGTTTCACGCAAAGATGCGAAGAGGCAAAGACGCAAATATTTTTTGGGTAGAGCGAGGGATGATGGAGATTTTTTTGGTGTTACTGGTGGTTTGATGCGGAAAGTTTAAGATAAAGAAATAATCCCCGCAAATGCGGGGCAAAAGAACGCAAAGTTCATTTCGGAGATTTTTTTTGAAGTTGATGTCTGTGTGCGGCAAGGCAAAGTTGATAATTGATAGACCTTAATACTGAATGAATCAGGAAGTCAATTCGGCAAACGTGAATGTCGTGATCAAGTGGACGAAATACTGAATTAAAAGGCGAAACCAATGCGAATGGATATTGGAAGATTTGGTTGCCAGGACGATCCCTCCCTCGATCGATAGGGATCAAACCCGAGCCGGGGTTGAATGGGATATTTCCTATTGATATGACGAATGGTTCTGTATTTGATTCCAATTCCCATATACAGGTCCAACACAACTCTTCTCCAATGCGCTACAAGTCCCGATATGAAGTTCAGGGAAAGGTTTTCCTGTACGATTGTAAATGGTGCATTAACGAATGCATTAGCGGTGCTGTCATAGCCATAATTATCGACGTGGTATAGCGCCGAATGATTGTATATCAATTGGGCTGCTAAGTAAAGTGCCGGTTCATGCCTATTCAAAAAAATTTTTTCTTCTAATCCGAATCGATAGCCTTCAAACTTATTGGTTTGAAAGACCGGGCGCATCCACCCTATGATGACATCTTGTGAAAACTTTCTACTCAAAGCTCTTTCATATCCCATTTCTATCCCAGGGTTTGCCGGATCAATCAGCCTCGGTAGATTGACCCAGACCTGATTTTCGTAACGGACTTTATTTTCCTGTGGATGCGTTGTAATGCACCAGTAAAGCATCAAAAGGATGGCATAAACCTTTCGCATTCGCTTTTCTTTTCCCTGACACCAAACTCTCCTGAACCGATGCATGAAGGAAGTAGAATCATCTCTAAGAAATTTTGTCAATAGGGTTTCACGCCAAGACGCAAAGGAAAGGAAGACACGAAAGTGTTCGCTTCGCTCAAGTGAAGGGAGTTTTTAAATGCAGTGGGTGCAAAGTGTGGATGTTTTTTTTAAAGCGGGGGGGAGAGGTTTTAAACGCAAAGGACGCGGGGGACGCAAGGGAGGGAGACGCAAAGGTGAGAGAAAGAAATGGTTCATGTCGCTTTCGGGTGGCTAATTTATTTTTTTAATTGGGAGTGTACTCCTTGTGGGTGGTTGGTGAAAATAGGTTGTAGTTGATTTTTGAATTGGAAGTTAAATTTATTGTGTAGTGCCTTGCTGAATAGAATCACTACAGTACAAGTGACTGATACAAGTAAAGCTGCTGGTAGCAGTGCAGCCGGTTCCAAAGACACCTAAAATAAATAACATAAACCCTGTGAGGCATTTAATCTCTTTGCAACGCACGCTCTTGCTCTAAAAAATATTCCCATATACAACCCTTGAGCCACGCGAACCTTTGCGTCTCCCTCCTTGCGTTCCCCGCGTCCTTTGCGTTTAAAACCTCTCCCCCCCCGCTTTAAAAAAAACATCCACACTTTGCACCCACTGCATTTAAAAACTCCCTTCACTTGAGCGAAGCGAACACTTTCGCGTCTTCCTTTCCTTTGCGTCCCTGCCTACCGGCAGGCAGGTTTGCGTGAAACCCCTTGGATAAGTATAAAATTATACTATCTTTAGTATGAATTCATACTATGGCACGGAATCAAAAAAAATCAAAAGCCTATTCTCCTCCTGCAAAATCAGTGACCCTGCTTCCCCGAAGAGGGAAGAGTGCGGCAAAAAAACCGGTAGGCGCGCCTGCACGTGTTGTGCTGATGGAAGCCAGCTCCATTCCTGAGAGCAAGCTTACTTCCATGGAAAAAATGAAACTGATTGAAGGGGGACTTTCAAAAAAGCACCTCGAGCAGCTCAAACAAAAAGCAGGACTGGATTACGATCAATTGGCTACTGTCTTGAATGTAGCGCGTTCCACCCTGATCAATAAAAAAGGTGCAGCTAAGTTTTCCGGAGATCTTAGTGAACGCATCATGGGACTCGCGGATATTTATTCCTATGGCTATGAAGTATTTGGTAACAGTGAAGATTTCAATGAATGGATCTTCCGTGAGAATAAGGCACTTGGTGGATCAACGCCCTTTGAACTGCTGCACAACCAGTTTGGCCGCGAAGAAGTGAAAAACCTCATTGGCCGTATCGACTACGGTGTATACTCCTGATATGCTGGTGTACCGATTGGCAAGAACCAAATGGTCGGATGACCTGAGTGGAGAAGGAGCCAGGCTTCATGGAGGAAGATGGAATCAGACAGGCATTCCTTGCATCTATGCTTCGGAAAGCCGCGCGCTGGCCTTGCTCGAGTACACTGTGAATGTGGGTATCGATGAAATTCCAAGAGCCCTCAGCATGATCACGCTGGAAATTCCCGACAAGAAAATTTATTCAGCTGCTATCAGTGAGATTCCCGGCAACTGGCGCGACAGTCCTGCTCCTGCTTCCACCCGTGATTTCGGAACAGAATTGTTGAAGTCACATCTCATCATCCAACTTCCTTCTGCGGTTCTTCCGGAAGAAAATAATTTTCTCATCAACCCACTTCATAAGGATATTCAATGGGTGAAGATCATTTCCAAAACTGATTTTGTCTATGATCTGAGAATAAAGACGTCAATCGTCAAGCGTCAAGCGTGAATAATATCGTCAAGCCTCAATCGTTTCATGAATGGGGAAACGTGAATCATGAAGAATTTAAAACCAAGGAGCGAGGAGAAAGAAAAATTTGTTCTGCCCGGCGGGAATGAAAGCAGGGGAATTTTACATACAAAGCTTTGCGAACCTTTGCGTCTCCCTCCTTGCGTCCCCCGCGTCCTTTGCGTTTTTTATTTTTCTCTCACCTAAAATTTCTTGATCCAGGAAATACATCTTTTTTAACATCATTCTTCTGGTTAAATTCCAGTGTCGGAATTTTTGTTGCAACATTTTCAGGCCTATGCAGAACGCGCAACCATTTGGTAAGATCATGACAACAAGAGGCAATGACATGGATCACATCACCTTCACGTTGCAGCCTTCCTTCCACCATGATCAGTTTTGACTGCAATACCTGCTTCTTATATTTTTCAAACAGGTTTTGAAAAATCACCAGGTTCACAAAACCTCCCTCATCTTCAATGGTCATGAAACACACGCCCTTGGCGGTTTCCGGACGCTGTCGCACGAGAACGAGTCCCGCAACTTTGATCATCATGCCATCCTTGTATTCCATTAATTTTTTTGCAGGAACCACATGCAACTGATCGAGTTTGGATCTCAAAAAGCTCACAGGATGTGCTTTTAGTGAAAGAGAAAGGCTCTGATAATCCTGCACCACATGTTGCGGCAATGTCATTTGCGGCAAGTCAACTGCTTCCTCTTCTGTCTTCTTTCCTTTGAATAAAGCTTCCGGATGATCCATCGTGGAAATTTCCCAAAGTGCTGCTCTTCTGTCCAGTCCAATGGAACGGAAGGCATCGGCATCCGCAAGTTTTTCCAGTGCTGATTTTGAAAGCCCTGTATCTCTCAGAGCCGTGACGCCAGAATAATTATTTTCTCTGGCTGCGATCAATACTTTCACATCCTCCTCCCGCAATCCATTGATTTGTCGAAAGCCCAATCGAAGTGCACAATAACTTCCTGATCGTTCTTCCAGCCTGTTGTCCCAATTTGAAAAATTGATATCGACTGGTCTTAATTCCACTCCATGTTTTTTGGCATCATCTACTATTTGCGCGGGCTGATAAAATCCCATGGGCAGACTATTCAACAGAGCACAGGCAAATACATCGGGGTAATAACATTTGATCCAGGAAGAAACATAGACCAAAAGAGCAAAGCTCGCCGCATGACTTTCGGGAAATCCATAGCTGCCAAATCCTTCGAGCTGACGAAACACCCTTTGCGCATATTCAGCACTATAACCATTGCGCTTCATTCCGCTGGTGAGTTTTTCCTGGAACTTCGATACCATTCCCTGCAATTTGAAAGTGGCCATGCTTCTTCGCAGGGCATCTGCTTCTGTTGGAGAAAAACCTGCAGCAACAATAGCGATCTTCATCGCCTGTTCCTGGAAAAGAGGAATGCCTAGTGTGCGTCCCAGAATTTCTTCCAGTTCTTTGGATGGATAATCCACCGGCTCTTCTCCATTTCTTCTTCGCAGATAAGGATGCACCATGTCTCCAAGAATGGGACCCGGACGAACAATGGCCACTTCAATCACCAGATCATAAAAATTTCTGGGCTTTAGCAGCGGAAGCATGGCCTGTTGCGCGCGGCTTTCAATCTGAAATACACCAATAGTATCTGCTTTGCAGATCATATCATATACAGCCTTGTCATCCTGGGGAATATTGGCCAATGTAAGATCAAGATCATAATGTTCTTTTGCCAGATCAAAAGCTTTACGAATGCAGGTAAGCATGCCCAGGGCCAGTACATCGATCTTCAAAAATCCCAATGCGTCAATATCATTCTTGTCCCATTCGATACAAGTTCTGTTTTCCATTCTTGCATTCAAAATGGGACAGAGATCAGAAAGTTTTGATTCCGTGATCACGAATCCTCCGGTATGCTGACCCAATTGCCTTGGAAACCCCATGAACTCTTTTGTGAGCATCAAAGTTTTCTGAAGATGCTGATCGTGCGGATTGAGTCCCTGTTCTGCAAGCTGGCTTTCTCCAAACTGTTCATCGGTAAACCATGCGGAACCGGAAAGATGGTTGATGGTATCAATGGATAAACCCATGACCTTTCCTACATCCCTGATGGCTCCTTTGAGATGCTGACAGGTAACGGTGGCAACGATGGCCGCACGGTCGCGTCCATATTTTTCATAGATGTACTGGATCACTTCTTCCCTTCTTTCGTGTTCAAAGTCTACATCAATATCCGGAGGTTCATTGCGTGCAGAAGAAATAAAACGCTCAAATAGTAAATCAAATTTTGTGGGATCAACCGAAGTAATGCCCAGGCAATAACAAACTGTTGAATTAGCAGCAGATCCTCTTCCCTGACAAAGTATGCCGCGCTCTCTTGCAAAACGAACCAGGTCGTAAACTGTAAGAAAATAAGCCGCATAATTCATTTGCTCAATAAAGGAAAGTTCATAGTGAATGTTCTGGGTAATCTTTTCTGGTATGTTTTCGCCAAACCTTTCCTTTGCGCATATCCATACCCGGTAGCATAGTTCTTCCTGCGGTGTACGGCCGTCGGTTGTAATCTCACGGGGATATTCATATTGAAGACTGTCCAGAGAAAACCGGCACAGCCCTGCAATTTTTTCTGTGTTCCGAATGGCTTCAGGATACTGGCGAAACAGTCGAATCATTTCCTGCGCCGGTTTCAGGTGACGTTCAGCATTGGGATGAAGACGGAACCCTGCTGTTTGAATGGTACATTTTTCACGAATGCAGGTGAGAACATCCTGAAGCTGTCTTCGATCGGGGTGATGATAAAAAACATTGTTCGTGGCAACCATCGGAATGTCGAAGGAGGAAGATAATTGGGAAATACGGTGTAGTTGTTTGCTGTCATCACCAAGATAGTGTCTGGTAGCTGCGAGGTAGAGATGTTCACCCAGTGATTGTTTGTATTCGTTAAGAAGGTTTTTAAATGAATCAGCAAAATCAAAACGTTCATTTAAACAGCAGGGAGGAATGACGATGAATTCAGATCCTTCTGCATGTTCATACACATCCTGTTTATATAAATGGCAGTTTCCTTTTTCTGTACGAAGGTTTCCTTTGGTAAGGAGTGCACTAAGTCTGGAATAAGCATTTTTATCGGTTGGATAAGCCAGTAGTCCTGCTCCATCAAGCAATTGAAGCCGGACACCTGGAATAAAGCGAAGTCCGGATTTTTTTGCTGCCATGTGTCCACGAACCAGTCCTGCAAAACTGTTTTCATCGGTTATTGCTATTTGCTGCAGACCCAGGCCTGCAGCCTGTTCCATCAGTTCTTCAGGATGAGAAGCACCCTGTAGAAAACTGAAATTGGAGGTTACCTGAAGTTCGGCATAGGTCATATATTGTTTTTAGTGGTCTGGCTTGATTAAATGATCCTGGTTATATTTTGGTGTCATGTAGCTGCGGGCTGTGAGCTTTGAGCTACGAGGAGCCGCGAGTCTCGAAGCTTCTCACAGCTCCAAACTCACAGCTCATAGCTTTCTCGTTTCAAGCAAAGTATCCATGAAGGAACCAGCCTTTTGTTTCCGGAGCATCATAATGGCCCAGCCTGAAAATCCAGTAACGACAACCTTCTTCATCTTCCACATAATAATAATCACGGTGTTCACCTTGCTGGATCCACCATTCCTGTTCAATTCTTTCCGGTCCATCGGCCTTTACAATTTTGTGCAATTTCCCTTTGTATCGAAACAGCATGGGAGGATAATCGGGAATGGGTGCCGTAACCAAAATAGGTTCTGGTTTTGTGAGCATCTGCAAAGGTCTTGGCCGGTCCTGTTTCCAAATTGTTTCTTCAACTTCACTTAAAGAGGAGGCAGGTTGAAAGGAACGCTCCGGCCAGTGATGTTCATCAGGGATGTATCGTTGAATATTTTGCGCTCCATATTTTGCTGAAAGCCGGTCAAGTAATTCTGTTAATTGAATATGCTGCGCATCCGGAGAAAGGTTCCAGAATTTTTCCTGTCTTGCCCCATGGTCTTCAATTCTTTTTGCTTCGAGTACAAAGAGTTCGATACCAGATTCGGGTTGAAGAATGGGCAGCTTGATCTCGAAGAGTTTGAACAGATGTTCTGCATGGGAAGAAGATCTTCCTGTTTCAATAACGATCTGCGCCATTGCTCCATTCATCTGGTAGGCACGGAATACCGCGGATCGGAGTCCTTTTTCTTCTTTTTGCAATCGCTGGCAGATCATCTCCAATAATTTTTTCAGTGCGATTTCAATTCCAGTGTGGGTGATGATCGGCTCGAGACAATTTAATCTTTCGCTATAAGGTTCTGGTATTCGGACAGGCTCGATATTTTCTTCCTCATTGCCCAAGGCCTGGTCGATCCTTTGAAGAAGGACATGGCCAAACCGTCTGCGCAATGAAGGACGGGGAAGGTGAAGAAAGTCGCTGACACGGTGGAGTCCGAGTTTGTTCAGCAGCTCTGTTGTTTCCATTGGCAGGCGAAGTGAGGCTGCAGGCAAATTGAGAAGGGCTTCTGTTTGTTTTCCTTTTTCAATTACCAAGGGTGGATTTCCAAAACGTGACAGGGCCCAGGCAGAGCCAATGGTATCGGTCATGGCTATGCGCAATTGATAACCTCTTTCGCGAAGCCTCAGTCCAATCTCAAGAATATAATTTTGATCGCCTCCCCAGAGATGCGAACATCCCGAAGCGTCCAGGATCAATCCATCAGGAAGGTCGATAGCCGTGAAGGGAGTGAAGCGGACAGACCAGAGGGCCAGGCGTTTTAAAAGATTTTCCTTGAGTCCGGGCTTTTCATCCAACACTACAAGATCTGAAACCAGGGCCCGGGCATTGTTTAAAACCATTCCAGTTTCAATGCCCTGCGCAAGGGCAGAAGGATTTGCTGCAGTAACCATCATCTGTCCATGCACTATTGAGGTCACGACAAAATTTTTACCACGCAGGGATGGATTGCTGATCACAAACCAGTCTGTAATGAGGTGCGGAAACCAGACAGATACAAAACGTTTGGACATTATCCGGCTTTTTTTTGTTGCTCTTCCTGTGGAATTTGAATGGTGAGCAGCTCTTTGAATTTTCCTTCTCTCCATTCCAGTTGCCAGCAACCCGGCTTTCCATTTCTGATCTTGAGCAATTCCACATTCCACCGCGGAAAGCCTACTCCAGGAAGTCCGTCTTCCGTTTCACTGGGAAGTGATTTGATCCGCCACTTTCCAACAGAGGAGGTGATCTGGGCATGAAGGGAATGGAGGATAAGAAAACCTGTTACCCTGCTTTTTTCAATGGCCAGTTGCATGCGCCTGGAGGCATCGAAGCTCAATTGACGTGTTTCTCCAATTACGGCAGCAAGCCCTTCGCATTTGAGCGATTCCTCAATGGCCCACAGAATATCTTTTTCTTTTTGAAGATGGATGAAAATGATTTTTTCCGGACGCATGCCAAAAGAAACCAGCGAAGATGGAAAAATATTTTTCCGGGAACTGATCCAGACTACAGGATCGCTTTTTCGCATAAGGATGCCTGTTATACAGGAGACAAACCCAAGCGAAGCCGCAGATGATTCTTCTCCTTCGCAAATAAATTCATGGAGGGAGCCGAGCGGGAATGTAGCATGGGGGAAAGCAAAGTTCAGGGAGCCTAGTCCTATTTCTGGAAGCGCATCCTGCAATAGGGGTTTGAGGCCCTGGAGAGGAAGGATCTGTTTTTTTAAATCTGAAAGAATATGGGCTTTGCCTTGCTGCATAAGGGGTACATCGGGAACAAGATTACTAAAATATTTAGCAATCAGTCGATAATTTTATCAACAGGAGGCCTAAGGGTTAAAAGGGCTCCAGGAATTTACCGCCTCGCGTCAGGGCTATGGCATGATTATTTAAGTAATTATTTCACAACTAAAAACAAAAGACGTGTAAAGCTCTGCGTGGCCTTCGGGATAGCGGGGCTTTATAGTTTTTATAATAGGCAGGTAAAAGATATATGTGGGTCGCACATTATTAAATCTTCTTCCGGCCCTGACGCCAATCCATAGTTTCGCTTTTACCTTTTTCCGCTTGCTTTCCTGTTGATAATTCTGTTTATAACTGGTGGTAAAAGCCTTCTGTCGTTTTTTGGGGAAAGGATTGTTTTTTGGGACTGCCTCATTATGAATTATCATATCCGGGAGACTCCCGAAAATCAGAACGAACCAGCCGTAGTGATTCAGCAATGCATGCAGGGAGAACATTTCGATAAAACCGAATTGATTGATGCCATCCGCCGAATGTCCTTTTCCGGATTTGAACATTTTTGTTCCCGTATTCGTGATCTCCAACATTTCCAGGACACAAATTCAGGAGCCTGGGCTACCGATCGACTGGAGGAATTACCCCTTGCTTTCCATAAATTTTTCTGGAAACTCTAGATATCATTGGTCTTCATCCAATTTGTTTGGCAAACCAATCTTCTCGACCTCGTTACAAAACGAGCTTGAATTTTTATATCCATTTTTAAAGCAGCAATTAATTTTCTAATTTATCGTTCAGCTAAATTGCCTTTCCCTATTTTGTATCCTTAAAATTTGATTATGGAAATTCTTTTGATGGTGTTATCCTCACTGGTGCTTGCCGTGCTGGTCCTGGTGATTCTTTTCCGTCCCCGTCCCAATAATAATTTATTCGCCCTTTCGCAAAAGATGGATGAACTATTTAAAAAACTCGATACGCTCACCCTTAACCTTCGCGAGGATTTCAAAACCAACCGCCAGGAAAACGAGACCTCTTCTGCTCAGAACCGGAAAGAATTATCAGATCTGCTCTACCAGTTCAGAAAGGAAATGACGGAAACTCTTCACCAGATCACCTTACATAATCGTACGGCTATGGACCAGATCAATAAAACTCTGGATGAGAAAATTACAGCGCTGATGACAAAAGTGGAAGTGAGCAACAAAGAAAACAGGGAGACCGTAACCCATAATCTTAAAGATTTTTCACTGGAACAGAGAAATAAATTCGACGAATTAAAATCTGAACAAAAAGAAAATGCAGCCATGCTTGGCGATGCACTATCAAAGATCACTTCTAAAATTGATGAGAGGTTATTGCTGATTCAAGACCAGACCAGAACAGAAAGCCAATTGTCGCGACAAACACTGGAAGCATCCATCAAAGGTTTCCAGGAGAATTTTGAAAAAAGTGTAAACTCTTTCAATCTTCTTCAAAGAGAAAAATTCGGACAGCTTGAAGAAAAACAGACCAAACTGGTGGAGGCTACAGAAAAGAAACTGGAAAATATAAAAGAAACCGTAGAAGAAAAACTTCAGAAGACCCTCCAGGAAAGATTGGGACAATCCTTTGAAATGGTGAGCAAACAACTCACGGCCGTTCAGCAGGGACTTGGAGAAATGCAGACCCTGGCCCAGGACGTGGGTGGATTAAAAAGAGTGTTGAGTAATGTGAAGATGCGTGGCGGATTTGGAGAAGTACAGTTACATATGTTGTTGGAAAATATTCTGGCTCCCGAACAATTTGAATCGAAGGTGGCCACAAAAAAAGGAAGCAGTGAAAGGGTTGAATTTGCAGTGAAGTTTCCCAACAAGGAAAATGATCGTGATTATGTATGGCTTCCGATTGACGCTAAGTTTCCCAAGGATGCTTACGAATTGTTGCAGAATGCTTATGAATCAGCAGACGCTGCATCCATTGAATCGGCACAAAAATCTCTCGAAGCCGTGATCAGAAAAATGGCCAAAGACATTTGTGAAAAATATCTGGATGCGCCCAACACCACCAGTTTTGGCATCATGTTCCTTCCCTTCGAAGGATTATTTGCAGAAGTGGTGCGCAAGGCAAGCCTGCTCGAAGAGATCCAGCGCGATTGCCATGTGGTGATCACGGGTCCTACAACACTGGCAGTTATTTTGAATAGTTTGCAAATGGGTTTCCGCACTCTTGCTATTCAAAAAAGAAGCAGCGAGGTATGGCAAATTCTGGCAGCTGTAAAAAAAGAATTCGGACAGTTCGGAGGTTTGCTGGAAAAAGCCCAGAACAATATTCAAATAGGGCTCAATCAACTCGAAGATGTAGTAGGAGTTCGTACCAGGGCCATTCAACGAAAACTAAGAGGAGTAGAACTGCTCAATCATTCTGAACATGAACTTCTTGGTGATGGAAAGGAAGATGCGGGAGGAGAAATGAATGAGGATCGGAGAGAAGATGTGGGAGGAGAGATGACAGATGAAAGGAGAAAGAAACTAACGATTGACATTTGAGTAGTAAAGGAGACTTTCAGCTGACCGCTTCTGCCATAATTATTCTCCTGGCAATACCCTTTTACAGATAAAAAAGGCTTGACAAAAAAACTTGGTCCGATAGGATCAGATTTTAAATTGAAGAGGGTTTGTGCAACCAGATACCAGATTTACATCTAATAGGTGATAGCTCTCTTCTCAAATCCGTCCTCTTCTCATCTGTGTTCTGTCCTTCTCACATCTGTCCTCCGTGCCCTCACATCCAAGAAGGCTCATTGAGAGCTGTAGTTCTGGCTGTAGTTTAGTTCGTCATTGCGAGCGAAGCGAAGCAATCCCATACTATGGTTCAACATGATTGCCCTTTTTCGCTGATTATAATTACTCGTAGTTAAGATGCTTACTACAGGTTGGCGGGGGATTGCTTCGCTTCGCTCGCAATGACGTTCACAGGTATCTAAGTTGACTTATTTTTTGTGGTGCCCTTACGTCCGCTTGCTCCTTCACTTAAAAGTTCAGCCTGAGATCTTTCGCGTTTTTTAAAATTTTAGTCATTGCGATGCCGCGCATTAAAACTATGTCGGCGGGGGATTGCTTGCGCCACCGCTATAGCTTTAGCCCCGCACTGTGCGGGGTCCCTGCGCTCGCAATGACAAACTAAACTACAGTCAGCTTTACCCGATGCCTACATGTAAAATCTAGCATTTCATAGCGGAAGGCAGGCACTCGAATCAAGAAGGACCTGGAATCCTGTGAACGTCATTGCGAGCACAGCGACCGCGTGCGCTAAAGCTATAGCGGTGGCGCAAGCAATCCCCCAACATAGCTCCATGCTCTTTTTCCTTCTGCAGACCGGAACAGGTGCTACGGTTAATCTCTCTTTCCTTCTACCAACTACCTTCTATCAACTACCAACTCTCCAAACAGTTGATTTCATAGAAACCTAGTTCTCGCCCAATTCCCAATTCCCAATTCCACCCTATTACCTTATTACCCTAATACCCTAATACCTCACCACCCAATCCCTAAATTTCTTCGTAACTTATACTGGCTTCATCCTAACCTTATCAATTTAACCAAACGGGTATGAATAAGGTTACGCTTCAATTCCGTTCTGCTCAGGATTTATGGCAATTCAAACAGCTCATAAAGAACCAGTCCATTGAGATCAATGTAAAAGAACTAAAGGCGATCTGCTATTGCACAAACCGCGAAATTGATATGGCCATCCAGAAATTCGGGGCCACGTTGGTAGAAGAAAAAGAAGACAAAAGAAAACATAACCATTGATGTTTTCCCACCCTCATTGAAAAATATCTATTCCTGTACCTCACTGCCTCACTGGAAACTTTCACATTAAAAATTGTATCAACAACAACCGATAACTTTTGTTCTATTGAACAAGAAGCCGGGATGGAGGATATTGGGATCAGTTGATCGTTGGTAGAAGAGAGAAGATGTGGGATGTGGGATGAGAGATGAGAGAGGTCGGAAGGAATTAGGAATTGGGAATTGGGAGAGCTGGTTTCTATGAAATCATCTCTTTGTAAAATCTTTACTGGATCCATGTAGTCTGTGATAAGACATTATAAAAGATCTGGTGAATTCAATAATTGATCGTGCAATAAACTATGCGATGAGAACCTGTTTCTTCTTATTGATCTTTTTGCAAGCGCATGCTGATACGAGGGCGCAGAGCAGTGCGCCGGAACGCGCCTCCTTTGATCCGGGGACCTATTATCCAACTTCTCATCATACCGTGCGATCAATTTCCGGTGCCGATAACAAAAAAGCCAACCAGATGATGGACGCTGTGGTTGAAGTTTTCAAAAATGCCTATCCGCAACCAATAGGCGCAGATGTTGGACCCTATGGCGGTATCAGGGAAAATTACCGGGGCCCATCCGAAGTTCAGGGCGGACCTTATGCAGTGTACCTGACGCTTCCCTTTTACGAACATTACAAAACAAAAACAGGAGCCACAGAGGCCAATGGAGAATACGAATCCAGCCTGGCGATATGGATCAATCAGGTGCGCTATATACTTCAGGCCAATCCGGTCAGTTCAGGCAATGACCGCGTCTTTAGATTACCCCGACCAGGCATCGCAGTAAATGGATTTCCGAAATTTAACAACATGATCCTGATACTTGCACCTGGAAGTGCGCTACCCTGGCGTCCTGCAACGAAGGAAGAATATCTGCAGAATTTTATCGAAGAGAAAAGAAACAATGTGCCCGGTAGCTTTGAAAAACAGCAGATCGAATCCGCCCAACAACTTCTTGCTTCGCTGTCTGCCTCACAAAAAAAAGAGATTGCTTATCTGAAAAAAAAGAATATTCTTTTCGCTGAATTTGGATACGCCAAATGGGAAGGCTTCAGAGATGCTTCTGATACCAATGCGGAACAACTGGTGACGATCAACGAAAATTTTTATGACCGCAGTCTTCCGCGCACCAGCTATCAGGTAATTGTGATCGAAAGAAAACAAGGACGTTCTTCCTATTCGGCCGCTGCTCCTACACGCCAGGAATTGGAGGGACTAAAAGCCAGAACAGATAGGTTGAACCATATTGTGCGCAACACCAACCTGCTTGGGAGCCTGCAACAAATGCTCGGAAAAAATGGATCAATGATCGCGGGTAATCAAAAGAAAACAACACCGTCACCGCCATTTTCAGTAAAACCCCTCGACCGAACATATATCAACCATATTGTGGATTCGGTTTTTAAGAATCACACCATTGCACTTCCTTCTGTTCCCTCAGGCGCTGGCTCTTTGCCCTCGGCCTTGCCACCTCCATTTTCCATTCCTGCTTCTTCTTCAAAAAAACTGCAGCTGGCTGCACGAAGACTCAATACCCGCGAAGAACTGGTTCAATACCTTGACGAACTGGATCAGAAAATTTCCGCTCAGTTGGGCTCTACAAAAATGTATAACACTGCTTCCGAAAACAACTCGGCATCCTATGGCTACTGGCTTATGGACCAACCAGGACAGTCGCTCATCCTGGCCATAAAGGCCGCCAAACAAAGGCCGGACGATAATTGTTTGCTCAATAACCTCGGCTCCAACCTGAGTGTTTGTGGCATCGACTACATGGCCATTCCTCTTTATATCGTTTGCCTGAAAAAAGAGCCGGACAACAGCACCATCACCAACAACATCGGACAGTCATGGCTGGCGCTTGGCGATCAGGTGCAGGCAGAAAATTATTTGAAAAAAGCAGTCGCTTCTTCCCCCTATCATCACCATGCCAACAATACACTGGGATTGATTTATGAATCGCAGGGAAGAAAGAATGAAGCCATCCAATGTTATGAGAATTCACTTCGCGGCAGCTTTACGCTCGAAGGCTATAATGGACTCAGAAGATTGAAACCAGAGCTGACCCTGAAACTCATGGACTATGTGCGCCATCGCTATCATCAGCCCGACTATCTCAATTTCGACAAGTTCCAGGTTCCTGCACAATGCATGAGGGCAGAAGAAACAGAAATCCGGAAAAACCAACACGAGGTTTATCAGAAAATGCTCGATGCTGCGCATCAGAAAATGCAAAAACTGCGTGATGCCCAGTATGCATTGGCAGACAAAGAGTCAAAACAAGTAATTATAAAAGGACAACAAGGTAAGGTGGGTGTCAAGCCTTTTCTGCCTTTTGCCGGGGCCATGATGATTGCCGTGCAAAAGGAATTTGAATCGGCACTGCCGCGACTGCAGAAAGAATTGCTTGAACTGGAAAAACAAAAGCTCGCGCTCAAAATGGAATATGATACCGTGATGAAAATGACGCTCGCTGCATTTGAAGAAAGATTAGACAAGCTGGGCGAAGGAAATTCCGATCCAACATTGGATGAAGATATCTGCGCGGCAAAGAACGGAGTGGTGAATCATTATCTGCCTCTCTTTGCGGACAATAATGAATTAAGATTTACAAAAATTCTACACGCCTATCGTGATTATCTGAATGATTATCTCTATTGGGTGCGACTGGGATCCTGGGGAGAAGAGGAGTACAAGCTCGAATATTATAAAGTTTCCCTGATGATGATCGAAGTTTTAGAAAAACTTCAGTTGACCACATTGCATGAGGCTTGCAATATGGATGAAATTCAACAGGCAAAAGCGGAGGAGCTGAAATTAAAACAGCCGGATTGTCCGCTTCCTGTAGGCGTGGAGATCCCTCTTGTGGTCGGAAAAATTTCTTTCGACTGCGTAAGCTGGGGGCTGGAGCTGGGTGAGGGCATTGTTGTGAACATCGATCACAAGTTTGGAGGGGAAAGCACAATAGCCCTGGGCGTAGGGGAAAGTTTTTATACAACATCAAAGATCAGCAACTCTGTCAATCCTGGGTTGGATGTGAACGCAAAAGGACAATTGTTTTTCACCTTTGAAGGAAGCACTTTGATGGATGGCGGATTTCTTTGGGAGGCCGAAATAGACCTCAAGGGAATCGGCAAACCTGCGGAGCTCAAACAAAATTTCACCTGGGCCATCGTAAAAGGTTACACAGCAGAAGGACAACTGAGTTCACTCGCAGATAAAATTTTCGACATCCCTCCGGAACAACAAGTCAATAAAAAAGTAAAAATTTTCAAACCTTCCAATTGAACGGTCATGAAAAAAATATTCCTGCACCTGGTCGCCTCTTTTATTTTTCTACAGCTCTTTGCACAGAAAGAAAAGTTCGACATTGCCAGCTTTATTCCGCCACAGAACTGGCAACGCATCGACTCCAATGGCATCATTGCCTTCCTTGATTCAAAAACAGAAAACGGAAAAACAAGTTTTTGCCAGATATTTATTTATCCAAGCGTTCAAAGCACAGGCCTGGCTTCCTCCGATTTTCAGTCCGCGTGGAATGCAAAAGTGGTGAAGGCTACAGCCACGAGGGAACAACCACAGGTTCAGTCAGCAAAATCCCCCGAGGGTTGGGAAGTCACTACGGGATACGCCAACATCAATCACATGGGCATCACGTATACCTGTATGCTGGTAACCGCCTCCGGATTTGGAAAAGCTTTCAGCGTGATGGTGAATGTTGCAGGACAGGACTACATGACCACAGTTCAAAAATTTCTGGACGATCTTGACCTGGACGGAAATACGGCTGCTCCCAATAAAACAGGCACTGCTCTGTCAAACAATGGTTCCTGGTTGCAGGACTATGATTTTATTGTACCGGAGACCTGGCAGATTCAGAAAAGCAATGAGGCGATCATGATGTCGCAAACAGGGGATGTGAAATCAGGATGTCTGATCACAATTCTTCCGCCTCAGGCTTCATCCGGAAGTTTGGAAAATGACGCGCGTGCCGTCTTTAATAAAATCTATGGCACGTGGCAGTACCGGTACACCGGCGAAAAAAAAGATGCCCAGTCGAGAGGAAAAACGCTCCAGGGACTGGATTACTATATGATTGAAGCGCCCATGCAAAAGCAAAGACCTGATGGATATTATTACGATTATGAGAACGGACAGGTGTTGGTGATTGGTTCGGATGACAGGATTTTCGTGATCATTGGCCAGCACGAGCGAGGAGAAATGCCCTGTTTCTGCACCTACCAGTACGAACACTGGAGCCGTTTTTTCAACAGCTTTGTGGTAAAGAGCGTGCCTCCGAAAAAAACAGAATCTTCAGGTGATGCCAAAACAATCGTAGGGTCCTGGAAGCTGCAGGCCGAAAGCATGTCGGGCCAGTACATATTTGCGGCCAATGGTCATTATGAATTCATCGGCGCATATGGAACAACCAGCCTGATTTCGCCAACCATGGTGGAATTGCGCACTTCAGCATTTAAGGGCGATGGAACCTATTCACTCAAAGGAAACCAGCTGACCATTTTGAAGAAGGGTGAAAATCCGGAGTTCATACAATACCGCCTTGGCCAGGTGAATCGTGGTGGAACTGGATGGAAAGATCAATTGTTCATGCTGGAAATGCTGGACGGAAAGCCCAATGAAGTGTGTTATGAAAAGAATTAAATTTAATCATGCAGAGAAGTCTCTTCTTTCTTGCATGTTCTTTTATTTCTGTTTGCAGTTTTGCACAACAATATCCCTTTGTTTATTACACACCCCGTGAAGGCCTGATCAACAGCCGTGTCCGTGGTCTCAGGCAGGACAGCAAGGGCCGGATGTACTTTCTTACTTATGGGGGCCTGAGCGTGTACGATGGCACAAGGTTCAACAACTACAGCACGCAGGATGGACTTGCCAATGAAGTGGTAAACGATGTTGCAGAACTTTCTCCTGACACGATTCTTGTTTCCACAAATACTACACGGCTCAATATGCTTGTGGATGGAAAGATCAGTGAATACCAGACAGCGGATCATTATTATCCCATCATCAACCGATTTTTAAAAAGCACCAACGGTCAATGGTACGCTGTTGCGGATGAAGGACTCTTCCTGTTTAAGGATCAAAAATTTACACGGCTTCCCTTTTCCTGGAAGGGACAGGATATCGGACTCTTTCTGGATTATATTCTTGAATGGAAAAATTATTTTCTGATGATTCCCTGGGACAGTCCACAGGGAGTTAGAATGATTGTTTATGACAGGGATAAGAAAGAAGTGAAAGATGTATTGATCGATGAAAATACTCCGATGTATGCCATGGATATGAAGAACAGGATCTGGGTGCTTGCCGGGCGAAAGATGTGGATCATGGATTCGGCTTCAATGCAACAGGGAAAAATCCATTTGGTCAAAGTGCCAGCGGAATATGCAGCAATAATAGATCCCTGTGATGGTGTTTTTTTTGACCGCGAAGGAAATGGATGGTTTTATTCGGCCAACCGCATTCAGAAGATCACACCCGATTTCAAAAAAGAGCTGATCACATCCGAACAGGGTTTGCAAGGCGGAGGCGTGGTTGATCTTTTTGAGGACCGGGAAGAAACGATGTGGATGGTATCGCCGGGGTTGGGAGCAGTGAAATTAAAAACCACCGGCGTCAGGCTGCTCGCAGGATTCAACAGCGACAGGCAGATGCAGTTTACAAGCATGGGACAGGCTGGTGATACAACTTGGTTCTTCAGTTTTTTTGATCGTTCAATTTTCCGTGTTGTAAAAAAGGAAATAAAAAGATTTCCCTTTCTCTATCCTATCATACCAATGAATATCTATCCAGATGGTGAGCGGCTTTATGTGTCGGATGTTGAAAAAATTATTTGCATTGAAGACAAGAATAGTGATGCCGCTTACGTACATCCGAAAGTGATAGCGGAGGACAGTCTGCCTAATTTTGCAAATGGTTTGGTAGATCGCTACGGTAATCTCATCATCTTAACAGGAAGGCCGGCTATTGGATTTTCTATTTCTGTGCTGCACAACCACAGGTTCATCATGCATTATCCTGTAAATTATATGAACGATCAGATGGCCATCGATGAAGAAGGAAGGTTATGGATCGCTTCCAGGAACAATGAACTTTTGTGTTTGAGCGTTCATCCTGAATCTCCTGTGCATTATTTACAGTTTGCTGCACATTATTCAACCGGCGTGCCGAAGATGGATCCTCGGTCCATTGCCATAAAAAAGAATGACCTGTGGATCGGCACGAGATACAATGGACTCTTTCATTTCAAGCTGAACGGGTTGAAGCCCATATTTGTGAAACAGTATACAACCAAAGATGGTCTGACCGACAATTTCATTTATTCGCTGTCCTGTGATGCAGCAGGGAATGTATGGGTTGGAACGCAGAGTGGGCTGGATCGCATGTTCATCAAGCAGGGCGCTTACATGATTGCGAATACGAGCAAGAACAACAATATATTTCAGTCTGTGTTTCGCATTGCTGCGTTAAAAGACAGTACGGTGTGGGCATTGAACAAAGATGGCTCGCTGATCAGGATCAAATTTTCGCAACCGGTGATCAGTCCTTCTCCTTCACTGCTTCTCACTTCGGTTCGGGTAAACGATGTTCCAATTGAAAAAAATAAAAACCGTTTTTCTTTTCAGGAGAATAATTTTTCTTTCAGCGTAGCTGCACCTTCTTTCCTGGATGAACGATCTGTTCGATACAGTTATTTTCTGGAAGGCGGCGCGCATACGGGATGGAGTGCCGCTTCCAATGTATCCAGTTTTAATTTCGTCAATCTTCTGCCTGGATCTTATGTGCTTCATGTGAAAGCAGAATTTTCCGATGCCATGTATGCGCCTCAAACCATCAGCTATGTTTTTACCATTCTGCCTGCATGGTGGGAGACCTGGTGGTTCCGTCTTTCTTTAGGGCTTTTGACTGTAGGCATGATCACCATCTCGATAAAAAATTATTTCAGAAGAAAATTTGAGCGCGAGCGGATCATGTTGGAAAAAAAGCAGGCCATCGAGAAAGAACGTACACGAATCGCAACCGACATGCACGATGACCTGGGCGCGGGACTGTCGCGCATTAAATTTCTCAGCGAGACCATTGGCATCAAGAAGCAGCAGCAACAACCCATCGAAGAAGAGATCAGCAAGATCAGGGAGTATTCGCACCAGATGATCGACAAGATGGGAGAGATTGTGTGGGCCCTTAATGAAAGAAATGATTCGCTCAGTGATCTGCTGGCCTATACGAGGGCTTATGCGATGGAATACCTCGAACAGAATGGCATTGCCTGCAAGGTGAATATACCCGAGCAGACGGAAAATATTTTTCTGAGTGGTGAGTTCCGCAGAAATATTTTTCTTTCAGTAAAGGAAGCACTGCACAATGTTGTAAAACATGCACAGGCCAATTCGGTGCAGATCGTAATCAGTACAGGAAAAAGTCTTGAGGTGATGATCAGGGATGATGGACAGGGTTTTGACCTGGCGCATATTCGTCCTTTCAGCAATGGACTTTCGAATATGGAGAACCGGATGAAAGAGATCGGTGGATATTCAGAGGTCCGTAATCATGAAGGAACCAGTGTGAAATTGTCTGCGCCATTGGTATAGTTTATAATTTATGGTTTCTGGTTTTTTAGATCGATCAACTTTAATAACTACACCATGTCCATAGACTTCTTCGATCTAAACAACCAGAAATCACAAACCATAAACTATAAACAGCTTCCGCCTGTTGTGGAAGCAAATAACTTTCGTTCTATTGATCACAAGGCTCTGAGAGCCTACATTCGGTAAGGCACATGGGAATAACACTAACGATAGTGGAAGATCTTGATGAAGTAAGAGAAGGATTGAACCGTTTTCTTTCCCTGAATCCCGAATTTAAAGTGCTTGATACATTCAAGACTGCAGAAGAAGCGATTTGCGATTTACCCGCACTCAAGCCTGATATCGTCATCATGGACATTAATCTTCCCGGCATCAATGGCATCGAGTGCATCCGCCAGGTAAAAAGCAAGGTTCCCAGAACCCAGTTCATGATGTTCACAGTATATGAGAATGATGAAAAAGTTTTTGAAGCGCTCAAGGCCGGTGCGTCGGGTTATCTACTGAAAAATACAGGACTGATGCAGCTCATTGAGGCTGTGAAGGAATTACACAACGGTGGTTCTCCCATGAGTGCCAATATCGCCCGCAAGCTCGTGACCATGTTCCGTGAAAAAGAAAAAAACGTAGCAGAAATGGAAACTCTGAGTGTGCGTGAAAACGAAATTCTTTACCACCTCTCCAAAGGATTATTATATAAAGAGATTGCTGACCAACTCACAATTTCTGTAAGTACCGTGCGCCAGCACATACATAAGATCTACGATAAGCTGCATGTTCAAAACAGAACAGAAGCCATTAATAAAGCAATGGGGAAATAGGGGAAAGCTGCGAGCTGTGATCTATGAGAGCTGATGGCTGATAGCTGTTGGCTGATGGCTTTTTGTTGGAAGTAGCCTGCAGCGCAGACATTGGTGGGCATAGGATGATTTTTTGAGGTTGCTTATTTTTTGGAAGAGGTTTTTGGCAATGTGGTTTTTTTTGGACTCTGTTTATTTGCCTTCATCTGTACTATGAAGCGGTCTTAGACCTGATGCTCGCTTCGCTTGCAAGGAGATTGCCGCGCTACGCTCGCAATGACGCCAAATCGAAAATGCATTACTGTTTCGATCATACTAATTGAGTATTTGCGTAAGTACATACTCTAAATTATAAAGTAACACCTCTAATTATGTGGCAAGGTTGAAACCCGTAGTGAGCATCGTAGTTTAGTCGTCATTGCGAGCGCAGCGCGGCAATCTCCTTGCAAGCGAAGCGAGCATCAGGACTAAGACCGCTTCATAATACAGATGAAGGCAAAAAAACAGGGTCCAAAAAAAACTCTTCCAAAAAAAACTCTTCCAAAAAAACTTCTCCCCCAAATAATAAACCACCTTCAATAAGAACACACTATGCCCAACAATGTCTGCACCACAGGCTACTCCCAACAAAAAGCCATCAGCCAACAGCTATCAGCCATCAGCTCTCGTAGCCGCAGCTCGCAGCTTTTCTTTCACATTCCACTGCCGTACAATTACGGCCCTAACTTTCATACTATTGACTTGCATCTTCTTTCAAAATAGATTAGCAGGCCATTGAACGATACTTTGATAATGAAGTTTACTTATTCTGCACTGAATTATTTTTTATGTCAGACAATTTTTCCAAACCACTCAAGCCACTGTTGCAATCGGCGCTGATCCTGATCATCGCATTGATCCTTGTTTTAACCGGATGCAAAAAAAATGATGCAACAAACAATAATCAGAATAATATCCCACCGAATGTGCAAGCCATGATTACTTCCCCGGGCACGCCAGTGGGCAATCCGGTGAGCAAGAATATCGGACCTGCAGGCGGGTTCATTGAATCTCCCGATGGCAGGGTGCATCTGGACATTCCTTCCGGTGCCCTCGCGAACAATACGAACATCACCATTCAACCCATCACCAATAATGCGCCGGGCGGAGCCGGATTGGGTTACGACCTGTTGCCCAACGGAACTACATTCAGTAAACCGGCCATGCTTCGTTTTCATTATGCAAAGGAAGAACTACCGGATAACCTCCCGTATTTTCTCTACATCGCCTATCAGGACAATTCAGGAAAATGGATAGCGGATATGCATGACCGGGATTTTGATTCCATTGCAAAAACAGTGAGCCTGGGCATCAGTCATTTTACACCTTATGTTTTTGGGGCTGCAATCCGACTCAGCGCCGATAAGGGCAGCCTCCATGCCAGGGAGACCAGCCAGATAAGTATAGAGAGCGAAACTTTATTGCCAGGTACAGGAGGTGAAGGATTCGGAGCGCTAACACAGTTAACCGAAATTCCTGCCAGCGCGCAAAAATCCTGGATGGTAAATGGACTGGAAAATGGCTCCGATGCATTAGGTAAAATTATACGACAGGGGAATAAAGTGATTTACCGGGCGCCCGATCAAATCGACCATGAAAAAGATGTACGCATTACAGTAAGGATGGACATTCAACAAAACATTTGGAAGAAGGGAATAAATGTCAGCCATCTAAACAGCATTGAGCGAGGTATTGATATTACCTTAAGGCCAGACACAACTTATAGCTATCATGTTTTGGTACGCGTGGTAGACAGTACCTTATCAGGGTTTGGCGGCATTCCGGATATACCTGCTTATTTGGACACAGCGAGTTTTGACCTGGCTGTGAAAATGTCAACTCCTATTGTCGCCACGGCATCCAACATCAAAAATGGAGCGCCCACTGTAACACCAGCTGTAAAGACTTACCATACGGAGACGTTTAGCTGGATCGCAGATCCTTATGGAGAAACAAATATTACAGATGTGAAACTGGAATATACACCGGCCATGCCTGCTGATTCCATTATTCAGTTCAATGTCACGCATGAAAAAACAAACTATCCGGGCTGGCTAATGAAGGGAGCTGATGGAAGTATTTTTGTCAACAACCCACCCAGGCCCATGTCGGGCTTTGGTATTCCCACCCAGTTTAAATTGTGGTTGAATCAAAGAAGGGCCTATCTGTTGACAGAAGGAGCATTTAGCTCCTTTACCTATATTCTTGTTACGCCCATGTGATGTGGAAAGCGTCACGTTGGTTGTATTTTCATAACTCCATATCATTTGTTTCATAGGGCGCGGCGAATATTTTTCAATGGTTGATGGCATCTGGGAACTCAATGCTACCGGGAACAAAAACGGTTTAACCGCAAGGAACTTCGCAGTGGAGGCAGAGAATTGCATTAAAATGCTTGTTGAATCGGCGATGGCCAACAGCCTGACTAAAACCCATCAAACTGTTAAGTTGAATCACCAGGGATTTCCGGGACCTATCTTCGTGAAAATGCGTCTGACCTTTCTTTTATTCATTTCTTTTTTGATGGCCTCTCCCGATGTGAGCGCGCGAGGATCGGGCTTTCACAGCGCTGAGATCGTCATCACATCATCGAAGCCAGAAGTAGGTCAGCTTTTTTCATCAATCGAATGGATGCACCCAGCTTCGCTTCCTCAAGGCAAGGTTCGGCATCCGGTGGCATCGCTTGACATGGCAGGCGGGTTGGCCCTCCACATGCGCAGGCTGTATACAAACAATATAAAGGTCAGGCATCAATGTATTTATTCCTGCAAGAGATACCTTACATATAATTATCCTTTCCATCAGTTCTGGTGATCGTTGTCCTCTTTGAGTTTCATTTGCCGCAAGGCGATTTTATCATCAAAAATTTTTTATGGCTACGATCATTACGGCCCTCATTGTGCTGGGCATACTAACAGGAGCAATCCTGCTGCTGATGTGGGTGCACAGGCGGGACCAAAAAAGAGCGGAGAAAAAAATGGATTCGCTTTCATAAACAGAAGTGCCCCCAGTTGGGGGCATTTTTTTTGACCTCTGAAAATTCTGTTTCAATAAGAGCAAGATCTTTTAGTGGTTCAACATCCCACTTTGATTGTTCTTTCAAAAAAAATCATGAACATTGTCCGTCAATTTTTTTTGAAGCCGCACCAGTATTGAAAAATATAGATCGATTGGTCTGCATGAGTGATTCACCGTTGCTTAATGGATCAACAATACGCTTCCCCGGTAGCGGGCGTTGTGCCCATCGAGATCTGTTAGGGTGATCATCCAAATATAATTTGCCGTTGGCTGCATCAGACCTGCATAACTTCCATCCCAGCCCGAATAAGGGTTGGTGGTACTGAAGACCAACTGTCCCCAGCGGTTGAAGACCTGCATCCGAAAGGTTTTGATGAACTGGGGATACCGCACGCGGAACACATCGTTCAATCCATCCTGATTCGGTGTAAAGGCGCTGGGCATGTACAAAGAACAAAGGCCTTCGATGACGTGCATGGTGTGCGCCACCGAACCGCAGCTGTTGGTGAGCGTTAGCGAGTAGATACCGGGTTGTTGAACCATATAGCTGGAACTGGTAGATCCATCCTGCCATAGATAACCAACGCCAGTGACACCTGGCTTCAAGACAAGACTTTGTCCTTTGCACAAACTGGTGTCAGCGCCCAAAGAAAATCGCGGCAGGTAGAGATAAGAAACCTGGATGTTGTCTTTTGTACGGCATCCATTAAGGTCCACAACCACAGAATATGTTCCAGGATGGTCGGCGGTGATAGAAGGAGCAGTTGCTCCATTGTCCCAATTGTAACTGGCACCTGCACTAAACGCGTTTAACATCACTGTCTGACCTTCGCATAAGGTAGTATCATTTCCCAGGGACACAACTGGCATCGGCTTGTAAGAAATCAGCACACTGTCTTTTCTTTCACAACCATTCTGCATGACGTCTAACCAATAGAGCCCCGACTGATGGATCACCATGGAATTGGACGTGCTGTTGTTGCTCCACAGATAAGCAGCGTTGGACAAATTGAACTGATAGGATCTGGTATCTCCTTCACATAGTATTGTATCCTGTCCGAGACTGAACGAAGGCAAGGGAAGGGATTGAACGAGCAGACTGTCCCTATTGGTACAGCCATTGTTTCCCCGGACCTGAACCCAGTACCATCCACTTTTTGTTACGAGGTAATTGGACTGAATGCTTCCATCCTGCCAGAGATAGGCGGTGATGGATGGTTGATACACATTCAGGGCGAGACTGCTGTTGCTGCAAAGCGAGGTGTCCTTACCCAGGTTCAGCAGAGGCCTGGGTTGATAGTTTATCTGGATACTATCCCTGGCCTTGCACCCTGCCTGGTTTACTTGTAACCAGTAAAGTCCTGCGCTGTTTACCGGTAAGGAGTCTGTTGATGAACCATTGCTCCACAAATAAGTTGAATTAGGTAAAGGCATCTTTAGTGTGAGTGAGGATCCCTGGCACAAGAGCGTATCCGCTCCGAGTTGAACGGAAGGTGGTGGATGGAAACTTATATTGATGCTGTCGTTCACCGCACAACTGCCATTGTCCACATAGATCCAGTACGTTCCGGTTTGATGGACTATCAGTAAACTATCGGTGCTCCCCGAACTCCATAAATAGTGTGCATGGTCCACACTGGTTTGCAGAAGCAATGAATCACCGAGGCACAAAGTGGTATCGTTCCCCAGAAAAACCTGTTGTGCATTCACGTAGGACACATGGATGGTATCAGAAGCCTTGCAAAAATTGGAATTGGTGATCTGCACCCAATAGGTTCCGGGCTTCGTGACCGTGAAGAAGTTTTGTGCCGATCCGTTTTGCCAGGAATAACCGGCGTTATTAACGCCGGGGTCTAGCCGCAAACTGGAGTTGTTGCATAAGGTGGTATCATTGGGCAATGAAAAATGAACGCCGGGAACAGAGTTGATCACGATCGTATCCCGTTTGGGACATCCATTGTGGTCGATTTCCGCTTGCACACAATAGCTTCCGCCCTGGTGAACCCAAATCCCCATCGATGTATCGCCTGTGCTCCATATGTATCTGGCGGACGTATCAAAAAATTTCAGCTCCAGCGAATCACCGGTGCATAGGTTGCGGTCGTAACCCAGGTTGGCAACAGGAACCGGTAGTACTGTCACATGAATGGAATCAATGAGGGTACAACCCTCACAATCGTTCTGGTGGAGCTCCACGACATAGGTTCCTGTGCCATTGATGTAAAAGTTGTCGGCGGTAGCGTTGTAATGAAGTTGTCCATCCCAGGCATATCGCGTCTTCCAAACGAAGATGCCATTTACCACCTGCAGTTTCAACTGCAGGCTGTTGCCCGAACAAAAACTCGTGTCCTTTGGATATTCATGCAGCAGGCGAAGGGCAGGGTCCTTGATGTCGACAAGCTCCGATAGGGTATCGATTAGGCTTCCGAGGGTATTGAACAAATTTGCCTTCACTGTAAAGACACCTGGATGACTGAAACTGTGTTGTGGGTTGAGCAGGGTTGATGTATTGGAAGCGCTGGAAGGATCACCAAAATCCCATTGAACGGAAGTAATGGTGTCGTTGGTGATAGAAAAACTGGTGGGATTGGGAAAGCAGCCGCCTTTATAATTGATATTATTTTTTACCGCCTTTTCCACCAGCTTGTGATGAAAATTCGGAGTGACCATGTTGGCGTAATTGCCATTTTGCAGGCGGTGCGCATCGAATTCAAAATTACAGGAGCTACCAATTCTGTTAGGATTGTTGATCCGGGAGATCATGGTTCCTGTATAGGGAACATAGATCTTTTTATCTGCGCCGATCTGCAGCCGGCCCCAGGATACCGATGGTCCACAGAACTGGAAGTCGGTAGCGACCACCATGGCGTTTAGGGTGAAGGTGACAGAATCGGTGTAACATAAATTGTACTGGAAAATATTTCCTGCGCCGAAGCCGCAGGGTTGGAGTCCGTCCACACGGGTCATGAAGCCAGCATACAACAGGCGGTTGTCGGGAGAAAACTCGACGGATTGAAGCGAGTTGAAATACCTGACGTCCCGAAGCGTTCTGACCTTGCTGGTGAGGGTTCCGCTGGCAAAATCAAAATTGAATACTTCCAGAAAGTCATGTGTTTCGGCGAAGAAGACGGTGTAATCGCGGTAGGCGAGACCGGCGATCATGGACCCGTCATGGGAAGTTTTCAGGTCTGCAAAAATATAATTTCCCGTGGTGGCCACCGTGCCTGCGTTGCAGGCGACCGGCGTGCTGTTCAAACCAGCGCTCGTGATCTTGTAGCAAAGAAACTGGGTGGTTCCCCAGCGGTGTGTGACCAGCCAGGCATCTTCGCTGTTCGTTGATTGCACCAGGGTGAAGGCCCGCGAAAGATTGCTGTCGATCAGTTGATTGAAGATGGTGACATCACCCTTGCCATTATTCAGGGAAAGGTCCACGATGGCGTAGTTCAGGTTCCACTGGCTGTTGGCAGAATAGCTCGTGGTGTTGGCATAAAAAACATAGTAGCGTTGCGAGCCTGGAATTTTGATGGAAAGAACTTTAGAGCCGCCCTGCAATTTATTGTTCACCAGTGCGGGCATGACCGAATAGTTTTGATCGATGATGGTGGCTTCATCGGCAGCGAACAGCAGGTTGCCTGCAGCATCGGAGACCGAAGTGCTGGCCGCTCCGGGATAAAATTGTTGGGAGATGCCGGAAGGGTTGGCATTGCTGATGCCGGAGGGCGTAATGAGAGCTTGGTCACCGGAGAAGAACCAGTGGGTGGTTTCTTTTTGGGCCAAAGAAATGATAGAGACGGATAACAATAAAATCAGGATGCAAAGCCTCATAAGCCCACACAAAATAGAAAAATTCGAAACAAATTCTAATGGTGAAAGAAGGTTTTGAAGGCGGCTGGGAAAAGTGGTGTAATAGGGAGGAATGGGCCAGTGAATTATTGATTTCGTGAAAAGGAATCTTTGCCAGACTTCTGGTTTATTTATTCTCTGGTAGTTTTTAAAGACTACTGGATGCATGTAGCGCTTCGGATCCTAATTTTTCATAAAGCGGAAAAGTTTTATCTTAAATCGCCATGAAAAAGTCCAGGACCGTTCGACTCACGGTTCTTTCTCCCTGCGAGCAGGGCTGAAATGCGATGAATGTTCTGGGAGAAGGGACTTTCTGGAGTTTTGGATTTTTTTAGAATAAAGGAAAGGAGAGAAGTGATCAAAAAACTGTAGGAGACGATCACGGATTGCTTGATCAATGAACAGGGCATATCCGGTGACCGCTTGAAATTGGAGACGGCGGAAGCAGATACGGAACGGAATAGTTGATACAGTTGAAAGCGGATGATCTAAATTATCAGAGGGGCCAATCAATTGATCAACTGATTATATTGCTTTTTATTCGATAACAATCAATGCCTCAGTGGCCCTTCATACCAACACAAGTTTACAAAAGGTCGGATATCCATGACCAGTATGGAGGCACAAGACAGGGCGGAATTGCACCCAGTGCACAGTTTCCTTACATATTTATTTTTTCAGGAAAAACCGGAACGCAATATGGTTATCAGGATGGTTGGGAAAATCCCGATGTATTTAGTTATACAGGTGAAGGCCGAGAAGGAGATATGAAGTTTACCAAGGGAAACCTGGCGCTTCGGGAACACATCAACAGTGGCAAAAGAGTTTTCCTGTTCGAGTACCAATCGAAGGGGTATGTAAAATTTATTACAGAATTACAGTTCTATGACATGGGCTACTTCGAAGCACCAGATGCAAATAGAAATCTTCGAAAAAGCCATCAAATTCTTTTTTACAAGATTGGGCGTGCACGTAATCAATATTCCTTCTGCAGTAGAACTTACACAAGTAGAAGAAGGCCCATCTGAATATTTGAATTACAAGAAACCTTCGATCACGGAGCGATTAGGCTTGGTTACTTCTCGCGTGGGACAAGGTGCTTACCGGAAAAGCATTATTCACCGATGGGAATACAAGTGTGCGGTTACAGATTTTAATAAGCTGGAGGTTTTGATTGCCTCTCATATTGTTCCCTGGTCTGGCGCTACCAGTGACGAAAGGCTGGACGTGCATAATGGTATTCTCTTGTCGCCACATTTTGACGCATTATTTGATAAGCATCTTATAAGCTTTGATCAAAAGGGTAAAATCTTGCTGCATGATTCAATAGAAATGACAGCATTTAATAAGATCGGAATTAGAGGAGATGAACAAATAAGAAAGTTAAGCGAGTATAATCAGGTTTATCTAGAAAGACATAGGTATCAATTTGGTTTGACTTAGTAGCCTTGAGCGTTGCAGACTTGCATAAATAATTTTTCTGATTTATTTTTCATTCGCATCACGAAGGGTATTGCGGAAAGCCCGGACTTTGGATATGATTTGATAGGTAGACATTTTTAAGTTTAAATAAAAGTATAAATTTCAAACTAGGCATAGATTTAATAATTTATGTCTGAAGGACTTCTACTACTTTATTTTTTATTGAATCAAATTCATCAACCGGCAATTCGTTTCTTTCAAATTCAATAGAGTCCTCTTTGAAATTCTTGCCAAAAACAAGAGGTGTACTGTTGGAAACGGATTTAGTATACAAAATAGTAACCGAAAATCGTTTACCAGTATTTAATGACTCGTGAAATTCGGTTGACATAACTGAATAATATTGTCCTTCGCTGACTTGAGTAATGACAGGGGGTAACAATCGGTAATTACCTGCCAACTTTGTTAACCGAGAACCTTTTTCGAAGTACTCAACTTTAAATAAATTGCCATCGCCTTCATTTGATTCTTGAACCGTATAAGTTTTGTTAGTAATTGCACCAAACAAAACCAAACTTTTAAAATTGAAAACATGATTATGAATTAGCAAGTTTTCATTTTGGACTTTTGCCTCAACAGGCCATACGTGCAGTCTTACTGTTACGATATCATCTAATTTTCCAAGAGTAAAAGCATAAAAACCAAGAGGATGATATTTGGCAATGATTTTAAAATCGGGAAAACATGACAAGATATTTCTCTTAACTTCTTGTACAGGTCTTTCAGCTTCTAAACTTTTATATAAGTTATTCAAGCATCTATCCATATGGATTCTCGTTACTCTTGGCCTTAGAAATTATATCACCAATTTCTGAGTCATTTACTAAATCACTAAATCCTAAATGCTGTAAAAGTTCCTTTGTATTCGAGACTGCAATTTCATTCACTCCAACAAATGAAATAGACATATCTAATCTGGTGACCTGGTTTAAACTTTGTTTTAGATCTTGGCAATATGCATCATAAAAAAAGGTTCCATTTTCATACAATAGTGCAGGCTCAATTGGATCTTCCTTAGTAATAAGGGCAGTAGTAGATGATATATCCGTACGAAACAATGAGAAACTATCTTTTAAACCTAATGTAATATCGAGCAAGGGCTGCTCGTATCTCCACATATATGCAGCGACTATGGTAGATAGCAAATCGATCTGAACACTCTTTTCTGATTTCTTGTTTCGCATACCGGACTTTAAACTATTTCTATATTCTGCATAACGTCTACATGTTTTTTGATTATTTGGATTCATTATTTGTATAACGACCTCGATTGATTTGCCTCTTTGTCGAGCCAAATTAGCCAGATATGGAAGAGTTTGCGATCTTGTATATCTTCCACTACCACCATTGAACCACCATTTTTCAGTTTCCAGCCTGGCTTTCGTCATTGTTGAACCTATTTCTATAGGTTGCAATATTTTGATTTGTGCATTCGCCTTATTCTTTGGCGTTAGCCAAAACAAAAAAATTCCCAAGCCAATAGTTACTAATATACTTGTAAAAAGGTCATCTAAAATTTTATATAAAACTTCGTTATTCAATTCTATTTTTTGACCACTTAAGTAAGGCATAAGCATATGTCGTATTAAGAATATCGCAATTAACATCAAAAAAATAATTGTGTAGAAATATTTTCTTTGCTCTTTTGATGGTAGTTGTCCGGTCATTACTTAATTCTTGTTTGATGAGTATGTTGCTGAATAAAACCAATTTTAAAATTTACTTTATTTTTCATTCTTTACCAATATTCCTTCAAAAGCCTTTTTTAAAATACTTTGCTTTAGTCAATTAATTGTTGGTCAATGCGGTCTCTCGCCAGCTGTTCAGGGTTCTGTCATGAAGTCTTTAAAATAGGCAACGTATAAGAAAAGTAAAGCTGATTTTGCAAGTCAGAAGAAATTTTTGAATTATATCACTGTATTTATATAGATACTCCATTTCATGAAACCAAATTCAACCCCAACGGAAAACAATTTTTTCAACATCGACTACCATCTGTATGGGTTGCTCATTACCCCACCTTGATCATCTTCACCCGTTTCAAACGACCGGCCCTTACATCCATCTTTATCATGTACACACCCGCAGGAAGATTTTCTAGATGAATCACTTCACCCGACCACGGTTTCATGGGGTTACCGGTTTGCTTTTCGGTATTCCAAAATAACCAAACAAGGCACTGAGTGCAAGTACAGAAAATTCATTCATTTCAGCGCTGAACTTAAAATTCAAAAGACTGATGCCAAGCCCATAGTAGGCCATCGCACCAACAAGTCCGGCGAACACGCCACCAACGATGGGCCGCGCGGAAAACTTTTTATTATCGCCTGTAAAGAATTGAGCAAACCCTCCTAATAATCCGCCAAGAAGAGAAGCCAGTAAAAAATACCAGGGAAAATCGTACTGCAAATACAGGTGAGACTCCAGGTTGCTGGACTTTGCCGAGATCAGCGTTTGGCCAGTGCCTGCCGAAGTCAGGTAAACGATTTGCGGTGTATTATACCGGAGCATCATCGATTCATTTGTCAGCTTTCCTTTCGAAGGAGTGAGGGTAACCCTGATTGAATCTGCAGAAGTCGATCCGATCATTCTTACATCCACCGGAATTTTCTGAACCCCGTATCCCTGGAGGGAAGAAGCCGTGGTAGAGATTTCCAGTGCAGGTTTGATCTTCAAAAAGGTTTGATATCCCTCGGGCCTGGAGGCCGTAATCACCCGGATCTCCACGGAATCACTCAGATCATCGCCTGCGAGGTCTACATCTGTCGGTGGAAAATTCAGATGATCAATTTTCAAAGACAGTTGACTCGCCAGCTTTAAATCGTCTGAAGTAATAATAATATTTACCGGATCAATTGGATTCACTGCCGATGCTGAATCAGACCTCAGGAAAAAAAATCCCATTCTGGACTGGAATTTTTTGCTGGTGTCGTTGTAGGTAAATGGTTCATAAGGGAAAAAATATAATTGATAACTGATTTGCTGGTTACTGGAATCTTTGGTTTCAATCGTTACTTCCGGAAGCTTTTTGAGACTGTACCGGTCAAACTGTATGGAAGAAACCGATCTTAATTTGTTCACCGTCGCCTGGTCTACTGGTGTAATTTCTTTTTTGGGTTGAAGAATTAATTTTTCCCCTGCACCCAACCTGATCGCATTGAGTTTCGAAGTTTCTGTACGAACCACCGCTCCATTTTTAATGACCTGAAATTTCACCGTGGTATCCGGTTTATGGTAGTGTTGTAAGATCAGTTCTTTGTCAATAGCTTTTGGATTCTGTTGCGTGCCAGTAACCGGTGGTTGATAGGTGAGTACTGCTGTACTGGTAGTTCGAACTTTAGGCACCGTATCATTCATCCTCGTTACATACCGGCTTCTATCGATTGCTTTTTTAACTTGTGCTGTTGCGTTGATCGTAACAAACAAAAAAATAACTTGGATCAGGCAGAGTGGTAAGATGAATTTTTTTCTTTCGCCGTAGCAAAAAATCATTGATGCTTTGTGAAGAAGGAGCATGGCCGGTAATTTAAAAAGTGATCTTCAGCAAGAGTGGAAATTTCCGTGAGAAGGATCGTTGGAGTACGAATCCCTTTCAGTACCCTCTATAAAGGTTGGACATTTATTGAAATAAAAAATGAGGACTTCTACGGTATCGATTTAAATTACTACAAATTCAAACCGCTGTCCCGCCGGTGGTATCCCGACTTTTTTCTCTGTCCCACCAGTTTGTCAACCTGCATCCTTTCCATTGTCCGCCGAATCAGTGCTTGCGGAATAGACAAACCTTGAACGATGCTTCCAAACATCCATGCATTACTCTATTTTAATCATCTTCATCGTTCCAAATGAATGTCCTTTCGATTCGATTTTTATCAGGTACATCCCTGCAGATAGTTCTTCTGTGTGAACTACATCACCCGAGTGCAATCCCTTCACTGTTTTGATCCACCTTCCATTGCCGTCAAAAATTTCTAGGGTGATCACATTTGTATTGTTCAATTGATACCGGATCACCAGTTGATCTACGACAGGGTTGGGATAGAGATGAATGAACTGCCCATTGGGAAGATCGATCAGTGCAGTGATCACAAAGCTGCGCGCGGGTGAAGTCGCACTGAGGCAACCATTCACCGATGCTTGAACCGTATAATCTCCCGATTGCGTGGGCTGATAGGTTTGTGCCGTGGCACCCTGGATGGCCGCGCCATTGAGGAACCATTGATTACCCGAAGCGGCACTGGACACCAATGAACTGCCATTCACAGTTATGGAAGGCGTAGGAACAGAAGTAACCGTAATGTCAACACCCGTCACAGACGTGGTGGTTACACCATTGCTCGTGGTCCTTACCGTATAGTTGCCTGTTGTTACAACATTATAGGTTTTGGCATTCGCGCCGGCAATGATTGCATTGTTTTTATACCATTGGTTGTTGGCATCAGCGGAAGAAGTGAGGGGCACCGAGGCATCACCGCAAACAGTACTGGGTCCGTTCACCTTGATCACCGGAATGAATTTAATTCCCGGATAGTCCGCGGTTCCTTTTGGAGTGGTCACGGTAATATTCCCCGAGGCACCACCACCCACCACGGCTTCCATGTGCGTGGCATCATTCACTTTAAACGACGCTGCCGGTGTGCCCCCGAATTTTACAGAGCTGGCTCCGGTAAAATCGCCTCCTGTTAGTTGAAGCGTATCGCCGGATCTGATGGTTGCTGCAGAAGAAGAATCAATGCGCGGCGCGCCGCTCTTGTTGCTGTAGATGGTCACCGTGTACAACAAAGTATTCGCTGCTGTCAGTTCGGGCTTTCCATCTCCATCCAGGTCACCCGCTGCTACAAACGTGTCGAAATTCCCCGGCTTCAGATCCACGTGATTGCCAAAAGCGATCGGGCCCGAAGCCACGGTTTTATTTTCCATCATCGAGATAATTCCTGTGGTGGACTGTCCCAATAAAATATCCGGCCTGCCATCTCCATTCAAATCAGACAGAGAAGCATTCATGGTACTCAGAGGAAAATCATAGACCGGTTGCAAAGCCAATGCACCTGTATTGCTGTTATTTTTTAAAACAAAAATTGCGGAGTAACCCCTGGCGATCACATCCAGCTTTCCATCCTGGTCCAGATCCGCTACTTCCACACTGAAAGGACCCGCTCCCACTGCAAAAGCTGTGCGACCATCGAGCTGGAGGTTGCCACCCGAACTGATATTCCGATAAACAGAAACGGCGCTGGCAGCCATTTCTGCGAGAACGATATCGGTCCTGCCATCTCCGTCCATGTCAGCCAGGGCCAGATTATCGGCATGATTCAAATTGATGATGTCCTGCCTGGGAGCAAAACTAATTGTACCTGTAGCCGCAGTTGTATTTAAAAATATCGAGAAGAATCCCGAGTTGCCACTGCTGGTCACCACATCCGGCTTGCCATCACCGTTGATATCTCCAATGGCAAGTCCAAACGTTCCATTGCCGGTAGCATAATCAGTTTTTGCCGCAAAGGAAATAGTGGACGCAGTAGAAGTATTGCGGAATACAGAAATGGTGCTGGCATTTCCGGAATTGAAATTGACGGCTACTACATCGGGCTTTCCATCACCATCCAAATCTCCGGTCACTGTTTTTTTGGTATCCGTTCCTGCGGGGAGATCCACCTTTTGCAGAAAGGAAATATTTCCTACCGTACTGATATTCTTTATCACCGAAATACTATTGCCCAAAGCATTTGCGGTCATGAGATCTGGCATGCCATCATCATTCAAATCACAAATGGTGACAGCGGAAGGATAATTACCCGCACTATACGAGCCCACATTGCTGAATGAACCAGCTGAGAGCGCAGTGGAATCCGCAAAACTAATGCTGAAAAACATCGACGAGTAAGCCGTCAAACGGTTAACAGTAACCGTAATTGGACCATACCGCGCGCCTGCGGGCACGGTTAATTTCAGCAGGTTGGACGATGCAGAGTCAACACGGGCTTTTACCGATCCGAAAAAAACAATATTATCGCTGGCAGTGGCACTGAAATTTTTTCCCTGGATCAGAACTGTAGCTCCTACTGGTGCCGAGCGCGGATCAACACTGGTAATCACAGGCGCTCCATAACTAAATCCACTCAGTGTTGCCGTACCATTGGGTGTGGTCACCGATACGTCACCACTCGCGCCAGTTCCTACAACGGCCGTAATATAAGTCGGCACATTTACGGTAAAGGCAGCAGCAGGCGTTCCTCCAAATTTTACAGAACTGGCATTGGTAAAATTGGTTCCATAAATATTAACGGTTGTTCCCGATACGCCCGTGGATGGTGTGAAAGAAGTAATGGTAGGCCCGGTGAAGTTGAAGCCAGGCTGCGATGCAGAACCGGTGGGCGTAGTAACGGCTACAGCTCCTGAATTTCCCTGTGCAACAACCGCTGTTATGGTGCTGTCTGAATTCACAGTAAACGAAGCCGCCCGAACGCCACCAAATGTGACTGAAATGGTTCCGTTAAAATTGGTTCCTTTGATGACAACAGAAGTTCCCTGCACGCCAGAAGCAGGACTGAAGGATTGAACCGTGGGAGCCACATTCGCTCCGATAATATTGGTAAGAATGCTAATGAAGGTGGAAGAAGAATTCGCGGAAATAATGTCGGGTCGCTGGTCACCGTTCAAATCGGCCACTGCGAGATAAATTGGTAATTCACCCACCGCATAATCCACGCGGCTTTCAAAAGAAATAGAGCCGGGTGAGCCTGTGTTGCGGAACAGGGAAATATTATTGGACATCCGGTTGGATACGGCGAGGTCTGGTTTCCCATCACCATCTATATCGGCAATAGCAACACCGTTTGCGTAACTGGCCGTTGCATAGGATAGTTGCAGTCCTGAAAACGCAAGGTTACCCGGTGTGCTTAAATTTTTCTTGACGATGACCAGGTCGCCTCCGGAAGCCGCTGCCAGATCAGGAAGACCATCTCCATCGAGATCGCCCACTGCTACTACAAAAGGCGCCGGGAAATTGGCAAGGACAATGGGAGCATCAAAGGAAAGACTATCCTTCACCGAATTGTTTTTCATGACCGATAAATTAGAGCTGGTGTTTTGCGTGGTATAGATCAATTCAGGAAGGCCGTCGCCATCCAGGTCATTCACTGCTATGCTAAAAGGATTGGTGCCTGCCAACAGATCAATGCGGTTGTCAAATAAAATGTTTCCCGCTGTACTCCTGTTCTTGTATAAAGAAATTTTGTTGGAAGCATTGTTGGCCACGATGATGTCAGGCTTGCCGTCGCCATCGAGGTCATTGATGGCGACAGAGTAGGCACTGCTGTCGGTGGCCAGATCTATTTTCGAAGCAAAGCTGATGGTGGTGTTGATGGTGGTGTTGCGAAAAACAGAAATGGTATTGGTGTTCCAGGTGTTCGCGGTAACCAAATCAATTTTTCCATCTCCATCCAGGTCACCAGTGGCGGAACATTCGTGGCTATTGCCTGCTGCGGTCAACTCTTTGGGCGCTGCAAAGGAGATCGCGCCATTGCTGCTGGTATTGGTTAGTACAGAAACGGTTGCAGAACTTCCTTTAGCCACCACCACATCGGGTTTGCCATCATTATTAAAATCGGCAATGGAGAGGGCATGTGGATAGTAGCTGGTGGTTACATCGATTTTCGGCAGAAAGCTACTGGAAGTAAAAGGACCGGATGCACCGGCAAATGTGACGACAAAGGGAAGCAAAGAATAAGCCGTACCTGAATTATTTGTAACGGTGACCGGTTGGTAAGAAGTTCCGGAAGGCACAGCGGTGACGATGGTGGAATCCGTGCTGGCAGAAGCGATTGATCGAACGGCGCCAAAGAAAATAATGTTGTGCGAAGCAACCGTATCAAAGCCTTTTCCTTTCAGTGTGACGATGGTTCCAACCGGACCGCCTGAGGGAGAAAAACTTTTGATGATGGGTTGAGAGAAAACACTGAAGCCGACGAAAATCGTTAGAATCGCAAGCAGGCCGGAATATTTGATCATGGTTTGCAACAGTTAGGACTATCAAGATAAGCGATGTTCTTAAAAATCCGAAGACAGGAATGATGAGGGAGGATGAAAGATGACAGGAGAGAGGTGAGATGGGCTATGAGAACGAACAGCCGCTATTTTTTATAGCTCCTTTTGGCGTTTGCCCTTTGCTTTTTTTCCGATATTGACTGGTCGTATCGCTATGTAGTTCAGCCTCCAGTTATTATTTTGCGTTCCGATGCCTTCTTCTTTCAGGATCCGACCACAACTCACTGCCTGCCTGCTCTTCACCTGTATCCTCTTTCAGGTGGCAGTGGCGCAATCTCCGGGAATGGCAGTCAATCGCCCGGCTAATCGCTTCGTTGATCCGATGCGTGTCTTATCTGTTGACTCCATGGTTCGCTTACAAAAGTTTTACGTTCCACCTTCGCAATTTTTTCCAGGTCAGCCGAAGCTTCAAAGCCTCAGAGCAAGCGCTGTTCCTGCACGGTTTCAGCATTCGCATGAAACAACACAACCATCTTCGGTTCACCCTAACCGCACCAATGAGATCTGTTATACGATTTCGGGGAGAGATTTTCTGTACCAGGATTCGGTGAACATCTGGACGGGGGATCCGACGCGTACCGCTGATGGTCATGTGATCCTATCTGGAGAATATGCCGATTATTCAAAAACGCCGCTGATATCCGGGGGTTTGTGTATGAAAACGGATGATGAGGGCAATGTGATCTGGAGCAAATTATACGACAGCAGCGGGCATAAAGATTTTGATTTCATGAATTTTTTTGAGTCCCTTGAATTGCACGACGGAAACATCCTATTAGCCGGACGTACCGAAAATGATATTTCGGGTAATGAAGACCTGGCGCTGATGAAAACAGATGCTCAGGGGAATATCATCTGGTTAAAGACCTATGCTTCGAGGTATTGGCAGGGATACCATGGAAGTGGTGATTATTTTGATCTGGCAGCACTAAAAGAAGATCCTACAACCGGCGAGATCTATTTTCTCGGTTCTCACTGGTCTGGTCCCCCGACGCTGACAAAAATTGATCCCCTGGATGGTCACATCTTCTGGAGCCAGGGTTATGAGGGCTACGATAGTCATTATCCTTTTGGAATTGAATTTAATGGCGGCAACGTTTTATTGTTTTTATTGGGAAATGGATATTACAACGATTCTTATATCGATGTCTATGGCGTTCGTAAAACCGATGGTGATACTACGTTTACAAAATCAATTGTACAAACATGCGACCGCTATGCAGCACGCTTATACGGTACCTTCCAGGTAGTGCAACAAGACAATGGACATTATCTTATGAGCGGTCCCACCACTGGAAGTTTTGAGTTCCCCGCTTTTACCGGTACCAAAGACCTCTATCACGCCGGTATCATTGAACTGGACGAGCATTTAAATTTTGTAAAAGCATACGGATTTAAAAACCGCCATGAAGGTAATTCATACAATACAAGAATCAGTCTTTTCCCTGATGGAACCGGAGTTTTCACCATGCTGCATTTTTTCTCGGGATACAATGCCGATGCCTATATCAGCCTCTTTAAAAATGACCAGATCTATCACCAGCGCAAGCGCATTCATATCAATGAGGGCATACCCAATGAGCCGAACAATCTTCGAATGCCCGATGGTGGGTTTTTGAATATCAAGACCATGGGCGACAGCACGAAAACAGCACTGGACGGGGCCCGTATTGATTATTACCGGATGCATACTTCTGATACCGCTTCTCTTTGCCTGGGCGTGAAAGATTCTTCTACGTCCATCTGGTATTTCAATTTTGAACCCAATTACAACCTCCGTGTTTACTCCATCCAGAAAAATGTAATGAGCGAGAGCCGCCCGAAAAGCTTTGTGGCGCACGATTTCACGACAAGGATTGATCCGGCATGCCAGGTGATCTCTCATTGCGATACCCTATCTCTGCAAGCCAGTGCTGCCGTTGTTTGTCCTGGAACAGGTGTTACCCTATCCATTCATAAGAATAAGGAATGCGGCAGCCTGGTGCCATTGGTGTATGATACCACCTGGGTGCGTAGTGTAACACAAACCAGTGACAGCAGTTATTTATTCCAGATAGACCAGGCTGGAAAAAAATGGATTCATGCCAGTCTGCTGGGTTGCAGACTAAGAGAAGATTCGGTATTGATAGAAGTATTGCCGGTCCGTAATTCGCTGGACCTGGGAAAGGACACAGTGATTTGTCCAGGCAACAGCCTGGTGCTTCGTGCGGGCAAAGGTTTTGCTTCTTACCAGTGGCAGGATGGGTCAACAGATTCAAGTTATACGGTTACGACACCTGGAGTTTATTATCTGACCGCAGTAAATAGTTGTGGCGGTGTGTACCACGATACGGTTTCCATAATGGCACATGCTCCCATTCCATTCAGTGCAGGGCCCGACCGCAGCAAATGCAACCGGGATACCGTGCATTTAGACGCGCCTTCGGGATTTTTAAATTACACCTGGACCAATAATTACAATATCAGTTCGACCACTGCTGCAAACATTGTGGTCAATCCTCTGACCGATACGGTTTATTACATTAAAGCCGAAAAAACTCCGGGTTGTTTTGCCTATGATACAGTGAGGGTCCATGTAAATACTTCACCGCCCATTGATCTCGGTGCAGACAAAAGTTTTTGCAGTGGCGACAGTGCGGTATTGAATCCAGGCGGAGGTTTTAGTCAGTACAGTTGGAGCAATGGAAACAATTCTTCAACATTAGTGGTGAAGACAACGGGGACCTATTCCATAATAGGAGTGACCGCGCAGGGTTGTAAAAGTTATGATACGGTAAGAGTCGTCAATGTTTTTTCCAACCCGGTTGTTTCGTTAAACCATGACCAGGCGCTTTGTGCAGGAACCTCGCGCATTCTGGATGCGGGCATGTATACTTCTTACCTCTGGAGCGATGGCAGTACAGGGCAGAAGATCACCGTAAAAGATACGGGCAGCTATACAGTGGAAGTAACGGACACGCATGGTTGCAAAGGAAAGGACTCAACGAAAATTACCACCGTGCTTCCGGTCCCATCTGATTTTCTTCCTGCTGATACTTTATTGTGTTCTTACGACAAGCTCACCGTTTCATCGCTGCGGCCTTTCAATAGCTATCAATGGAACACGGGAGGCGTTGCTTCTGCCATCACCATTTCTCAGCCGGGACTATATTGGCTGCAGGTAACAGACGCGAAGGGCTGCGTGGGTAAAGACAGTTTGCTTGTAACTCCCAAAGATTGCATGCAGGGCTTTTATATTCCATCAGCTTTTACGCCCAATCATGACAATAAAAACGACGTGTTCCTGCCACTTCTTTTTGGTCGTGTGGTCAAATATCGCTTCAGCATCTATAATCGTTGGGGAAGGCAAATATTTGAAACGACGGAGTTGCAAAGAGGATGGGATGGAACCATATCGGGCATAACGCAGGATTCCAATGTGTATATATGGTTGTGTAGTTTTCAATTGGAAGGTGGAGAATTGAAAACAGAAAGGGGTACAGTAATGTTGATACGGTAAAGATCTTGTCCAGGAAATAATGGAAGTTTATTGAATGTCTGCGATAGTGGTATGATTTGAGGATTTGATTTGTCAATCGACCTTCTATCTTGTTTGAAGTACAGATCAGGGGCTAAATTGATGTCATCGCGATGCCATTTGGATTGCGCATGCATTCAGCGTCATGAATAAATTTATAGTTGTTGGTTAGATTTTTTCTCTTAATTAAAAATTCACGCGTCTGTAGATGACTGGCGAATGCTGCGCTTGTTAATACGTCAAGTACTTTCCCGCCAGTATCAGAAATATTTCTTTCTTAGCACGCTATCTCAAAAATTCTTTTTACAAGGCACCCAGGTCCTTCAAAAACTTTTCTGAGTTGGCCTTTACATTTTCTGGAGGGTTCATGCTCAACGATTTTTTGAAATTGGCAATGGCATTTTTTTTATCGCCCTTCTTTGCATAAGCCTCACCCAGACTATCAAAACAGTTGGCGCTGTTTGGAAAGCGCTTTGCATTCATTGCCAGTATTTCTATGGCTTTATCGGTTTGCCCGCTGCCCAACAACTGGTAACCGTATTGGTTCAACTCCGTTTCACTGGACAGGGCTATGGCTTCGGCCATCGTCTTGTCTGCTTCTGTGGTCTTGTTCATCTCCCGTAGAATCGTTGATTTTACATTCAAGGCTGCAAAGGTCTTGTTCATGGCAATGGCCTGGTCAATCCATTTTAAGGCCTGTTCATAATCGGTTTTGTTTTGCACCGCATAATTGGCGGCACTGATGAATCCCTGCGCGTTGAACCCGGTGGTATTCTTCAATTCTTCTGCTGCATTGGCCAATACAATTTTGTCTACGTCAAATGCAATCTTTACCGGAAATTGTTTTTTCTCCCAGTTCAACACCAGCTCCGATGAAGTCCTGGTGCTGTTGATAAAATCGTACGTAAGCATTTCGGTAAATGAATTTTCACGCAGTTGTATTTTAGCTCTCAACAAATCCTGGTCGGGGTTATAAAAAAAGCTGCCCCAGGAGCGGTGATCCCTGGAGAGAATCAGGTCGGCGGTATTGTCTTCATTGACCACGAAGAACAGTCCGTACTCGCCCGCGGGCACGGGTTTCCCTTCCACGGTGGCATCATTTGAGAATCTAATGGTGGTATTTTCATTGGCGCCGGCTCTCCAGGGAGCTGGATTTCCGTTACCAAAATTTTGCGCGTTCCATCCATAAGGTACCAGCTTGCCCCAGATCTCACGCCCTTTTACCGAAGGCCTCGAATAGCTGACCGTTACCTGTGATATGCCAATGGTTTGCGATATGGAAGCGGCAGGACTTGGTGTTCTTGGTGTAGTAATGGGTTGGGCAATTGTGGCCAGACCTGTCACAAGGGCAATGCCCATTGCAAAATATTTTCTCATAATGGCTGATTTGGTCAATGAATTTTTGTGCTTATAATTTACATCAACCAAATGCTTCCAGCCGAACTATTCTTTCAATGGATGAAGAAGCAGGTTAGCTGGCAGAAGGTTTTGTGTATGGACGAATTTCCTTACCAGGATACCATCTTTCACTGGTGAGCATTCCACAACATCACTACGGCCAGCCGTATCTTTAATGATACATGGCAACAGATGGCAAAATCGGTATCATGATCCTTGCGTTCCTGCTACAGCTGCAGCAGGCCTTTGCGCAAAGCAGTGAAACGTACGTGAATCAAATCATGGCTGGTATTTCCAACAAAGGACAGAACAGGAATAAGCCCTATCTCACCGCAGGTGACAGAACTTATATGGTGGGAACACAAGATGGAAATTTTCCTGACCTGGGTGGGCATGTACCAGGAGAAATGGGCGGATTGTGGATGCCTCCCCTCAAACTAATGGATGGCTTTTGGCTAAAGCTTACCGATGCGGACGGAACCTCAGAAGCCTGGTTGAAGGATGCCCGTGAATTCACCAACTATCCCTATGGTAATCGATTCAGGTATGCGCCGGTGTTAGACGGCATTGAAGCGCAGCGATTTCAGTTTTGTCCGCAGGGCAAGGAGGGCATGGTGGTTCAATACCAACTGAAAAATACAACTGCACGGTTGCGTGTGCTGCAATTAGAGTTTGTGATCAAATCAGATCTCAGCCCCGTATGGTTCTCCAAAGAAAATAACATCATCGACGCTGTAGATACCGTTTATTGGATGAGAGATAAAAACATGTTGGTGGCAAAAGATACACGTCATCCCTGGTTCACCTTACTGGGATCGCCCTTACCCGCGGTCCATCATCACACAAAGGCCATGGCTCCTATTGAAACCATGGGGATGGGCCAAACCGCATCCATTAGTTATCGGTTGACAATCGAGCCACAACAAACGCTGACCGCAGTATTTGTCATCACTGGCTCCAATAAAGATTTTTCAACGGCACACGCCAATTATGAAAACATTTTAAAGAACTACAGGCAATTATTGAACAGGAAAAAAGAACATTACGCAGCCATCATCCATCGTGCAAGGGTTGATATTCCAGACAAGGACCTGCAACAGGCTTATACCTGGGGGAAACTGAATACCGAATGGCTGGTGAGTGAGCTTCCCGGATTGGGCCGCTTTCTGGGCGCAGGGGCCATAGAATATCCCTGGCTTTTTGGTTGTGATAATTCCTATGCCTTACAGGGTGTAGTGGCATCGGGCGATCCGGAACTGGCGAAGTCCACGCTCCGGCTCCTTAAAAAGGTTTCTGAAAAAGCCAATGGGAATGGACGCATCATTCATGAAATGTCTTCGAACGGATTCGTGTACAACAAAGGAAATGCCCAGGAGACGCCACATTTTGCTCTGGCGGTTTGGAAGGTATTCGAGTGGACAGGCGATACAAGCTTTCTCCGCGAAATGTATCCCTACATCCGCAAGGGCATCAACTGGCTGCTGACCAAACAGGATCAAAACAAAAACTTCTTTCCCGAAGGTTATGGGATCATGGAAGTAAAAGGACTCAGTGCCGAACTGATTGATGTGGCGGTATACACGCAGCAGGACCTGGAAGTAACAGCGAAGATGGCGGCAATATTTGGAGAGAAAGAATTGGAACAGGACTATCATCAAAAAGCATCGGTCCTGCAGAAAAAGATCAATGAACAATTTTGGGATGAGGCGGAAGGAAGCTATTGCGATTTTTATGGAAGCCGGGAGCAGGCCTTGTCTGTCGTCAAAGGAGCCCTGGAACAATTGTATGTGGGTGCGACTGATGCAAAGGATTCCGGACTCCTGTTGGACAAGAAGAAGTTTTATGAGAAACTGATCGGGCAATTCTCTGCTCTTCCTCCTGAAACAGAAAGAGGATGGTTTACCAATAAAAACTGGGTCATCAGCACACCGGCAGAAACAGGTATAGCGCCCAGGGACAAAGCCATTCGCTTGCTGAACAAAGTGCGCAAAGAAGATTGTGGTGAATACGGTCCCTGGCTTTCGGCTGTGGAGCGGCGTTATATGATGACCATTTCCACTGGTGTGCAGGCCATGGCCGAATGTGCTTACGATCGTATAGACCAGGCCAAGTGGTATGTAGATAAGATTGTGCAGACGTTCGGCAGGGTCCTGCCGGGTTCTATTTCTGAAATGATGCCCGATTATGGTTGTCCTGTTCAGGCCTGGACAATTTATGGATTGGCTACTCCGCTGGTCACCCGTTTCTTTGGGATTCATCCGGATGCGTTCAATAAGTCCATTGTGATCTCACCTCATCTCCCAACCGGTTGGGACCACGGAGCAATATATGATCTGCCCATAGGCAACAACACCATTTCATTTGTGCTTCTAAAAAATGGAGGTACGACCAGTTATTCCTTAACTTCTGTTGCATCCGGTTGGAAATATACTTTACACATTAAAGGTCTTGCGGGCAAGAGCTACCTGCTGAATGGTAAACGATTCGTCGCTACCACAGATGAAATTATGTTGAAAGGCAGGGCAAACAAGGTGGAGTTGTGAAAGACAGGTTTTACCGCCAGCCTGAGCGATCGTTCAACTAAGTTTTTTGCGGAATGATTGATATGCTTCCATCTTTTTCAAGAACGGCATATTCAATTTCTTCCAGTTTGCCGAGGCTATGTTTTTTACGTGCCGCTTCCAATATATCGTCTTTACCAATATTTGCATATTTCATCCGTCTTTCTAAGAGCTTGCCATTTTGAACAATGATCAGCGGCACGCTCTCGGTAAGATCTTCAAAAAACTTCCAGCGGTTTTTTACCAGGGTCAGCAAAAGATTCATACACACCAGCGTGGCAATTAAAATAAAACAATTTATGACTGAGGTGTCTTCGCCCACCATTGCATGTTCGGTTACTTCTGCAATGATCAGCAGCAAAATAAAATCAAAGGTGGTGGTTTCGCCCACCGTTTTTTTACCTACAATGCGCAACATCAATAAAACAAACACATAAATCGCCATGGCCTTAAGAACAGGGTTCATATTATGGATATATAAATTGGGAAAAAGAATAGAGTTTATTGTTGATGATTATTTCGCCGTTAACGTCCCCAACAGTTTGTGGCAGCAGATAAAAACCAATATGATAGTTACCTTTTGCAGTGAACAGGTAATTGATCATTCCATTTGCTTCAAATACCTGATTTGTTTCGGGGAAAACCTTTTCCAGTTGAAAATGCTTCATATACTGAAGAGGAATGCTCACACTGGTCACGGCAGCGGGTTGCGTTTGAATTTTGATTTCAGTTTGAGCTTCGTTGCGCAAAAAATGTTCGTATTGCAGCGTATCGGTGCCGGTTGTAATTTTTTTATGGCTGATGGTTCCCGTTCCAAAAAAGCCGACAGCAGCTGCAATGACGAATGCAAACAACATACACCAGGCTATTCTACGCAGCCTCCATGCTTTTGATTGAAGAGGTATGTCTTCTTCAAGTTCAAGGGGGTGTTCTATTTTTTCAAGTTCAAACGGTGAAGCCATATTTGGCTTGATACAACAAAGGTGAAGCCAAAAGAAAATGCATGAGTATGTATCCCATTTGTATCGTGGCAACTGCAGCCTATGTGGTGTTTAGCCAAAATCAACAACCAAATTCAACGCGTAGAGGTCAACATAAGCCATTCGCCAGATTGAAAACATATTTGTTGCACCAAATCATTGGAATTATGAAAATTGGATTGACTGACCTATAGCTTGTCAAATGGAATGAATCAACAACTCGTCAAACCAGTTGGTTCGGTTTGTCAAACAGCTTCAATGAAATTCGGGTTGTTTCCCCTGAGTCATTGAAGGTTGAAGGAATCAGATTACTGATAGGACAGGGACGGCCTGAGTTCATTTTTAATGAGTGATTGTGTTGTCGATCCGGGTCAAATCTTCATCGCTTAAATAGTGAGTCCGACTCCCTGGACGTCTACGGTGGGTCAATGTCATTTTATTCATGGCAGCAGAAAAATACAACAAGGGCTTTGTTATCAAAGATTGTAACAGTTTCTACTCCTTGTCTTCCACCATCAGGTCACCGTTAGGTTTTATCTGGATAGCTACTATGGCGCCACTCACGCCCAGTGTTTTCAGATATTGAGTAAACGGTGTTGAGATCAGTCCACTATTTTGATCGATAAAATCTCCTATATAATTTTGGATGGCTTTCTGCATATCGGTATTCCGGTTGGGCGCGAAAATCTCGCAAAAAAATGCGCAGGCATTATTGACACAGGGTCCGGTTTCTGCAACATCACTAGAGAAGGAGACATCGCCAGAACCCACACTGGCCGCGCCATCTTTAGGCACAAAGGCTAGGGGTATGGACGTTACGATATTGCCAAGGTCCATTTTCGGTGAACCGCAGACGCAAATAATATTATTGACGCAATCGCCGATAATTTCAGTGCCATCGCTTTCAAAGTTAATGGTGATGTAGGCATAGCCGTCGTGAGCATCCGTTGTAAACCGCGTGGAGTTTATATCATTCAGATAAATGGAATAGGGATTATTGCGGGTAACCGGCACGTCAAAGGCCCAGGGAACAATGCCTAAAGATGGAATGGATAAGGAGCTGGAGTTCGGATTATCGTAAGCATAATTATCATCCTGTTCATAATTGTGTTTTATAGGGGTGTAGTTATTGAGGTGCAGTTTCATGCCAGTAAAAATGCTGCTTAAACCACCGATCCATTGTTGTTTTGGAAAAACACGCGTCACAAGTTTGGTGTCTTTTTTACAACCGTATACAAGCGAAAACACGGTGATCAAAAGAATAAATGTTTTTTTCATATTCTGTTCATTTTTGAGTTTAATAGAACTTTCAGTAAGCAATTGATGCAAAGACGGTATCGCATCGAAAACGTTTTTTAATTCTGAGTGACGATGCGGCCTTCATGGAGTAGACTGCAATTGCTGTGAAACTTCTAAGCTACTGCGTAAAAATGCGGATGATCAGTGCCGGTTCATAGATGGTGTGGTTGAATCAATATCTGGTGGGAAGAAAAAATATTTGGTTCAATAAAAATGATTTTTGGATAAGAATAAATCAAGGATTTGGATCCGTCTATTCTTTAGCAAGCATTGACCGGGTTGGATCTGTCTGCTCCCGGGATTTCGGTATCCACCTGTAAACAAAGCCTGATTGACTCACTATCGAATCCAACCTGTCTGGAATTTGAAAGAAACTGATATGTTTTTTAGTAAAGGTTCTTCGATTGGACTTGTTCCTGTTCGCTTGCATAACAGGTTTGCCGGAATTATCTTTGCTTTTCCAGGTTTGTAAAACGAATTGCCTTGAGGCACCCTAACCATCGTTTTTTTGAGATTTTGTCGGTGCTGCTGCTGCAGGTACCATTTTGCTGCGATGCACAGGTTGTCCCTTCTAACAATGCAACCAAAGGAGCTTCCAATAATAATCAGTTGACCAGCAGAAATATTGTTCAATCGATTCCTTTTGAGTTTAAACAGGCGATCATAAAAAATGCAAAAGATCTTCACTCGGTAGACACACGTTTGTTAACCACAACATGCCCGGATACATCAGCACATTTTTACTTTACGGAAGACTCTTTGTCCCTCTATGCAAATGCAATTTGCCGTACAGCAGACGGTAATACACTTATATCCGCAACATATAACCGACAACTGACACCCCAGTACATTACATCACCTTATGTGCTGAAGTGCAACGATGAGGGTACTGTGCTCTGGGCGAGAAGGTATGATGCTTCAAATCCGGCCTATTACATCAGTTACGACCAGATTATTGAACTGCGCGATGGTTCGGCCTTACTGAAAGGGATCATAGACTACGGTAGTGGAGATGTGAAGCCCATACTTGAAAAAATAAACGCATACGGTTTCATTACTTGGACACAGGCTTATGAAACACCGCAATGGAAGAAAATCGATGGTAGTAGTATTCATGTAAGTTGGGATATAACAGACATCAGGGAAGATCCATGGACAGGCGATATTTATGTTAGCGGAGGTTTTGAATATGGGTTTGTTCTGACCCGCTTACATACAAACGATGGCAGCGTTTATTGGAGCAAATTTTATAAGCCGGGCCTTCAGGCTTTTGGTGAACACGCCTTTGGAGTGGATATTCATCAGGACGAGGTTCAACTTTGGGGTCATTTCCAACAAGGTAATGATGGCATTGTCAGCGTGTTTAGAATAAAAAAAACAGATGGGGATACACTGCAAACAAAATATTTTACCGAATCGGATGCGCCTGCGCGGAACCTCTCTTTCATCGGTGCCGACCCTCTTGTAAAAATGAACAACGGCCACGTTAGCTTAGGCGGCTATTTGGTGGGAAATGATATTCCCGACAACGGCATTTACTATCATTATGGTCTTGTTGAATTTGACGAGGGGTTGAACTTCACCAATGGTTTTTACTTCACGAATAAAACCAGCTCTTTAGATTCCCGTGTTACCCAATTTCCGGATGGATCGGGCATTATGGTAGGCAACCAGTACATAAGCGAGAACACGGCTACTATTCATTCGATCCAGTTTAAGCAGGATGTGCTTTTAAAGCAAAGACAACTGTTTTATCCGGGGCAAGGAAGACCATACAGCAGCTTTGCTGTAAGAACCAATAAAGGATCGGACCTTTTTACTCAGATGCTTCTTGATAGTGCGACACGTGTGAGCCGGATAGAAATTACAAAACTGAAAATTTCAGACACAGCTTCCGATTGTCTTGGTTGGGATGAAGACTTCATTTCGACGGTAGATTATCATTTCAGGGAAATCCATTGGCAATTGGACTCGATTGGAATAAATGATTTTTCTGTGATAATGAGCAACTTTCTGAACGCATACAGTGAAGCTCTGAACTACACGCCGGGCTGTCGCCAGTTATCTCACTGCGATTCTATAAAACTGGAAGCAAGTGCACAGAAAATCTGTAGTACACAGGCCCTGGAACTTATTGCCCATAAAAACAAGGAGTGCGGTGGCACTGTGTTTTTATCATACAGTGAAGATGGAATTGATTCTGTTACACAGGTGAATGATTCAACATTCAGCTTCCACTTTAACAAGGAATGGTCGGGTAAGATAAGTGCAACGGTTGCCGGATGTACTTTGCTAAGTGATTCTGTTGAAATTGCCGTATTGAATGCACCTCCTGCCTTAGATCTTGGACGAGATACAAGTTTGTGCCCTGGAAATGTTTTACAGTTAAATGCGCACAAGGGATATAGTTCTTACAAATGGCAGGATGGGTCAACAGATTCCACCTTTATGGTTACAAATCCCGGAACCTATTTTGTTGAAACCAGGGATGCATGTGGAGGTTTTTTTTATGATACGGTATTAGTGTCGCTGCACCAGGTTATTCCTTTCGGCGTAGGTGCTGACAGAACCAAATGCAATAACGATACACTTCACTTTGATGCCCCGGCAGGATTTATGAATTACAATTGGTCACCTTCTTGCAACATCAGTTCTTTAACTGCTCCAAACGTTGTAGTATATCCCGACAAAGACACTTCGTATTTTGTTAGAGCGGAACTCGCATCAGGGTGTTTTGTCTACGACACCGTAAAAATCACCGTCCATCATTCACCTCGAATTTTTTTAGGTAGTGACACATCATTTTGCGCTGGTAAATCTCTGTTACTTGATGCGGGCGTAGGATTTAATGTTTATCGTTGGAATGATGGTTCAAGTTCTCAAACAATTTCCGTAAATAAAGCGGGAACATATACCATTTCTGCGACGACGATTGAAGGTTGTAGTTCTTATGATACTTTGAAAGTACTTTCTGTCTGGCCATTGCCAGTAACTGCGCTTGATCATAATAACGAGTTGTGTCAATCATCCACCAGAATATTAGATCCTGGAGCTTTCAGTTCGTATTTATGGCAGGATGGAAGCACATCAAGGAAATATGCAATAAACACTACAGGTGTTTATTATGTGCAGGTGACTGACAACCGGGGATGTGTAAATGCCGATACGGTTCGCATAACTTCAATTCTTCCTTCGCCCTCCGGTTTTTTGCCTAACGATACTTCTATCTGTTCCTATAGTTCAGTCGATCTGAAACCCGTTGGATCATTTAGTGCTTATTCATGGAGTAATGGAAGCGCCCTGTCAACGATCAGTACTGACAAAGCAGGAGAATATTGGCTCCGGGTTCGTAACAGTAAAGGATGTACTGGCGTAGACACTATTGTTGTCAGCGTAAAAGAGTGCATGGTAGGGCTGCGGGTGCCCACAGCTTTTTCACCAAACAACGATTCCAGGAATGATATATTCAGGGCATTGCTGTTTGGGAATATAAAATCGTTTGAGCTAACCGTTTATAACCGTTGGGGCCAGATCGTATTTCATACTACAGATCGATTCAAAGGATGGGATGGAACGACAGGCGGTAGGGAACAGGATCCTGGAGTATTCATTTGGATGTGTAAATATCAGTTAGAAGGTGATCAGGCAAAAGTAGAAGAGGGTACGGTAATGCTGATAAGATAAACCAGTGGGCAAACATAAAAGATGTAAATCAAACCCTGTTGCCTGCGATTGACACATCCTTGCTAAGTCGAAATAATATGGACCAGTTGTACTGATTACTATATAGTTTTCAATCAGATTAAAAGTAACTCGTACGTGCGCGTTGGAGATTCGATTTTTTTTAAATATTATTTATTAAAAGCGATACACTAATTATATAGCCAGTTATAGTGGAGAAGTTATCCATTCAATCTCTGCTCGGAAAATAAAGTCTTTTAATGGGACATTTGATTTTACTATACTTAGCTTCTTTTGTGTTTAATCTGATCGGGTTTTTATGTCTAAGAGAAGTTTTTAGAAAAAGACCAGTCCAACCAGATATATGGGATGGTCGGTATCGAATGAAATATGCCTATAAATATCATTACACCTTGGTAGGTGTTTTTTGTGTTTACTGTGGATTATACCTTCTATTTTCTTAGGCCGGGCTAAAAAGGCTTGACTACTTTCGCTGCGGCTCATTTTTGAAAAAACCTTGATTGGAAACAAAGCCAGCGAAGATTGTACGAAAAAGTAGGGTTTAATAAGAAAGGTCATGGCTAACAGATAGCAATAATCTTTGGCGATATGAAAGTGAAACTTATTTATTTCCTCGTGATTGTTCTAAAGTTGGCACTACCTGTTAAGGCGTGGGACAAGGATTCGGCATTTATAAAGCTGGAATATAATGGAGAAGTAGATAAGCCCTACAGTACTATAACATTTTATTTGCCAGGTTCAATTGATACCACATTTGACTGGCCTAATTATAAAGTGGAAGTGACGAAGTCACAATTTCAACAAATAGCGAGTTGTATTACAAAAACCGAGGCTTCATTAACTTATCATGGTCCGCAAGATGGATTCAGCTTTACTATTAAGAGCAATGATTCAAGAAAAGAATTTGTCGAGCCTCGTATGAAATCAATAGCAGAAATATTTCATAATGTTAGACAGATATTTAAGGACTCACCTAAAAGACCTATTGTATTTCGCGTCTTGGATAATCTTACAGCCAGATTGCAGATTCCAAATAACTGAGATCCACGCGTTAAAGTCTACTTAGAGGTGCAAATTTTGGTGCAAACAAAAAAGGTACAAGTGTTTGTACTTATGACCTTTTGATTCTACCTATTTTAGCCTTACACGTATCAATTTATCTTGGATATGAGAAGAAAACTATTCTTTACATGTTTGGTAATTTTAAAATTAACCCTACCAATCCAGGCTTTTTGTCAAGACTCCGGATATATAAGGATCGAGTATTTTGGCGAAATCGGTAAATCTTACACTCCAATGTTGTTTTATTTACCTGGATCAATTGATATAAAACGGGAAATATTTGCTAGTAAGTTTGAAGTTACAAAATCACGGTTTCAATCAATAGTAAGTTGTATTACCACAACTAAATTCGGAACAATTTCAAACGCTCTTATAGGAAGACTCGAATTAACTATTAGATGTAACGAATTAAAAAAAGATTTTTTCGACCAGCTACAGTAAACCGATCGCAGAAATATTTGATAGTATAGAAAAGAAATTTGATGGCTCTTCTGAAAGAGACCGATTATTTAATGCTCTTGAGGATTATTTTAAAAGATTGCATCTTTCAGGTAATTAAGTTGACTTCACTTTATTAAACGTTTGTCTAGTTAAGGTTCAAATAGAAAAGGCTATAATAACTGTAATTATAATCCCTCTGATTCAAATGACTTCTTTTGCACTAAAACTGCTATGAGATTTTTAAGTTGTTTACTATTACTGTTCTTTCTGAATTTGTGTAATACAATTTCATGAAAAAATTTCACAGGTCGGTAATTTACCGGCAGATGAACAACCATACATCAATTGTTCTTTATAGAGCTTTTAACTAACTGACCATACTGAGGGAACACTGGCTTCCGATACTTCGATAAGCCCTTAATTTTTTCCGCCTTACTGAAATGAAGAGAGAAATTTCTAATGAGCAATTCCCAATAATTCCACTATTTTTTTCTTTGGGCTGAATATTTACTTCTATTGGCGAAAGGGGTTTCCTGGCACAAGTATCAAACCGGATGCTCATTGTACATTAGGACTCATCGAAGGATAATACACCTTCCCGTCGATCTGTACTGCAAACGACTGTGCGTCCACTCCATACGCAGCCCAACCGATATAGCGTCCGGTGGCCGCATCAAAGCGAATGAGGTTCTTGCTCTTGCCTGTCACAAACACGTTCTCAGCCGCATAGGCTATGTTGGTCCAACTAGTTTCAATTCCTGCGTTGTCCACCTTCCAGCGACGCTGTCCGCTCGCTGCATCCAAGGCCACAAGGGAAGTAGAGCCTTCGATCAGGTAAATGCGGTCGCCACCTACAGCCGTTATATTCACGTAAGAACTAAGATCATTGTAGACCCATGCGAGACTTCCTGTAGCCGCATGGTAAGCATAGATCCCTCTATCCGTGGGAACAATCACCAGATCTTTGTAAAGGCTGAGGGTAGTGAAGATCATTGCCCCATAACTATTTACGCCATTCAGGTCATTGTCCCAGGCAATGGTGCCATCCGACTGTCTGCGGGCAAAAAGGTGGTTGTTGCCATCGCAAAAGATCAGGAGGTCCTTGTAGCTAACAGGCATGGGACTCAGTTGCCCATAATACACTTCCGATTTCCAAATTTGTTTTCCAGTGGCGGCTTCCAGGGCATAGGTATAATTGCCATTACTGTTGGTCCCCACAAATACCCGGTCTGCAACAACCAGCGGATTGGTATAAAAGGCAATGCCGCTATCGCGATACGACCAACGGAACGCTCCCGTCCTGCTGTCAATGCAATGCAGACCCATGGTATTTCCATATAAGTAGCCTTGGGCATAAGTCATGTGCTGAAAATCAGCCGGCGTACCGCTATTGGCACTGGGCTGTCGCCATAGTACTGCCCCCGTGCTTGCACTATAGGCCAACACACCTCCACTTTTATCTGTGGTAAAGACGGTATCATTCGACACCACTGGAATGCCTGCGGATTCACCGTTTGAGGTCCATGTACTGGAGCCTCCCTCGCCAAGAATGCTTTTGCTAAACTCATAAAACTGCCAGCTTCCCAGATAGACGCAGCTATGGTGGTCAATAATGTGGAAAGGAGCACTCACAGTATCTCCCGAACCGGTATAGGCCTTGACACGACCGTCATAAGAGCTGTCAGGTGAGATGTTCCAAAGTGTATCATAGAGTGTTCTGAGGCCTGTAGCCACGGTCCTGTTACGGAGCACTACATCATAGTACACACTGTCCGTTCCATAGGGATTGGAAGCTTCGGTCCAGTCAATTCGGGCCCAGGCTGGCCACCTTTGCATCACGGTGACATGGAAGCTGTCCAGGGACCTGTAGGAATGCGTCTGATTGTCGTTGGGTTTGGAACAGGAGAGCAGGATCAAAAGAAAGGCAGAAAATAAAAGGCAGGGCAGGTAGTTTTTCATGACGCTGTTTCGGGACTAATGTAATCGTTTCTTTTGGAATTGTTTTTATAATGGAATAGGACGATATCATTTTATGCTGTTGGTTTGACTTCTGCTTTTTAGGGAATGCTATTATTATCGTAGTTGTCAGGGCATATGAACACGGTCTAGTCACCCCAGGAAGATCAGGGATTCACAAGGCTTAGGGGCTGGTTTATAATGAATATTTATTTATTAGTTTGGCTTCTGTTCTGCTTGAAAGGAGAATGAATTCCACAGCCTGAAACACATGCGCTATATATTTTGCTTTATATTATTCTTTGCTTGCGCTCCTCTGAATAACGAGATTTGCTTTAGAAAATATATGAACAATCACCATTTCAATTATATTTCTTCTAAGGTTCCACCAAATAGCTATTTTACAATTGTTGACTCCGATCAAACAGAATACTCCCATGATACAATTTTTGCAAAATCAAAAATCATATGGACAAGTTGCAATGAATATTTTTTAATACTAAAAGAATCACGAATTGTCGGACTAAACCAGGGCGACACTGCTTATATAAGTTTATTGTCGGCTAAGGACGACACAATTTCATACGTAAGTACTTTTCATCGGGTCAGAGATTA
>JBJMLU010000129.1:0-13473 GCA_045805145.1 Flavisolibacter sp. | reverse complement strand
TTGTAGTTTAGGCGTCATTGCGAGCGCAGCGCGGCAATCTCCTTGCAAGCGAAGCGAGCACCAGATCGTTGATTGCCCTAAAGGATAAGCAACAAATAATAACCTTTAATCCTAAGTAGTAATTCGATTCAAACAAATACAAACCATAAACTACAAACTGAAGTAAACTTGATTTAAAAAACCAGAAACTCAATGAATCAACCCCGTTTTCGTCAGCACCTTCCTGCTTTCACGCCGGTGCATAAAACGATAGACCAGTGCGTAGATACAGGGAAGGATCAACAAAGTGAGTAAGGTAGCGGTTACCAGTCCCCCGATCACCACGATGGCCAGTGGCTTTTGTGTTTCGCTGCCAATGCCATGACTCATAGCTGCAGGCATCAGTCCGATCGCTGCCATCAATGCTGTCATGATCACCGGGCGAACGCGCGACAATACGCCATCGAGAATGGCCTCATCGAGGTGCATGCCTGCATCCAGGTTTTTACGGAATACGCTGATCAGGATTACACCATTCTGGATACACACACCAAAGAGCGCGATAAAACCAATACCGGCAGAAATGCTGAAGTTGATGCCAGTGATATGCAGTGCAAGAACACCACCAATCATGGCAAAGAGCACATTGGTAATAGTAAGTACCGAATCTTTTACATTGCCAAAAGCCATGAAAAGGATCAGGAAAATTCCAAGCAGGCAAAGCGGAACAACGCGGGCCAAAGTATTGGATGCACGCACCTGGTTTTCAAATTCACCATTCCATGTTGTGAGATAGCCCTGTGGCAGATGAACTTTTTGATTGATCCTTTGCTGCGCCTCCTGTATGGTGCTTCCCAGGTCACGGCCACGAACCGAAAATTTTACACCGATGTAGCGCATGTTGTTGTCGCGGTAAATGAACGCCGGGCCGGTCAGCGTTCGGATATCTGCAATCTCCTTGATGGGAATCTTGGTGCCATCCTGCGCCGGTATCATCAGGTTGCGGATCTTTTCTTCGTTGTCACGGAATTCTTTCTGGTATCGCAAACGGATGTCAAATTTTCTTTCGCCTTCATACAATTGCGTCGCTGCTTTTCCACCCAGTGCCATTTCGATGACTGCATTGGCATCCGCCGCGGAGATTCCGTAAAGCGCCATCTTTCTCTGGTCAAGCTCTATTCTGAATTCAGGTTGTCCCAGGTTACGCAAAACGCCCAGGTCTTCGATTCCTTTTACCTGTTCCAGTTCCGCTTTCACCTGGTCGGCAAGTGAATCCAGTGCATGAAAGTCAGGACCGAAAATTTTAACTGCCATCGCCGCGTTGATCCCTGCTACTGCTTCTTCCACATTATCACGAATGGGTTGTGAATAATTGAATACAATGCCAGGAAACTTTCTAAGCTGTTCATCCATATTGCTGATCAACTCTTCTTCGGACAATCCTGACCGCCATAATTTTTTTGGCTTGAGGTCAACCTGGATCTGCACATTGTAAAATCCTTTTGGGTCTGTTCCATCATTGGTTCTTCCTACTTGGGATAGTGTTTGTTTTACTTCGGGGAACCCGCTGATCACATCCACCATCTTGTCGGAGATCATTTTTGATTCGGGAAGTGAAACACTCATCGGAAGTTCTGCTTCTACCCACAATGCGCCTTCGTCCAGCTCGGGAAGGAATTCTGTTCCCAAAAATTTTGCAGAAGCAAACGTAATGGCCATGATGGCGCAGGCAATCACAATACTGATTTTCTTATGCGTATACACCCGCTGAAAGGCCCAGGTGACAGTTTTTTCAAAGAAACGCACCACGGGATTGTGTTTTTCCTTTACATTTTTTCGCAACAATACCGAAGACAATGCAGGCACCAGAGTTAGTGTAAACAGTAAGGCACCCAGCAAAGCAAAACCAAGGGTGTAGGCAAGCGGAGAAAACATCTTGCCTTCCACTTTTTGAAAAGCAAAAATCGGAATCAGGCAGGTAATAATGATCAACTTGGAAAAGAAGATCGCCTTGCCCATTTCTGTTCCCACGTTCTTGAATAATCCAAGCTTGGCCAGTTTATTGAATTTTTCCATGCCCACTTCCCGTGCACGGTGATCAAGCGCTACGAACAACCCTTCCACCATCACCACAGCACCATCGATGATGATACCAAAATCCACTGCACCCATGCTCATGAGATTTGCAGTCATGCCTTTCAGTCGCATCAGGATAAAGGCGAAGAGAAGTGATAAAGGAATGATGATGCTAACAATCAAAGTGGTTCTCCAGTCGGCCATGAAAAGAAAAACGATCACGGTGACAAGAATAATTCCTTCAAAGAGATTGTGCAGCACTGTGTCGGTAGCATAGTCCATCAGCGTCGTCCGGTCATAAAACGTATCGATCTTCACGTCTTTGGGAAGAATATTCTGATTGAGGTCTTTTACTTTGGCTTCAATACGCTCGAGCACTTCGGAAGGGTTTTCTCCCTTTCGCATCACGATGATTCCCTCGATCACATCGAGTTGCTTGTCGCGCGAAACAATGCCCTGCCTGGGTAGTCCCGATTCATGAACCATGGCCACATTCTTCACCAGAATTGGAAGTCCATTCGATTTGGTGATGATGACATTTTCAATTTCTGAGGTATCATTGAGCACACCAATGCCACGAACTACATAGGATTGACCATTGCTTTCAATGACATCACCACCCACATTCACATTGCTTTTGGAAACAGCATTGTACACATCCAGTGCCGACAAGCCATATTTGGTGAGTGCATCCGGATTCACGCTGATCTCATAATCTTTTTCTTCTCCGCCAAAACTGTTCACGTCTGCCACACCGGGAACAGACTTAAATTGCCGGTCGAGTACCCAGTCCTGAATGGCGGTGAGTTCATGAATGGACTTGGTATTGCTTTTTAAAGTATAGCGGTATATTTCTCCTGTTGGACCATAAGGCGGTTCCACTTCAGGCTTTACACCCTCGGGCAAATCAGCATTGCCAATTCGGCTGATCACCTGCTGACGCGCAAAAGCATCATCTACATCGTCGTCAAAAATGATGCGGATATACGACAGTCCGAATGCGGAAGTGGTGCGCAGGTTGGATTTTTTCTGGACTGAGTTGAGGGTAGTCTCCAGTGGTATGGTCACAAATTTTTCTACTTCCTCCGCACTCCTTCCAGCCCATTGCGTGATGATGATGATCTGGGTATTGGTTACATCGGGAAAAGTTTCAATGGGCGTATTGCGGTAGCTTACAAATCCAATGACAGCCAGCACCGCTGTCAAAAAGAAAACCAGGTAGCGGTGACGGAGGGAGAAATGGATGATTCGTTTTATGAGTTTTACCATGAATATTGGGTATTAAGGTATTGAGGTATTGGGGTATTGGGGTATTGAGGGGGAATTGGGAATTGGGAATTTGGAATTGCAACGGAGAGCTATTCGACCACAGAGCTAGAGATGTTTTAATTTTTCAATAAATAACTCTGCGAAAACTTTGCACTCTCTCCGCATTTAAAAACTCTCCAGATCATAAATTCTAACATTCCCACATACTACTTTAATCTTTGTCTTTGCCGCAGGCTACAACATTGGGCTAACAGCTCTTGGCCAACAGCTATCAGCTTCCTCTCTCTCTCATTTTCCCGCGATCGCATCATACAACAACAGTTGATTTTCTGAAATAATCTTCTCGCCTTCCACTACCCCGCCCTGCAAATAAGTTGTCCTCCCCTGAATTTTCAAAATACTCACGGGCTTCACCTTTACATCATTGTTGCTGTTGTACACCACCACAAAATTTTTTCCATTGTCTGTCACAATCGCGGTGCTGGGAACCGCAAGTGCGGAGGTTGCGTCTTTGTTGGTAATGGTTACATTGGCAAACATTTCGGGTTTGAGCAGCAACTCGGGGTTTTGAAGGGTGATGCGCACCTTCAGTGATTTGTTGGCAGGATCGATCAGGTCATTCACCTTGTCTACTGTTCCTGAAAATATTTTATCCGGATAAGCCAGGGTAGTCACTTCTGCCTGATAGCCCTGTTTTATTTTGGCAATATCGGTTTCATACACATTGGCCCATACCCATACGTCCTTCAGATCGGAAATAGTAAACAGATTATCATTCATGTCGCTACGGATGAAGGCGCCTGCGGAAATCTTTTTCTCCACAATGTATCCGCTGGCAGGTGCCGTAATGGAATAAATGCCTCCCGCAGTGGTATGTCCACCACCATTGATCCGAATGGTAGCGCGGATCTTTTCTGCAACTGCATCTGCCTTACTTAGATTTTCTTTGGCTTCTTCATATTCGCGCTGACTGGTGATGCCACCTTCGTAAAGCGATTTGGCATTTTCGTACTGACGCCTGGCAATCTTGACATCTGCTTCTGCATTGGCAAGATCACTATAGTTACCTGCTATGTCGGCACTCTTGATCACCGCAAGCACCTGACCTTTTTGAACGCGGTCACCAAAAGAAACTGATACCTGCATCACCTGTCCGCTGCTGTTGGGAAATACTTTGACCACCTTATTTTCGTTGTATCCAATCTCTCCCGACAAGCGCAGGTTTTCACCAACAGGTAAACGTTTCACCGTGTCGATGCGGATCATCTTCATGAGCGAATCGCTGATCAGAGGTTGCTTTGCCAATACTTCCTTGCCATCGGAATGATTGCAGCTGCTGCATCCATACCCTGCGACAATGACTGCTATGACCAGTATCTTTTTCATGTGGATTTGGTTTTAATGCATCAGGTCCTGTCCTGCCAGAAAGTTGAGGTCCTCTTTTGCTTTCTGCAGGTTCAGCTGGTGTTGAAAATATTTTAATTGAGTGTCTTTATATGTTTCGAACAGGTCGATGAAATCAATCAGGTTCATTTGCCTTTGCTGATAAGCATTGAAGGCATTGCGCATCAGCTGGTCATATTTTTTTATAAAATCCTGATCGATGTTTTGTTGCAGCTCCTGGTTGAGACGCCATTTAGAGAGGGCGTTCTGGATGTCCGCAGCCAGCTTCTGATCCTTCATGCTCACCAGCGATTCTTCCTGTTTCAGATTATATGCGGCAGCAGCAATATTTCCCTGGTTGCGGTTAACGAAGGGAAGAGGTAGCGACAACGTTAGTCCATAATAATTGGGAACATAACTGTTCGACTTATCATATTCCACACCGAGGTTGACGTCGGGAGAACGTAAGGCTTCCTGGTATCTCAGGTTGTTGCGGCTGTATTCCAGGTTTGTTTTCTCCAGCAAATAATCCGGATTATTCTTTTTTGCAGAAGCAACGAGGCTATCCAGTTCCGGTGTGATATTGACTGATTGAACGGTTAGTGTGGGTTTGATGAATACATTGTTATTCGTTTGCAGAATGGTGCGCAGCTCCGTCTGCACATCGGACAATTGTTTTTTGTATTCGTTTTCTTCCTGCAATACTGAAATGGTCAGGGCCTGGATGCGCAGTAGATCTTTTTGTGCAATATTGCCAGCGTCATACTGGGCCTTCATGCCAGACAATAATTTGTTCAGCTGTGTTCTTTCCAGTTCATAGAGGTCAATCGTAGCCATCAACTGGCTGCCCTGGTAAAAGTCATTGCGCAGGGTATAGCGAAGATTGTGCATCACCTGTTCAAACTGCAGTTCGTTGATGCGCGAATTGGTTATCGCCAGCTCGGTAAGCTTTCTGATCTTGCCAGCTGTGTGAATCAGTTCCTGCACCTGGATATACACTTCACCATAGGTATATCCGTTTGGCGTTTTTGTGTGTCGGAAAAATTTACCATCATATAAATTTTGATCAGTGTTCAGTACCGGATTGTCCCACAACCTTGCCTGCTTGATGAGGGCCTGGCTCGCGTCAATGGAATATTGTGAAGCAATGAGCTGAAGATTGTTTTGTAAAAAAGTTTTTTCTGCTTCGGGCAGTGTGAGCTGCAAGGTATCCGATTGTGCAAAGGCACATTGAGTAAGGATCAATAAAAATAGTAGCAGCCTGAATTTCATGGACCTTATTTTGCATTGCAAAATTTGTCTATGCCCTTGGAATTTGCTGTTAAGAGAAGTTAATGGAAGGTTAACGAAAGATGTTCGCTTCTGGTTTTATAAGTTGGGAAATGCTTCACGAACACTTTACAGTGCAAGAAAGGACGGTGGCTTAGGCATTCGAGGAGAACTACGTAGAATTTTTTCTATTGATTGTATCATGATCTTTTTTATTTTTCTCTCTGCGCAAATCCTGCGCACTCTTATTTTTCCGCGGTCGGTTATTTCGGGCCAATCCGGAATGAAAAGCCAATGGCCGCATAATTTTTGAGCTCACTATTTCCGAGACCAGCTCCCGCTGAAACATCCAATTTAGTATTGGACGAAATGTAGTAGGCAATTCCTGCATCTATATTGTGTTGCGATAATTCATTGCTCTGCATAAATCCAAACAGTTCAACGTAAGCATACCAGTTTTTACCGATGTTGATATTGGGAGAAAGCGTGTACAACCAAACCGGCCGGCCTCCATACCCATCCCAGGCTGCTCCAAAATTTGCGCCCACACCGGTAGTGCTGCCCAATCCATGCTGAAAAACAAAACGAAAAGAAGGGAAAACAGATTGCCCGGCATTCGAGCCTGTCGTGGTAAACGGAAGGCCAAGGTGAACAATCAATGAAGTTTGAGGCAGCCAGTTCTTCTCATCCAACAGTTTCAGTTTGGCTCCTATTTCAAGCGGATCAAAAACGAAGGAAGATTCGGTATTGGGTAATTGATAGAGGTATTCTGAAAAAAAATTCCCTTCAAGGCGCAATTCCATTTTTTTACTGATCCCATATTTCACCAGAAAAGCAGGATGTGCAAGCTGATAATTTTTATTCTTCGCGTTTTCTTTTCCAAAACCAAATTCTCCCTGGAAAAAATTTTTGGGTACAGTGAATGCAGATTCGGTTTGGTCGGGCCGGTCGGTATCAATGCGTTCTTGTGCCCAGCCATGATTCAAAGCCAGGCAAAAAAGCAAACAGAGAAAAATTTTTTTCATTGTTAGCTTCTGCATCGGTTGCTTCTTCAAATAGTTTGTGATCCTTCAAACAAACAAAAACTTCCTCCCACCCATTCCTTATCCTTGTTATACCGAACGCCAATCATTTTTCCTTTGCTAAGACGGGCAAGGTTATTGGCGGCCACCGGTTTTGTTTTTCCTTCCTCCCAGAAATAAAACAGGCGGATCTCGGCCTTCGCAGGATCATCAGGCGTTTCAATGGCGGCAGCATAATCTACTTTTCTCTGGATGATCCAGTTAGCAGGATCCTTAATCTTTGCGATGTCCTCTTTAGTTACATCAATGATGACGCCTTGTCCGGCAAAAGAAAACAAAGGTTTCACTACATAATTTTCCAGGTCGGCAGGAAGAGGCATCTCGTGCAGAAAATGTGTCTCCGGCACATTGGGATGATGAATAAAGGGCAAGGTGAATTTACTCAGACGGTAGAACCAGTTGGGATGTGGCACCCAGGTCACATTGAGTTCCTGTTGAAAGATCTTTCCTTTTTCCTGTACTTCAGCAGGCTGTTGAAAAAGGTCGTCGAAGATCACGCGGTTATAAATACGCCGCACAGGAATCTTTCGTCCTTCTTTTTTATAAAAAAGATTTTTCCCTTCCTGGATCAGGTCAGTGAGTGAAACCGTAGCGATACCCAACAGGTCTGCTGTTGCATGAAAGTCAACTCTTGTTTTTTGTTTTTCCGGAAATATCTCGAGCAGGATCACCTCTTCGGTTTTTTCGCCGGCAATGATGATCCTTTTCAATAGCTCGATATAAGAGTGCCTGTCGAAGCCATTGAGATAATCGCTATAACCCGGAGGTGTCCAGAAAAACTCGCGGTGCACTTCGGGAAGAATCACTTCCCAGGCAAAGAGTGAAGGAAATCCCTGCATCTCGATGAGTTGAGGTTCGAGTCCGCCTGCAGAATTCCAGCACACACCGAAATCAAAAGCAATGCAATGCGGATGCGCGTCCTCTTTGGGAACACGCAGGTGAGCGGGTATAGCCTTTTCGCTTTTTACTAAATAGTCGGGACGATTAATAATGTCAATGATGGCATCGCAGGCAGAGAGCATTTGTTGTGTAAACTCCCTGGGCACAAACACGGGTGTTTCCGCGATACGAAAATCCAGTTGCCCTGGATATACATTATTCAAGGCCTGGAGAAAGGCATTATATTTTTCCTGGCTGAAGCGCTGATTGTATTCTTTTCTCACCGATGGAACCATGGAGGGAAGTTAAGGAATTACGGATTGAGGAGTTCGGAGTTCAAAGTTCAAAGTTCAAAGTTCAAAGTTCAAAGTTCAAAGTCGGTGAACTACGCGGCGGTTGGTACTACAGGTTGGCAGGGGATTGCTTCGCTTGCGCCACCGCTATAGCTTTAGCGCACGCGGTCGCTCGCAATGACGTTTAGAGGTTTCGAAGTTTACTTTAATTTTTTAACTGGTTAGTAAAGGCCTCAAGCCAATTTTAAAGGAAAAGGCGAAAGGCATTCAGTGAAAGTTAAAGGTAGATTCGTGGCTTAAGACATACACTCGAATTAAGGAAACCCCGAAACCTGTGAACGTCATTGCGAGCGAAGCGAAGCAATCCCCTGCCAACCAGTAGTACCAACCGCCGCGTAGTTCACCGACTTTGAACTCTGAACTTTGAACTCGGAACTCCCAACTCCCAATACCTTAATTCCTTAACTTCCCTCCATGTTCCGCTCGCGCAAGGCCGCTATGAGTTTTATCTTCATTACGCTCCTGATCGATGTAATCGGACTGGGTATTATCATTCCAGTATTTCCGGAATTGATTGGAAAACTCACACATAGTAACATTAGCCGCATTTCTCAGTGGGGCGGATGGCTGACCGTAGTTTATGCAATCATGCAGTTTTTTTGTGCACCCATTATCGGAAACCTGAGTGACCGGTATGGAAGACGTCCGGTTCTTCTGATTTCTCTGGTGGGCTTTGCAATTGATTATTTGTTCATGGCTTTTGCACCCACCATTGGATGGCTTTTTCTGAGCCGAGTGATCGCGGGCATTACAGGTGCATCTTTCACTACCGCATCTGCTTACATTGCCGATGTGAGTACAAAAGAAACACGCGCGCAGAATTTCGGAATGCTGGGCGCAGCATTCGGACTTGGTTTTATTATCGGTCCTTCTTTGGGCGGATTGCTGGCTGAATACGGGCTTCGAGTTCCTTTTCTTGTTTCTGCCTGTCTCTGCCTGCTCAATGCGCTCTATGGATATTTTGTTCTTCCTGAATCGTTGTCGATGGAAAACAGAAGACCATTTCGCTGGAAAAGAGCCAATCCCTTTGGTTCCTTGATGCAACTGAAAAAATATCCGTCCGTGCTCGGACTCATTGGATCACTGGTCCTGGTATATATTGCTGCACACGCGCTGCAAAGCACCTGGACCTATATCAACCTCGAACGTTTTCACTGGTCGAAAAAATTGTTGGGACTTTCACTGGGTGTGGTGGGAGTGATGACCATGATTGTTCAGGGAGGGCTGATCCGTTTTATCAATCCAAAATTGGGAAATGAAAGAAGTGTGTATATCGGACTTGCGATTTATTCAGTAGGCATGATGGCTTTTGCTTTTGCCAATCAAAGCTGGATGATGTTTGCGTTTATGGTTCCTTACTGTCTCGGTGGTATTGCAGGACCTGCGCTTCAGGCTATTCTTGCCGGACATGTACCACCCAATGAACAAGGCGAGTTGCAAGGTGCGCTCACCAGCATGATCAGTCTTACTTCCATTGTTGGTCCACTGGTGATGACCAATTTATTTGCATGGTTTACAAGACCGGGTGCTCCAGTGCATTTTTCGGGAGCGCCTTTTTTCCTCGGTTCCATTCTCCTTCTGCTTAGTGCCGTCTTTGCCTATTTTGTTCTTCGTGAAGAAAAAGCAGTCGTAATTCCAGTGGCGGCTAAAGAATTGAATTAGTTATTTCTCGCAAAGACGCAAAAAAATTTTTTAAGGTATTAAGATTTTCAGATCCTGCACCTGCATTCAAATTTTTAAAACAAATGGACCGGTCATAATCTTCAAATCAAGAACATCAACTATCAACTCCCACATCCACCTCTCTTCTGTCGTCTCTCATCTTCTAGCAACTATCAACGATCAACTACCATCTTTCCCTAAAATAAAATCCCCTCCAATAAAGAAGGGGATAGATCGTTCAGGCGTTAGATGGTGCTTGTTTTCAGAGGGTCCAGACGCCTGGACTTTGTGTAGTTTTTCCTAGGTCAGGATCTTAAATGCCCTCGGTTTTCATAGTGCCACAAAATTGACGCACAGAAATTGATTAATCAAGGAAAACCCGCGCTGTTATTGGGTTGTAGGAGATAATGCCGCAGAGCACTAAAGGAATTACTTATAGAGCAGACCAGTAGAACTACGTAAGGAAAATCCCTCCACCAGGGAGGGATTAAGAACTTCAGGCCTGAGGACCTGGCTTGTGTTCCAGGTTTTTCATTGGACGGTCATTTCAAAGGATGATGTTTTCACAGGTAATTATTCATAGGTAAACAAATCTGAAGAATCTCCTTCACGGCAATGGCCAATTGAAGGATGCTGCCCATAAACAAATTTCGAACCACAATGGCCGTTATCTGACCCATTGCATTTATTAATTGATCGGGATCATGATGAAGTCCGATTCGCACGGTTAGAATCTCAACGCGAAGACAGAAAGACCCAAAAAAAATTTTAAGGGATGTGGAGCTCGATTCTATTTTAAGTTCGACGAAATAAAACGTTAAAGGTTTTGTCCTCCCTTTAGGGCGCCCCGGGGTTCATTTCAACCTGATAGAAAAATTGATCTATTAAAAAACTATCAAATTCTATTCAACTACTCTACTAACCATCAACTATTAACTCTCTCATATCTCATATCTCATCTCTCATCTCTCATCTCTCATCTCTCATCCTCTCTCCTACCAACTATCCACTGTCAACTATCAACCCTTCTTCACCAATTCTGCTTCATACACAGGACTGAACAAATAAATCCTCCTGGTCTTAACTTCAACGCAACGAAAACGTTTGCGCATTTTTTCTCCCTTGCGAAACACCTTTCCATCATAGGTCCGAAACAAACAACCTTCAGGCATGGTTTCTACAAATACCAGGTGCGACTGCACTTCGTTGTATTTGCGCAGGGTGCGCAGAAGCGTTTCATCAGCGCAACTGGAAGCAGCCGGATCGTGAATGGACTGAAGCAGGGCAGAACGAATGTCCTCGGGAAAAACTTTCTGTTCGATGAAGCGGGCAAGCAGCTCTCCGAAAATGGACTTCCATTCTTTTCCATGCGCAGCAGCACGGTGTCCAAATTTTTCAAAAGTGAGGAGATGTGCCAGCTCGTGCAACAGTGTGATAAGAAAAGAATATTTATTCAAACTGCCATTCACACTGATGCGGTGATTTTGTCCCCGCACCTTATGGCGGTAATCTCCAAGAATACTTTTGCGGTCGCGGGCTACGGTGAGGTGCACATGATAGTGCTGCAGGTAGGCCAGCACAGGTTCAAAAGTATTGGGAGGGAGATAATCTTGTAGTTGTGAAATATGCGCTTCTTTCTTAGCCATTCTTCAATTGCTTCAGCTGCCTCATTAAAATAGAAACTTCCATAAAAGTATAGAAAACATACAGACCCATACAAGTGAACAGTGCAGCCTTGTTCAGGTTTTTTTTATAGATGGATATGTACACAAATGCCGCGATCATGCAAACAAACAATTTGATCATGATACTGGCATAAACAGCGCGGATGAATACATGAGGATTGGAATGCTTCATTCCCCTCCTGGCCATCAAATAAGAAATAACCGTGATCAGAAAAAGAAGCGCATTGCCTATAATCAAAACTTCCTGGCTTGCATTCCATTTCTTCAGCAGTTGGGATCCCGCAATAAAAAAAATATTGGTGAGGACAAAAAATACAATGACAGGCATAAAGCCGCCGCTTCTATTTCTGATCATCGGCTTTATTGGTTTTCGAAGTTTCCCTGATCAGTTTATAGATCATCATGCACAATACTGCTAAAGGCAAAAGCCAAACAAAAACTGGAAATGCCCATTTCACCCAATGATCGATCTTGATGCCCACGAACACGGCGATGCCTAGTGACACAAATATCTGTGCCCCCATTCCTGCATAGCGCATCAAATCATTGTTGTTAGTTTGCTTCTGCTGTCTGGACATCCGGGTTGCTCATTGTCACAACGCTTCCCGCCTGCGGACCCATCTGGCATTTTCCATTAAAGACCGCTGTGGGATCGATCTGCAATTTAACAGCATTTATGTTGCCAACCACAGTAGCTTCCTCCCTTAATTGCAAAAGCTCTTTCACGGTAATATTTCCGGAAACCTTGCCGGTGATATCGGCATTGGCTCCTTCAATATTTCCTTCCACAAAACCGGAAGGACCGATTACAATTTTTGCGGAACTGCTTACATTGCCGTGAATGGTGCCGTCGATGCGGAGGTCATTGTTGCTTTTTACATCGCCTTTAAGTACGGTACCAGAGCTAATGAGCGTAGCGCTGTTGGAAAAGCCCTGGGCATAGGAATGGTTTTTTTCTTTGTTGAACATAGGATTTGGTTTATAATAAGAAATTGGTCAGTCATTGGATTCTTCTTCCTTGGGTACCTGCAGTCGCGTGGTATCCAGTCGCACTTCCATATTTCCCGTCAGCACTTTTTTCAGCCCGTCGATATATTGCGATTGGTAAGATACTTGTTTTTCTAAAGAATCGGTAACGTATTTTAACTGCCGGTACTCCCGGTCCACTTTTACATTTCCGTAGCCGGGAATATAATATTTCAGTGGAGTAAATACAATTAAAGCAACCGTTAAACCCACCAGCAACACAAAAATGGTACTGAGCATCACATAAACACTCATTCGCGAAAGGCGGAAGGTCACCACCTCTTCATAAGTATCATCATTCATCACCACCAGTCGGTATCGGTTGCGCAGGCGTTGAAAAGTACTGCCTGCATCCAGCTTGGCCATAGAATCAGTTTGGCCTAAAGGTAATTGGTGGAGTTGATAGTTTGGAGTCGCGAGTCGCGAGTTCAAAGTTCAAAGTCGGGAGTTCGGAAGTTAAGGGTTTCACGCAAAGACGCAAAGGGGTTGAAGGCGCAATCCCGCAGGTGCGGGACGCTTCGCTCGCCAGAATGTATGGCTGTCTGTACTACGGGTAGGCGGGGGATTGCTTCGCTGCGCTCGCAATGACGTTCACAGGTTTCGGGGTTTCCTTAATTCGAGTGCATGTCTTAAGCCACGAATTTGCCATTAACTTTCACTGAATGCCTCTTTCTTTTTCTCCTTTAAAATCAGCCTGAAAGGTTTAGTAACCACTTTAAGAATTAAAGTAAACGCCGAAACCTGTGAACGTCATTGCGAGCGCAGCGAAGCAATCCCCCGCCTACCTGTAATACACGCAGCCATATATTC
>JBJMLU010000128.1:0-34608 GCA_045805145.1 Flavisolibacter sp. | reverse complement strand
GCCGGTGATAACTATAATTGATCTTGCATGGATCCTTGGACTTTATGTATTTTTCTTCATCGCTGATCAACCTGAATGAAACTCCATAGTAATGCGAAAGAAAATCGCAGATGTATTGAAGTCGTGGAGTAATACTATGACTAAAGATCAGGGCGGCGTAGCTCATCTCACTTATTTCTTTCTTTCCATAATTGGTTAAAGGATTTTTGCGGAAAATCCAGGTTGCTCCTGTGTTTTGTCCAGCTCTTGCCAAAATTGTTGATCAACCAGCTTTTCATTTTCCCCGTACCCATGTTCATTAGTCCGCGGTGGAGCATGGCGCTCTTCCAGAATTTCCAGGCCATTTTTTCTGCAAATGCTGCAGAACCTTCTTCAACAGCTTCGTGCCTGTTTTCCAAAAGCAATTCGTGCAGGTTGATCTTCACTGCGCACACTTCGGTACAATTACCGCAAAGCGAAGAAGCATAACTCAAATGTTTCCATTCGCCCATGTCTTTCAAATGCGGTGTGATCACCGATCCGATCGGACCGCTGTAGGTAGCATCATAACTATGTCCGCCAATATTTTTATAAACAGGACAGGCATTGAGACAGGCACCACAGCGAATGCAATAAAGAGATTCTCTTGCTTTTTCATTTGCAAGAATATTGGTGCGTCCATTATCCAGAAGTATCACATACATTTCTTCGGGTCCGTCGTTCTCTGATACCTGTCGTGGTCCTGTAACAATAGAGCTGTATACGGTTACTCTTTGTCCGGTTCCATAGGTTGCAAGAAGGGGCCAGAACAAAGCAAGGTCAGTCATGGAAGGAATAACTTTTTCAATGCCCACCACCACGATGTGGGTCTTGGGCCAGGCGCAACTCAGTCGGCCATTGCCTTCATTTTCGGTGATGGCAATGCCTCCGATATCGGCAACAATAAAATTGGCTCCGGTGAGGCCCACTTCAGCCTTCATGTATTTTTCTCTCAGCTTCTCGCGGGCCACGAGTGTGAGCTGACTGGGAGTAAGGTGTGGAGACGTGCCGAGTTTATTGGCAAAGAGGCGGGCTACATCTTCTTTGCTTTTGTGCATGGCCGGAGTAACAATATGATAAGGCGGCTCTTCATCAAGCTGCTGGATGTACTCACCAAGGTCGGTCTCGATACTTTCGATTCCATTTTTCTCGAGGAATTTATTGAGATGAATTTCCTCGGTAACCATGCTCTTGCTCTTTACGAGAGTAGAACAATTTTTTTCCTGGCAGATCTTCAGAATTTCATTGAGCGCTTCGTCGGCTGTTTCTGCCCAGATCACCTTTGCACCTTTCTTTGTTATTTGTGCTTCGAAAGTTTCCAGTTCCCTGTCCAGATTTTCAATCGCCTTCCATTTTATATTCTTTGCTCTTTCCCTGGCCAGGTTCACATTTGTGAATTGCTGTTTGCCTACTGGTACAACAGCATTGTATTTAGAGATGTTGAAATTGATTTTTCTGCGATGTTCCCTGTCCGAAACCTTGATGGTGCTCTTGGCAAGAAATGAGGATGAATGCTCCGACATTATTTGTTTGTTTTTCCTTCTTCAAAATGTTCTGCAGCCACCTGTTCCAGCGCTTCATAAAAATCAGCGCCGAATTTGCGGATGATGGCTTCTTTTAGAAACTGGTATACGGGTATTCTTAATTTTTTTCCAAGGGCACAGGCAGGTTTGCACAATACTTCGCGCGGTTCGTAATTCACATTGGTATATGCTCTGCTCTCTGTGATCCGGATAGGATAAAGATGACAGCTAATGGGTTTTTTCCATTCCAGCTTTCCATCATTATATGCCTGCTCGATTCCGCATTTGATGATTCCATTTTTGTCGCGGAAGCCATAAGCACAGATCTTTGCTTTCACAGTAGGCGTTACCCATCCAAACTCGGAATCGTACAGGTACTTGCCCTGTTTTTCAATTACGTTGATCCCTTCCTTTGTCAGATAAGGTTTGATGACTTCAAAATTTTCTTCGAGGATGTTCCTTTCTTCTTTTTCAAGAGGCGCTCCAGCATCTCCATCTTCGCAGCAGCCGCCTTTGCATTTATGCAGATCACAAACAAACTTTGCTTCGATGACATCATCGCTGACCAACACATTATCTATGGCAATCACAATTAAGTTTTAAGCAAAGTTAGGCGCGCAGAGGGCTTGCACCAAGAAAGCTCTTAGTTGGGGCTGATAACTCTCAACTTAAACTCCTACTTCCATCGGAGCGTTTGAATCAAATGCTCTACATCTTTTTTCAAAAAATTATTGACGGGTTGGAGCGAGTCGGCATTGGGCGTGGCTGAAAAATAAAGCGCGCCTCTTAAAAAATGCCTGACGGAGTCTGTAGCAAAGAATTGATTGGCCGTAGCTGCATTTCCTTTCAGCGTAAAATATACACCGGTCACTCCATTGGATGTTTGGAATGGATCGGCATGAATGCCGGAGGCGCGATAGGTATGTTGCTTGTACGACATTGTATAAGCATCATTTACCAACGAATCGAACTTATTGGGACCAATTTCCTTATAGCTGATATAAATACGCCCATTGAACTGGGGAAAATCTATATTGATCCAGTAAGGATTCTCCGTCTTCTCTTCAAAAAAAAGTGAATCCTGAACGATCTGGCCATACACGGGATATTCAAAACTGTAAGGAAAGCCAGGCTTGTCGAATCGCTGGTATTTTTTTGGAGGAAGGGGGATCTTAAAATAGCCCCGGGGTTTTGACACGTAATCTGTATTGCATGACAAGAGGAAAACTGCCAGCAAAGCCAGGGTGCTAATCGTCTTCATTTCTTTCGTGGTTGATAAAGATCTTCACCGTCTTGATCCGGTTTTTTTCTATTTCCAGTACAGTAAAATCAAAGTCTCCACTGCTCACGGTTTCATTTACAGAAGGAAATGCGCCTGCAAGTTCCAGCACCAGTCCGGCCAGTGAATCACTTTCTCCCTTCACCGCATCAAATGTATCGATCGGCATGCGCATACTTCTACAGAGATCATAGAGCATGATCTTGGCATCAGCGATATAAGAATCGTCGTCGATTTTGCGAACGGAGTTTTCTTCCTCGTCAAATTCATCCTTGATATCACCAATAATTTCTTCAAGGATATCTTCCATGGTCACGATACCGCTGGTTCCTCCAAATTCATCTACAACTACAGCGAAATGGATATGTTTGGTCTGGAATTCCTTGAGCAGGTCCTTGATCAATTTGGATTCGGGAACAAACAATGTTGGCCTGATCAGCCCATGCCAGTCCTGGTCACTGTCTTTCAGATAAGGAAGCAGGTCTTTGGTATTGAGTACACCCACTATTTCGTCAAGACTGCTTTTATAAACCGGAAGCCTGGAATAATGAAGGTCCTCTACTTTTCTGATCAGGTCCGGGAGTGCCATGTCATAATCTATTCCATTTACATCGAGGCGGAATTTCATGATCTGCCGCACAGAAATATTGCTGAATTTTACAATGCCCTTGAGAATATTTTTTTCTTCAATAGAAGTATCCACACTATTGATCTCGATGGCAGCATCCAGTTCCTTCATACTGGTGGCTTCCGATTCATTGGCTCCGCTGGTTTCGCTGATCTGATCGGCTATGGCCACCATGCGAAGACTGATCTTGCGCAACAAGAGATGAAGTGCTTCCACCACCGCAGAAACACTATAGGCAAACCGAAGGGTGTTCTGAGTGGCCCAAACCTTGGGAAGAAGCCTGCAGAAAAATACAATGACAAAAGCAATGAGCAGGATCTTGATCAGCATGTCGATATCGATGGGCACAAAAAAATTTATCTCTCCAAAATGAAACAAAGGAGAAAGCAAAAAATTAGAAAGGATCACAATGCTGATATTGAATACACCACTGGCAATCAGAAGTGAAGTGTATACGGCCTTGCGTTCGTCGAGCAGGGAAATGATGCGACGGGCTGCTGCATGCTGTTTTGTTTTGAGCATGTTCACGTCCCTGTTGTGCAATGAGAACAGAGCCACTTCCGCACCTGAGGAAATAAAACTCAACAGTAGGAGAAGAAAAAGAAATACAACCAGAAAAACGGTGCTTTGCGGGTTGATGGCAAGAAAGGTTGGAAAGAAAGAAAAAAGACTGTCCGGGTGATCCATTCAATTATTTTGGTGATTACGTTCAACACGATGGCAGGTCATAAGGCCTGCCATCGTGTTGTAAAAGTAATTCTTTATTGTTTAATACTCCATATCCGGCGAACCTTCTCCCAGGGAAGAATCAGTGCCCCCGAATCCTTCAATACCGGAGTCTGTATGCATGTTAGTGGAACTGCTGCTGCCTGTAGCATCGGAACGTTTGTCAAGCATGATCAGATTGTCGCCTACTACTTCTGTCGCGAATTTGCGATTACCTTCCTTGTCTTCCCAGCTCCTGGTGCGAAGACGCCCTTCAATGTAAACAAGACTTCCTTTGTGTAGATATTTCTGGGCCAGTTCAGCCAGTCCTCTCCAAAGTACTACAGTATGCCACTCTGTTTGCGAGATGAGTTTTCCTGATCGGTCTTTAAAGGTTTCCGTTGTTGCCAACGGGAATTTTGCTACGGCAATATTTCCTTCCAGAAACTGTACGTCCGGATCTTTTCCCAAATTGCCAATGAGCATCACCCTGTTTACCCCTCTCATACAATCTGATTTATCTTTTTACAAATCGTCTAAAATTCGCTCTAGTAAATGTAAAAAAAGATAATCAAATTTGCTGCCAGCAAGTTGGTCCTGATCATGGCAACCCCAGTGCAATGAACTGTTTGAGCGTTCTCGGGAAGGTCAGACTCCCAAGTTGCGCTCTTTCTGTCCACTGAAACCCATCTGTTTTTTCTTCGAGCTCCAGTTCAATAAAACGAAAATGAATGAGCTGATGGGTTAGTCTCTGAGAGCTGCTGTTTTCTGAAACCAGCCTGTACCTGATCCCGGTTTGTTTTTTAAAATCATCAAGCAGCTTCGGCGTTTGTTCGTTTTTTTCCAACATCGGAAATTCAAAGAGTTCCTGCCAGATATCTTTTGATTTTCTTTTCTGTACAGCGATCTGGTCTTTATATCTCAGCACGAAATAGTTGAAATGCCGTACCCGGACCCTTCCCTTTTTTTCTTTTATGGGGAGGGCTTTTTGTTTTCCTTTTAAAAAACCAAGGCAACCATGGTTGAAGAAGCAACGGGCGCAATCAGGAGAAGGTTTGCATACAGTGGCCCCGAAATCCATGATAGCCTGGTTGTATTCCGCCGGTCGTTCGGCAGGAAGAATGGACTGTGCAAAACTGGAGAAAATTTTTTTCCCTTCCGTTGAATCCACTGGAGTTTCCAAATCAAAAACGCGTGAAAGCACGCGGAAAACATTTCCATCCAATACGGCATGAGGAAGATTATAAGCAAAAGATGCAATAGCTGAAGCCGTATAACTACCCACACCTTTTAATTTTAGTATGGTTTCATAGTCTTTTGGGAATTCGCCATTCATTTCATTGGCGATGATCCTTGCAGCTGCAATAAGGTTGCGGCAACGCGAATAATATCCGAGCCCTTCCCACTGTTTGAATACCTGATCTTCGGGAGCAGCAGCAAGCGACTGTACATCAGGGAAGGCCCTGATAAAGTTTTCATAATATTTGAGTCCCTGTTCCACCCTTGTTTGCTGTAGAATCACTTCGCTCAGCCAGATCCGGTACGGATTTTTTTCGCCCTTCCAGGGCATATCGCGCTGGTTTTCCTCATGATTCCACCGAAGAAGTCCAGATACAAATTGGCTGGTTTTAGGCGCATCTGGTGTCTTTTCCTGCTTTACAGGGCGTAAGTTTTCTGCTTCTGTGGGCATTTGTCCGACAATTTAGTAACATTATTTTCTATTCTATTGACAATCACTGTACTTTGTACTATATTGTTATCAAACATTCTAAAACTTTGCTATGAGAAAAGCAGACTTAGTCAACCAGATTTCTGAAAAAACAGGCATACCCAAGGTAGATGTTTTAGTAACGCTTGAATCCATGTTCAAGGAAATTAAAGATTCACTTTCCAAAGGTGAGAACATTTATATCCGTGGATTTGGTTCATTCATCACAAAAAGAAGAGCTGCGAAGATTGGCCGCAACATCAAAAAGAACATTGCCGTTCACATTCCTGAGCACAACATCCCGGCATTTAAACCAGCCAAGGAGTTTGTTGCTGAAGTCAAGAAACTGGCTGCAGTATAGTAACTTTGCGTCCTTCAATTGCAGAAGGACATGAACAAAGCTCAATGGATCACGGCAGGCATTGCCATTCTCGCTGTTATCGGAATTTATGCCGCTACGGAAAAGCAGATTTTCGGACCGTCCTCTGTAAAAGCCTCCCCCATGGAGGTGAAGCCTGCTGCTGCCCTGTCTGTTGACAGCATCCTTTCACAAGCCAAAGAACGTCTCTCCCCAGAGCAGGTTACCCGACTTAATTTTTTGGAGCATAGCATTTCACGCGGAGACGTAAAGGACCAAAAGATTCACATTTATCATCAGCTCTCCAGGTTTTGGTTGGACAGTGCGCGGATATTTGAACCCTATGCCTGGTACACCGCTGAAGCAGCCCGGTTGGAAAATTCAGAAAAATCCCTCACATTTGCAGCCCATTTGTTTTTGAACAACCTGGTTGACCAAAAGAATCCCGATGTAAAACACTGGGAAGCTTTTCAGGCTAAGGACCTGTTCGAACGTTCCTTGAAACTGAACGCGCAGAATGATTCCTCGAAAATAGGATTGGGTGCGGTTTACCTGTTTGGCGAAATAGCCATGCCAATGCAGGGTATCAGTATGATCAGGGAGGTAGCAGACAGGGACTCTAACAATGTGTATGCGCAAATGACCCTGGGACAGGCAAGCCTGGTGTCGGGACAACTGGAAAAGGGACTGGCAAGGTTTAAAAGAGTCGTAAGGATTGAGCCCAATAATTGGGAAGCAATGATCCGGGTAGCAGAAACAGAGGAGCAGATGGGAAACAAGGAAGAAGCGATCAACTGGTATCAGAAAACTTTGCCTCTGATCAAAATCGCCGAAGTAAAACAGGAAGTAGAGGCAAGAATTGCCGAACTAAAGAAATAGATCACTAAATAAAAACATTAACGAAGTATGCCTTGTGGTAAAAAAAGAAAACGTCATAAAATTGCGACGCACAAACGTAAAAAAAGATTAAGAAAGAACCGGCATAAAAAGAGAAACAAATAGGTTCTGAAGAATTTACCGGGGCCTCAGGTCCCGGTATACAGTTTTGGCTGGTTGCGCAACTACCGATTGCAATTCTCCCCATCAATTTGCCCCGCTATATTACCAGATTACTGCAGCAGTACGGTACAAGCATTGCAACCTGATTACCATAAGCATCTATTAAAGCTGTAGTAATGTGAACAAGGAATTGATTATTCATTCAAGCGCCCATGGCGTAGACATCGCCTTATTGGAAGACAAAAAACTGGTAGAGCTGCACAGTGAAAAAACGGATGCACGCTTTGCGGTGGGCGACCTGTATCTGGGAAAAGTAAAAAAACTCATTCCCGGACTCAATGCTGCCTTTGTGGATGTGGGCTACGAAAAAGACGCCTTTCTTCATTACACCGACCTGAGTCCTTATGCACGGTCTCTGCTAAAATTTACGCAGATGTCCATCAACGACAAGTCGCCGCAGGGTCTCGATTTCGGGCAATTTCAAATTGAACCCGAGATTGTAAAAACAGGGAAGATCAATGAAGTGCTCGGAGGTAAACCCAACATCCTCGTGCAGATCCTCAAAGAGCCGATTGCTGCAAAAGGCCCAAGGCTTAGTTGTGAGCTCTCACTTCCCGGACGTTTTATCGTCCTTACTCCTTTCAATGATATTGTTGCTGTATCCCGCAAGATCCATTCATCGGAAGAAAGAAAAAGATTGCAACGCATTGTTGAATCCATCAAGCCAAAAAATTTTGGTGTCATCGTGCGCACTGCAGCAGAAGGAAAAAATACAGCCGAACTGCACGAAGACCTCTCCGACCTTACGGCTATGTGGAAGTCGATTCAGCAGAATCTCAGGGGAGCAACACCGCCAACCAAGATTCTAAGCGAACAGACAAAAACCGCGAGCATTCTCCGTGATCTGCTCAACGAAGATTTCAACCGCATCGTGACCAACGACAAAAATATTTTTTCCGAATCAAAGACTTATATCCAGCGCATTGCTCCGGAGAAAGCTGACATTGTAAGCTTTCATCAGAATGGAACGCCCATCTTCGACCAATTTGGAATCACCAAGCAGGTAAAAGCTTCATTTGGAAAGACCGTGAACCTCAATAGTGGCGCCTATCTCATTATTGAACACACTGAAGCCCTTCATGTGATTGATGTGAACAGCGGTTACAAAAGTGTAAGCAATAACCAGGAGCAAAATGCACTGGAGACCAACCTGGAAGCAGCAGATGAAATTGCAAGACAACTGCGACTGAGAGATATCGGAGGCATTATCGTTGTAGACTTCATCGATATGAAAATGCCCGAGAACAAGAAGAAGCTGATCGAAGCAATGGAAGAATTCATGAGGCCTGACAGGGCCAAACATGCCGTGCTTCCTATTTCCAAATTCGGACTGATGCAAATCACGCGTCAGCGCATGAAGCCGGAGATGAACATCAATACGCAGGAAGTTTGTCCCACCTGTAATGGAACCGGAAAGATTGCTTCTACCTTGATCCTTGAAGACGAGATTGAAAAAAATCTCAGCTACCTCATTACCCACAAGCACCGCAACCTCACACTCATTGTTCATCCCATTGTGTATGCCTATCTCACAAAAGGATGGCTGTGGTCAAGAGTAGCGAAGTGGAAAAGAAAATTCAATCAAACCATTCTTATCAAGACAGACACCAGTTACCACCTTACCGAATTCCATTTTTTCGACAGCAACCAGGAAGAGATAAAGCTTTGATGACCGGGATTTGGGATGGATTGGTTTAACCAGGATTTCAGGATTACCGCCATGGCCAACAGAAAAGCTGGATTATTTGCATGAACAGCAAAAGCGTTCAGGAATAAACGAAACGGCCCCTCAAGTGCGGGCTGTTTTATTTTTTGCAGTAGATTATATTTTTTAACGCTACAGAGTACGTGGTACTGAAACAGGTTTTGAAAATAATTTAACCAGACTTACTAAGACCCTATTTAAAAAATAAAGTCCTGCAATGCAGGACTTTATTTTTTATTTTATTTACTCTTTCTCTGGTAATCCAGGTTAGTAGCCAGGATTTTGAACCATTTTCGGATTGGCTGTAATCTCGCTCTGAGGAATTGGCCATGCCCATTCGCGTGCAGAGGGAGGAAGTGTACAGAAGTTCACGCAGTTGGTTGTTCTGTTTACGGTGCGTGTAGTGCGTTTCAGATCGAAGAAGCGATGGCCTTCTGCAACCAGCTCTTTTCTTCTTTCATCAAAAATAGCATTGATCAATGCAGCACCTGCTTCAACTCCTGTTGCCGATCCGCGTGCAGTGCGTAAGGCATTCAGATCTATAAGTCCTTGCGCATCGAGTCCTTTTCTGGCGTAAGCTTCTGCGCGAATCAGATACATTTCACCCGTACGGAAAGATTTGAAATCAACAATTCCATCCGGGTTATTAAGGCGTGCCTGTTTCGCCAGATACTTTGACAATACAAGCCTGGATGATCCACTCTTTGTACGATTCTGGAAATATGAACTATAACGTATATCAGTACCCGTATTGTAAAGTGCGATCAGGTTGGTAGTAGGCCGGTATGATGCGCGATTGCCCACCACATAATAAATATTTCCACCGATATCGCTGTTACCACTTTCAAACTTAACTGCCCAAATCACTTCAGCCGTGCTCGCATCAGTCCAGATCAAAGGAAAATTTGCCTGGCTGGCAAGCGGACGGGCATTGATCACATAGGTAGAATATTTGATGGCGCTGTCCGATACTCCTGCATAATTATACATCCTGGCCAGCATCGCATCTACCACAAGGCTATCTACGTAAGCTCTGTTGCCTGCTGCAGTACTGGTAATCGACTGGATGGATTTGTCGGTACTTGACAGGAGGCTTTTTGCTGTCTTCAGGTCTGTTTCGATCTTGTCGTAGGTTTGCTTCACGTTCAGGCGAGCAGGCTTTTGCTCGATGTCGTATGCTTCTACGTATGGAACTCCCATCTTGGTGGAATTGCGGTCGTATTCTTCTCCGAAATAACGGAACAGGTCAAAATGCGCCAGTGCTCTTAAGGCAAGTGCCTGACCTTTTACGCGATTCACCGCACCCGGTTCAGATGTGGAGAGCTTATCAATTCCGCGAAGAGTCAGATTTGCTTGTTGCACTACGGAATAAGCATCCAGCCATGTATCTTCAATATTTCCATCGTCGGCTGTGTAGCTCCAACGTTGCAGCGTAGTATAGTTGGCAAGTGATTCACTGCTTTCATAAAAATTATCACTTAGCATATCGGGCAGTCCAACAAAAGCATTGGAACCATTTACACTTCCATAATAACTGTTTGCTTTCAGTCTTGCATAAGTTCCGATGAGTGCCGCTTCATAATCAGCAATGGTGGTAAAGCTTGCATCACCGTTCACCGTGTACGTAGGATTCAGGTCGATCTTTTTTGTACACGAGGCCAACACCGACCCGGCCATCACGATAGCAGAAAAATATTTCAGTTTGCTTTTCATAATCATTGTCATTAAAAAATTAGAATCCAACAGTTGCTCCAAATGTTACCGTTTTCAATTGAGGATAAACGGCTCCGAGCAGATAGCCTGTTCCTTCCGGATCATATGATTGAACATGGTGATGAGTGTACAGGTTCTCGCCTTGTACAAATACACGGATTGTACTGGCCTTGATGCGGCCTGCCACTGATGAAGGAAGACTGTAGCTCAACATCACGTTGCGAAGACGTGCGAAACTTCCATCTTCAACATAGCGTGTCGTTTCCGGATGATAATCCTCCAATAAACTTGGAATGTCTGTAACATCTCCCGGCTTGGTCCATGCCCTCAGCAGAGCGGCGGACGTACTGGAATAATAATAACCCGGATTCTCTACGTTGGTGCGGTCGTTGTTGTAAATCTTGTTGCCAAACATGTATGAGATCAGCACACTGAGTTCAAGTCCACGATAGTTAAATGTATTGGTAACACCACCGAAATGGGGAGGATCAGTCGTTCCAACAATGACGCGATCATTCGGATCATACACTTCTGTTTCTTTACCATCCTTGGTGAGGTAAATGGAATTTCCGTTATTGGGATCAACACCTTTGAAACGTACAACATAAATGGAATTCTGTGATTCACCTACGCGGTTGATGAACAGTCCATCCACATTATCCTGCTGTCCATCGAGGGCCAGGATCTTGCTCTGGTTGAAAGTATGATTGGCAGAAATGGTCCAGTTGAATGAAGCAGATCTTATGATATTGGCGTTCACCGTTACTTCCAAACCGCGGTTGCGCAATTTACCCATGTTGGTGAGAATAGAATTCACTCCATTGGTTCCGGAAAGTTGCCTGTTCAGGTAAAGATTATTAGTGATGGAATTATATACTTCGATTGTTCCGCTCACTCTGTTTTTCAGAATACCGAAATCGATACCGGCGTTAAAAGTTGTTCTTCTTTCCCAGGTAAGTTCAGGTTTTTTGATGTTGGTTAGAATAAGTCCGCCTACACCATTATAAGAAGTTGGTCCGAATTGCTCTAATGCCTCATAGTCTCCGCCTACATTGGAATTGGCTGCAGAACCATAACTCGCTTTCAATCTCAGGTCATTGAACAAGCTGGATCCGGACATAAAGCTTTCAGAGCTAATAACCCAACTGGCGCCAATGGCACCATAGGTTGCCCATTTCTTGCCTTCTGCCAGTTTTGAAGCACCATCGCGTCGAACCGTACCATTAAGGAAGTAGCGGTTCTTGAAATTGTATTCGGCAATGGCGAAATAAGAAAGAATTGCCAGGCTTGATTCATTGCTGCTCACTGTAGGAATGAATCCGTTGTCGGAAGTGCCGGGGGTAATGCCTGCGCCATTTCTCAATGGTCCTACAAGTCCATAGCCGGTGTATCCAAAGCTGTTGAAGTCACGCTGGATAATTTCATTGAAAAGGTTGATGCTGAAACCCTGATCGAGCGTTTGTTTGCGATAACCAATGGAAGTGGTTCCCGTGTAACGCGTATTCCGGCCCAATGATTCAGAGAAAGACCCTTTGGTACCGCGCTGTTGTGATCCAAGATAAGTGGAGGCGCTGATGTATTTGCGGTTCATATTCTCCGTAAAGTCAATTCCCCAATTTGTTTTTGCGAAAAGACCTTTCAGGAAGGGCGCATCATATTCAACACTGGCATTGCCAACACCTTTGAGCTGTTTATTATTTCCTGGATTTTCCAATAATTCCTGAAGCGCATTAGGCTGACCCTGAATGGCCAGGTCTGCCTGGTTATAACTTCCGTCAGGCAAATAGGGCGTAACATATGGAAGGTGCCAGCGGATGGCATTGAGCGGAGAACCAATGCCCGTATTGGCTTCGCTGGTATTGATAAACAGGGAAGAACCTACATAACTATTCAGGCTGACTTTAAAGTTTCCTGCAGTATGGTCAATATTTACCCGGCCCGTATAACGGTCAAGCCCTGTAGCAATCACTACGCCTTCCTGTTTGAAAATAGATCCGGAAATAAAGAAACGTGTATGTTCATTTCCACCAGACAGACTTAGCTGGTGCTGGTTGGTGATGGATTTTCTAAACAGGGCTTCGCTCCAATTGGCCTGTACCTTAGAAAGACTATCTGCTTCTGCCTGCGACCATCCGTTTGGATTGGTACCATAAATTCCATCTGCATTCATTTCAAATGCGATCTTCTCCTCTGAATTCATCAGACGGAGTTTGTTTTCGGGCATGCGCCCGATTCCGTGCTGATAGTCATAGGTAATTTTTGTTTTGGAATTGGCTCCTCTCTTGGTAGTGATCAGAATCACGCCGTTGGCACCTCTGGAACCATATTGGGCAGTCGCTACGGCATCTTTTAGAATATTATAGGTTTCAAAGTCAGAAGGATTCATACTCTGAAAGTCTGCTGCGCTGATCTGGATTCCATCCACGATGTAAAGTGGCTGGGTAGAACCCAATACAGATCCTCTACCACGGATGGTTACGGAAGCTGGTGATCCAGGCTGGCCGCTGGACGACTGGATCAAAACACCGGCAGCCTTTCCCTGAAGCTGCTGTTCAAAAGATCCGATCGGCTGCAGTCTCACTTCATCTGCTTTTACCCGGCTGATGGATCCCGTTGCCTGTCGGCGGGTCTGGGAAAGGTAACCCGTTACTACTACCTCAGACATAGTGTTGTCGCCCGGCTGAAGCGAAACATCTACAGAACCACCGGTAACAATCCTTTCGAGATTTTGGTACCCCGAATAGCTGAACACCAGTGTGCTGTTTTGAGGAGCAGAGATCCTGTAAGATCCATTCTCGTCTGTGACTGTACTTGCTTTTTTGTTCTTAATAGTGACTGTGACACCAGGAAGTGCGGTGCCTCTGTCGTCTGTTACCCGGCCGGAGACCTGTACCTGAGCCAGCAAAAATTGCGTGTGCAACAGGCATCCCACAAGCAGTAAGATCTGCAGTTTTCTCATATGAAGATTAATTTTGAAAAAAATAAATACGGCTGAAAGATAAATAAACTCAATAAAACGCTGCTCGGTTTCGAAGGAGTCTCAAAATATATATTTTTCGGTAATATTAAAAGAATAAGGGATTCTTCTTATTATTTCATTTGTCTTGATCTTCTTTTTGGTTCGTTCCTTTTTCTTTAATTCCTGTTTCTGCTGCCAATATATACAAGGATATATTGAACCGGGGTGACGACGGCTGCCAGTGCTGCTACCACATAGGTCATTGCAGCCCAGTTAAGTGCGTTCTGTGCCTTGAGATATTCCGGTGCATTGGTGACATTGCTCCTTTGCAGCCAGGCTAGCGCCCGGCGGCTGGCGTCCAATTCCACTGGAAGCGTAATGAGGGAGAAAATGACAATGAGGGCGAACAGTCCAATTGCTACCAGAAGCAGCGTGGGATTGCCAGAGCTGGCCATGAACACCCCGATGAGCAGAATCCAATTCACCAGAGTAGAGCTGAACTGGACAATGGGAACCAGCCGGCTCCTGAGGTTTAGCCACATAGGCATTCGCGTGTTGAACGGCATGGCCGGTTTCGTGGGCAGCTACTGCTGCAGCAGCAACACTGTCATTATTATATACATCAGAGCTGAGGTTAATGGTACGCGTCAGCGGATTGTAGTGGTCGCTCAGAAACCCCTCTACAGAAACCACCGTAACGTCATAAATTCCGTTCTCCCGGAGCATTTTTTCAGCGATCTCCTTACCTGTAAGATGAGATGAAAGCCGGATTTTACCGAAAGCCGCGAACCTGCTTTTCAGGACCATGGAAACCATCATGCTGATCGCAATAAAAATCAGAGAAACTATAAATATGGAGGGTGTCATTTGATTCAATTTTACACCAGCTCTTTGTCAGATCTTCATCCAAATCAAGTACTGCAACCGTAAAAACACTTTTTGTCAGAACTGTGTTTTTTTTCTTGACCTTGCTGTCAGTTTTGCAGCACAAAGAAACCCGGCCTTGTTTCAGAAGCTGCCAATTATTCACTGGTTTTCAATGTGTTATGAGAGTGATTTTGTTAAAGCGTCTTATATAAAATTGAGCAAAAGTTATGCACAGGGCCAAAAAATAATTTTGTAATGTGGGGCAGATTTGTAATTTAGTGTCAGAATTTAATGGGTTAGTAAGTAAGAGGGTTGATCGCAAGATCAGCCCTTTTTACTAAAAATTTTTCTCCTCTTTTTTCTTCCTTCTCCAATTGCTTTTTCCGGGAAATTTTCATTCTTAATTCGATTTAATTTTAGCGATGTCGAAAATAAAAACAGCCTATTTCTGTCAGAATTGTGGTTATGAAAGTGCGAAGTGGTTAGGCAAGTGTCCTTCGTGTCATCAGTGGAACAGTTTTGTGGAAGAACTCATTCAAAAAGACACAAAAAAATCTTCGGCCGACTGGAAATCATACAACGGTGAAGTGAGTTCAAAAAAAACTCAGGCCCTTCATGAAATAAAAACAAACGAAACACCACGCCTCATAACGAGCGATCAAGAATTGAACCGCGTGTTGGGCGGAGGAATTGTTCCAGGAAGCATTGTACTCATTGCCGGAGAACCTGGAATTGGAAAGTCAACCCTTTTTCTCCAAATGGGACTTCAGCTTCCGCAAATCGTTACGCTTTACATCAGTGGAGAAGAAAGTGAACAGCAGATAAAAATGCGCGCTGACCGTTTGAACATGACAAACGAAAATTTTTTTCTACTCACGGAAACTTCCACTCAAACAATTTTTTCAGAGATCAAAAAATTAAAACCCGATCTGATCATCGTTGATTCCATTCAAACACTTGAATCACCTTTCATCGATTCTTCTCCAGGAAGTGTTTCGCAGATCAGGGAGTGCGCTGCAGAATTTCAGCAGTTTGCCAAGGAAACAAATACACCTGTTTTTCTGATTGGTCACATCACCAAGGAAGGAAGCATTGCCGGTCCAAAATTGCTGGAACATATGGTGGACACGGTTCTTCAATTTGAAGGCGACCGTCATTATGCTTATAGAATTCTCAGGACATTGAAGAACCGTTTTGGCAGCACAGCCGAACTGGGAATTTATCAAATGAACGATAGTGGAATGAGCCCTGTGTTGAATCCGAGTGAAATTCTGATCACACAAAAAGAAGATCAGCTGAGCGGCATCGCAATCGCTGCCACCATAGAAGGACAACGTCCGCTGCTGATTGAAGTGCAGGCACTGGTAACTCAATCGGTTTATGGAACTCCTCAAAGAACGGTGAGCGGATTTGATCTGAGAAGACTTCAGCTGTTGTTGGCCGTTCTGGAGAAGAGAGGCGGATTTCATTTTGGTGTCAAGGATGTTTTTCTCAACCTCGCCGGCGGACTAAAAGTGGAAGACCCTTCCATTGATCTGGCGGTACTGGTGGCCTTGCTTTCATCTTATGAAGACACGGCATTGCCTCATGAGATCTGTTTTGCAGGTGAAGTAGGACTAAGCGGGGAGATACGTGCGGTGAACCGCATCGAACAGCGTATTGCCGAAGCAGAAAAACTGGGATTCAAAAAAATCATTGTGTCCAAGTACAACCAAAAGGGAATGGGCAAACAAAAATTCAATATTGAAATTGTGACGATGGGAAGAGTTGAGGAAGTGTATCGCTACCTGTTTGGTTGATAGAGAAAGTTTGCAGGGAGAAGATGTCTAATGGTTTTTTCTCCAGGGACCTTGTGGATTTTCCCCTTGCCCGAAAAAGAATTGAAGCTAGATTGGCAAAAATTTTATGGGCATCATCCGGCAGCTGAGTGAGTCGCTCCTGCATCTTGCTTTTCCCCAGGTTTGCGAAGGATGCGGAACAGACCTCATTGACAAGAATCATCTCCTTTGCCTTTATTGTTACAATTCTCTTCCCCAAACTAATTTTCATCTGTATGCTGATAATCCCATGGAAAAAATTTTCTGGGGAAGGCTTCCGGTTCGTTCTGCAACCGCTCAATATTATTTTACCAAGAGATCATTGGTGCAGCAGTTGTTGCATCAGCTCAAATACAAAAACAACAGAGAGCTGGGCCAATACCTGGGAAGATTGATGGGATATGCAATCGCCTCTGCGGAAAGATTTTCTTCGGTTGATTTGCTGGTTCCTCTTCCGCTGTTTCGTTCAAGAGAAAAGAAAAGAGGCTACAATCAGTCGTACTTACTTTGCGAAGGGCTTTCGGAGATCCTGTGCAGGCCCGTTCACAACAATTTATTGGTGCGTACTTCTTTTACAGAAACCCAGACCAGGAAGGGAAGAATAGAACGTTGGCAAAACATGGAAGGAAGGTTTGCGCTGATGAATCCCGAGAAAGCACAGGGCAAACACGTACTTCTTGTAGATGATGTCGCCACAACAGGTGCTACGCTGGAATCGTGCGGCCGTGCCCTGTTGCAGGTGAAAGAACTCGAGCTCAGTATTGCCACGCTTTGTTTCGCTTCCGGGAACTAAGAGACTAAATTATTTTTCGCCACAGTTCATATTTCTTTTGTTCCTGACTATTTTTAGCCAATGAAGCCTGTGAAAAATCTTTTTTTCTTTTTCATTCTGCTGGCTTTCTATGCCTGCAAAAAAGATGCGATCACCAACAGCGCTTCTGTTTTTTTAAGGGTTTCAGAAGACACGCTTCATTTCGATACAGTGTTTACCACCACTGGTTCCGTATCCCAACTGGTGAAGATCATCAACGACCATGACAAAGGAATTTCGATTTCTTCAGTAAAGATTGCAGGAGGACAGTCCTCTCCTTTCAAGATCAATGTGGACGGCTCACCAGGCCCTGAAGTAAAAAATGTTGAGATCCTGGCGCACGACAGCATGTATGTTTTTGTAACAGTCAGGATCGATCCCAATTCTTCCAGTCTTCCTTTTTTGGTGCACGACAGTATTGAAATCAACTACAATGGCAACATAAGATTTATTCAGCTCGATGCATTTGGGAAGAACGCTCATTTTTTCCGGAATAAAAAAATCACCGGCTCTGAAACCTGGAACAATGATCTTCCCTATGTGATCCTCGGTGGACTAGTGGTGGACAGCAATGCTGTACTCACCATCAACAGGGGATGCCATGTATTCGTGCACGCCGATGCCCCATTTATTATAAATGGATCGCTTCAGGTGAATGGTGCAGCAGCCGACAGCGGCCGTGTTGTTTTTTCAGGTGATCGCACGGATGATCCGTATCGTGATTTTCCTGCCAGTTATCCAGGGCTGATCTTCACTTCTTCCAGCAAAAACAATCTGATCTCTTTTGCCATTATCAAAAACGCTTACCAGGCCGTTGTGGCGGCCGGACCCGGAGTTCAGCTCACGCTCAATGAAACCATCATCGACAATGCCTGGGATGCAGGCATCCTGGGAATCAATGCCAGCATTACTGCCCGAAATGTTCTGGTAAGTAATTGCGGAAAAAATATTTTTCTGGTTCAGGGCGGCAATTATCAATTCACGCATTGCACGGCGGCTACTTATTCCAGCAGTTATATTCAGCATAAAGATCCTATTCTGGTGGTTACCGATTTTGTGAATCTGAATGGATCGCCTGCGGTATCCAACCTCAATGCGCTTTTCAGGAACTGCATTTTCTGGGGTGAGAACAATGGCATTGTTCCCGATGAAGCTGTAGTACTTCGACAGGGAACGGGTAACTCTTTCCAGGTAGTCTTCGAAAATGTGTTGTGGCGGGTTGAACATGCGCCTGCCAACTGCACCATCAAAAATCCAATCAATCAGGACCCGCTCTTTGAATTGATCAATACAACAGACAGGATTTACCGATTTCAACTCTCACCCCAGTCCCCTGCTATTGATAAAGGAGTAGATGCCAGTGTGACCCTTGACCTCGATGGTCATCCGAGGCCTGTTGGTCTTCCCGACCTTGGCGCTTATGAAAAACAGTAAGCACTGAATTTTGAAGGTCTGTTTCATGAAGGACCAGGAGCTATCCGCACAAAGATTTAAGAATTCTGTATTACCCAAGGCAGCCAACTATCTTATCTTTACGTTGTTATTGAACTAAACATTTCATTATGAAAATAGCACTGGTTGCCCTACTTGTCTCAGCACTGCTCACAGCAAGCTCTATTTATGATTTCAAGGTGGAAAGCCTCGATGGCGGCTCCATCGATTTTTCAAAGTATAAAGGAAAGAAGATCATGATCGTCAATACCGCTTCCAAATGCGGGAATACACCTCAATATGCCGAACTGGAACAATTATATGAGAAGTATAAGGACAAACTTGTGATCGTTGGATTCCCTGCCAACAATTTTGGTGCACAGGAACCTGGTACCAACACCGAGATCAAGGAATTCTGTACAAAAAATTACGGAGTTAGTTTTCCGATGGCAGCCAAGGTATCGGTAAAGGGTGATGACATCGCTCCCATTTTTCAATACCTCGTTGGCGAAGCAAAAAAACTGGGATATGATGATCCCATCAAATGGAACTTCACCAAATTTCTGGTAGACGAACATGGAAAGCTCATTACTGTGATCCACAACCAGACCAAACCAATGAGTGATGAAGTTTTGAAATACCTGAACTAAAGAAAAAAAGAATCATGATATTTGAAGCTGTCGGCCTGAGGCGGACAGCTTTTTTATTTTAAGGACTATGTTGTTCAAAGCGGTGATCGGTCAGAAAGATGTGAAGCAGCAGTTGGTGGAATTAGTGGAACACAACCGGCTTAGTCACGCCCTGCTTTTTTTGGGAAAAGAAGGAAGTGGTGCCCTTCCCCTCGCTCTTGCTTTTGCCCAGTACATCAGCCTTCTTCCTTCCCAGCCATCCGCCACATCGGAAGCATCTTTGTTTGGAGAACCCGTGGCAAAAAAACTTCCTGCCACTCCTGATGAAGCAGATGCCTGGATGCAACAGCAATCTTCGTTCGGCCGTGCCAATCAAATGGTTCATCCCGATATTCATTATTCTTATCCGGTCGTGACCAAAAAATCGGGAACACCTCCCATCAGCACCGACTTTGCATTGGAATGGAGGGAATTCATACAGCAATTTCCTTATGGGAATATTTACGACTGGCTGCAATTTATCGGAGCGGAGAACAAGCAGGGAAATATCACGGCGCAGGAATGCAATGACATCATCCGGAAATTAAACCTCAAAAGTTTTGAAAGTGGCTATAAGATACTGGTGCTTTGGATGCCCGAATACCTTGGGAAGGAAGGCAATAAACTTTTAAAGGTGATTGAAGAACCACCTGCCAATACGCTTTTCATCCTGGTAGCTGAATCTGAAAGTGGAATTCTTTCTACCATTCGTTCGCGGTGCCAGCTCATAAAAATTCCTGCCCTCGAACCAAAGGACATCGAGGAATCCTTGCTCGCCAAAAAGGCCTGCACCTCAGAACAGGCAAAACAGATGTCCAATACCAGCCAGGGTAATTACAGGGAAGCACTTCAGCTACTCCAACACGCTGATGAAGACTTCCACGGATTGTTGCGCGACTGGCTCAATGCTACCTTAAAAAATCAGCCGATCGCCCAGGTAAAACTGATCGAAGAGATCAGCAGGCTTGGAAGGGAAAAACAAAAACAGTTCCTTCGTCATTTTACCCATTTGCTGGAACAGGCCGTACGGCTGGAAGCAAGTGGGGGCGCACTCAAAGAGATTATCCTGCAAAGTCTTTCCGATGGCGAAAAAGATTTTGCGAGCCGGTTGAACCGTACCATGAGCCTGGAACAAAAAGAAGCGGTTGCTTCGGAGCTGGACAAGGCCAGTTATTATATTGAACGCAATGCGAATGCGAAGATCCTCTTTCATGCGCTCACCATCAAGATCTACTACATTGTACGCAACAATGTGTTGACGGCCGTTTAATCGAAAGAGCAGAGAAACAGAGCGGAGAGCGAAAGAGCCCAATGCCTTTTGTCTTGTTGTAAGAATATTTCCTCATCTTTTTGGTTTTCCCTTTTTTCCTTCTGACTTCTCCTTCAAATGGTTCTCCTACTTAGAAATAAAAAAATTATATTTGCCCTTACCCGTGTTCTGGCGTTGAAGCTTAGGCTGGGCGCCCCAAGACGGCTCAATATATATCCGGGGTTATCGGCATAGTGTAGAATGATTCAATAAGCTATCAAATACTCTCTATATACTGATTGTTTGGGTTGATCGCCCTCTCAGTACTTGCGCCCGGTTCCGGTGCGCCAGGTTTTTCAACAAAGGTGTTTCATAGCCTATTCTATTGCCGGCCTCATAATCTTTAAACAGGAAGTAAATCAGTATGGGTTGTGATAGCTGCGGCACCTCCGCTAACGGTGGCAAGCCTAATGGTTGCAAAAGCAATGGAGGATGCAGTACAGGTGGCTGTAATCGAATGAATACTTACGATTGGCTAATGAACCTGCCCGTCAATGACGTGGACGAAGCATGCCGGGTCGTTGAAGTAAGTTTTAACCAGGGTAGCCGAAAAGATTTTTACCGAAACAATTCTCTTCAGTATTTTGAAAAAGGAGATATCATTTCCGTTGAGGGCGTAAGTGGTTTTGATGTTGGTGAAGTATCCCTGACCGGTGAACTGGTTCGTATTCAGCTCAAGAAAAAAGGAGTAGACGAGCACAATCCGGAAATGAAAAGGATATTGAGAAAAGCATCCGACCGGGATATCGAACTTTGGAAACAAAACAAGGCCCGCGAAAAAGAAGCCCTGATCCGAAGCCGCGCCATGGCCAGGCAACTCAATCTGAATATGAAGATGAGTGAAGTGGAATTCCAGGCCGATGGAAAAAAAGCAACCTTCTTTTATATAGCTGATGACCGGGTTGACTTTCGCGAGTTGATCAAGCTTTATGCTTCTGAATTCAGGGTTAAAGTGGAAATGCGACAGATCGGCGCTCGCCAGGAATCTGCAAAAGTGGGTGGAATCGGCAGTTGCGGCCGTGAACTTTGTTGCGCCACCTGGCTTACCGATTTCAAATCGGTAAATACAGCAGCAGCCCGTTACCAAAATCTTTCCATCAATCAAACAAAATTGAGCGGACAATGCGGACGTCTTAAATGCTGTCTCAATTATGAACTCGATACTTACCTCGATGCACTTCAGGGATTTCCGGAAAATGCCGACATGCTGCAGGTAGCCCGCGGAAACGCCACACTGATCAAAAAAGATATCTTCAAAAATCTGATGTGGTATGTTCTTCCTGATAGCAACAAACAATATCCGCTCACACTGGAAAGGGTCCGAAAAATCCGGTCACTCAATAACCAGAACATCATTCCCGAAGAACTGGAAGCAGTGGAAGTAACGGCTTTAAAGGACAAAGAAGTAGAACCCGAGTTTGTTGATGTAGTGGGACATATCAGTCTGAAAAGCCTGGAAAAGGCCGACAAGAAAAGACAACAAAAAGGAAGGGAACAAAGACAGGGGCAGCCGAAGCAATTGCAAAAACCGGGGCAGCCGAACAAACAACAGCAGCGTCCTTCACAACCCCCAAGGCCCGGCAATCAACAAAATCAACAAAGACCCGAACAAAATCAACAAAGACCACCTAACCAGCAAAGACCGCCGGGACAACAACCAAAAAGCAATCCTCCAAGGCCACAATTGAGAAGACCGCCGAAGGAAGGGGGAGAAAAGGCTGATGGCTGATAGCTTAGAGCTGTTGGCTATTGGCTGATAGCTCAGAGCTGCGAGCTGCGAGTGCTTTGTTGTTGGAACGAGGACTACGAGGCGGCTTAAGGTTTGATGCTCACTTCGTTCGCAAGGAGATTGCTTCGCTGCGCTCGCAATGACTTTAAACCAGAAAGTCAGTAAAGATTGTAAATAACCCTATAATCGGAGAGGCCTTTACGCCGGGCCCCATGTAGGAGATGGCGAGGCAGTAATGCGTTTTCTAATTGAAGTCATTGCGAGCGCAGCGAAGCAATCTCCTTGCGAACGAAGTGAGCATCAAACTTTAAACCGCCTTGTAGTCCTCATTCCAACAACAAAGCACTCGCAGCTCTGAGCTCTGAGCTCTGAGCTATGAGCCAATAGCCAACAGCTATCAGCTAATGGCCATCATCTACTTCGTGCTTTTCTCCACCATTGGAGGCTCTTCCGATTTTAGTGCATTATAAATGGCGTCCTGAATTTTTCCGCGGATATTCATCTGTCCTAATAAATTATTATTCCTTGATTGATACACTCGGTTAGAAAGAAACACATACACCAGTCCTGATGCAGGATCTACCCAGACACAAGTTCCCGTGAATCCCGTGTGACCGAAAGTTTGTGGAGAAGAAAGCACAGATGGATAAGGCTCCTTGCGTGTACTATTATCTTTCTCGGGCTTGTCAAATCCATAAGCTCTCCGGCTGATATCGCTGTGATAGGCAGTGAACAAAGCAATCGTCTCCGGCTTCAGAAATCTTTGTCCATTCAGTTCACCTCCATTCAACAACATCTGGTACAACATGGACAAATCATAGGCATTGGAAAATAAACCTGCATGTCCCGACACCCCACCAAACATGGCTGCACCTTCATCATGCACATAGCCGCGCAAAAGCTGGTGACGAAAATAATTGTCTTCTTCGGTAGGCACTACGCGCTCCAGTCCAAACCGTTCAAATGGTTTGAACCCTGTTGTAGCCATACCGAGTGGACCATAAAAGTTTTTTTGCACGTATCGGTCAAGGGTCAGTCCAGTCAATGCTTCCACAATTTTTCCAAGTATGATAAAATCATTGTCGCTGTACACATATTTCCCCTGGGCGGTGAGTGGGCTTTGAGCTATCCGTTTCATCATGCTGTCTTCCCAGTCGTCGCGCAAAAAAAGATTGCGGGCCACCGGAATGGTGAATCCGGGTTTGGAAACATCACTATAATAAACTGGTGAAGGCCTTCCATTGGCATCAATGGTTTCTTTATAAAAAATCACGTCAGGTATCAGACCCGCCTGGTGAAGTAAAACATCTGTCAGCTTCAATCCTTCTTTGTCAGATCCACGCATGGAAGGAAGATAATCGCCAACAGTTTTACTCAGATCAAATTTTCCCTGTTCGTAGAGTTTCATCAATGCCACAGTTGTAGCAGAGACCTTGGTCACCGAAGCCAGGTCATAAATGCTTTCCAGATTTACGGGAAGGGAAGTTTTATCATATTCGTAGTGGCCAAATGCTTTGTGGTATTTAATCTCCCCATTGTGCACAGCCAGCACTTCACATCCCGGAAAAGCTTTTTTAGCCAGCGCATCATTCACAATGCTGTCGATCTTCAACCAGGCGAGCGATGTACCTGTAGCTACAAAACGATTGATAAAAATTCCTGAACCATAAAGATCGGATCCGATGGTTACAGGCAGTGTGCCATGAGAAGCCAGCTTTCCTTCCAGAAAATCTGCTGCCGTATTCTGGGTGATGTCATCATCCTGATACAGGGCCACCAGCGTGGATGCTGTATCAAATTGTTGCGCTGCATAAACATTTCCAAAGACCAGCGTGGCAGTATTGAATTTTTGAAGCGAATCCCAAAGAGCCACCGCGGTTGGTGAGATGCCATAATTATTGGCGGGTCGAAGTGAAAAATTGTGTACGCCAATGATAACCTTTTCATATCTCCTTGCGCGAATGGCATCCAGGATCTGCGATAATTTATCGGTTGAATCTTTGTAAGAAATAAAATAACTATCTGCCTTCAATTCATTCTGAAGCCGGTTGCTTAAAACATTATTACCCGTTTCACCAATAGCTACATAAGCAAGCTTGCCCGTGTGGATCATCGGAAGGAATCCAACATTGTTCCTGACCACGGTAACTGTGTTGCGCGCCACATTACCCCTGATGGCATTTGTCCGGGCATTGAGATCAGCGAGAAGGTTGGTGGTATCTACGAACTGCGCCTTATTGAGTCCTAACTGGTACTTGGCATACAAAACCTTTTTTACTTTCTGGTCAATATCCTTCCATTTGAGTTTTTTCTTGCGTATCGCTTTTTTAATGGCGTCAATAGCAGTGGGAACATCCTCGGGAAGACAAAGCATGTCGTTTCCAGCAACCAGGGCCTGTACGGCTGCATCGCCACCAGGGAAATATTTACTGACTCCCTTCATCTCGAGTGCATCGGTAAAAGTGAGGCCTTCAAAATAAAGTTCATTGCGCAGAAGACCTGTGACATTGTTTTTGGAAAGTGAGGTAGGCTGATTGGGACGATTGTCAATGGCGGGTATAGAAAGATGTGCGATCATGACGCTGCCCACACCAGCTTTAAAGAGTTGTTTGAATGGATAAAGCTCCAGGGTATCGAGCTGAAACCGGCTCTTGTTGATCTGGGGCAGGTCGAGATGAGAATCCACATCCACATCACCATGACCGGGAAAATGTTTGGCGCATGCCATGATCCCAACATCCTGCAATCCGCGCATGTAGGCTACTCCGAGTTGCGCTACTTTGTATTTGTCTTCTCCAAAAGAGCGATATCCGATCACCGGGTTGTTGGGATTGTTGTTGATGTCCACCACAGGAGCATAATTCACGTGCACGCCTATGCGCTTTAATTGGTCGCCCACGGCTCTTCCCATTTCATATACCAATCCTTCATTGTTCAGGGCACCAAGTGTCAGCTGATAAGGAAATTTAATCACGCTGTCCAGACGCATACCCAGTCCCCATTCCGCATCAATGGTGATCATCAGTGGTGTTTTGGCAATGGACTGATAGTAGTTGGTGAGACTGGCCTGACGCAAGGGTCCTCCCTGAAAATAGCACAAGGCACCTACATTGTATTTGCGGATCAGGTCTGTTACCTGTTGCACATGCTCGGGCCCCAGATTGCTGTGCGCCCTGATCACCATCAGCTGTGCAATTTTTTCGTCCTTGGAGAGGCTGCGGAATACACTATCCACCCAGGCTCCGGCCGAAAGATTACTATTGTATTGAGCAAAAGAAAAAAAATAGATCAAACAACCAAAAACCAGGAATGCTGCTTTCTTCATAATCAAAAATGGAGTCCCAATTTAGGATAAATGGGGAAGAGTTGGTAGCTGATAGTTGATAGAGGTATTAAGGTATTGGGGTAAAAAGGTATTGAGGCGGAATTGGGAATTGGGAATTAGGGGGGAGCCGGTTTCTATGAAATCGTCAGTCCATGAATCTTTTCTTAATCTGTGCCATCAGTGATAAATTAACCATTGAAAGAGGAAAAAAATCAGGCGCTGGAGATCTTTGTCCGCTTCGGTGTTTGGCAGTCCAAAAAGAAATAAACTTCAGTTATCGCTGAAACATTCTTTCGAGCTGATCCTTTTTAAATTCCAGATAGGTAGGTTTTCCCGAAGGCGTGCTATTGGGCTGGCTGCACTGAAAAAGATCGGAGACCAGGTTTTTCATTTCAGTCTGGGTCAGCGCTGTTCCTGGTTTGATAGCTTGTTGGGTGCACACGGTTCTCAATAATATTTCCCGTCCGGGCATTCTTAGTTCACTACTGAAATATTTGTACTGCTCCAGTATTTTTTCCAGTGTTATCTTTTCATTACCCGCATCCACATCTGCAGGTATTCCCTGAATAACGAAAGCAGATTTTCCAAAAAGCTCCAGACTGTATCCCATTTTTGAAAGATCGGGCAGGATTTGCTGAAGCAACACGGCATCGGATGGTGTGAGCTCGATGGTTATCGGGAAAAGACTTCTTTGCGTGGCGACGGGCTTACCATCAAATGCCCGAATGAGGCGTTCATAAATGATCCGTTCGTGTGCAGCTTGTTGATGAATGAGCAAAAATCCGGACGGCGATGGAAGGAGTATATAAGACAGAAAAAGCTGGGTGCAGTTTACATCATCAGGAAATGAAAAGTGGCTGGCCTGCACCGGTAGTGCTGTTTCCGTATCAATCACATTCCCCTCTTCGAAATAGCGTGACAGTGATTGAAAACCTTCTTCACGGCTTTTTCCTGGCGTATGCCCTTCAATACGGTGGGCCTGGTTGGCTTCGGTAAAAGTTTGAAAAATGGATGAAGAGCGCGTGGCAGACTGTTTATCCTCAGTAAATGGTTGCTGAACCGACTCCAGTTGTTGAATGGAGCTGTCCAACTCAAAATCAAGTGTGGGTGTTATGCTGAATTGAGCCAGTGCATGTTTTACTGCTGCCTGCACAAAAGCATACACGATCTTCTCATCTTCAAATTTTATTTCCTGTTTCGTGGGATGAACGTTCACGTCTACCTGTGTGGGATCGAGTTCGATGAAAAGAACATACATCGGGAAACTATCCGCAGCGATCATGTCCTGGTAGGCGTTCATGATGGCATGATTCAGATAGGGACTTTTGATGAAGCGGTTGTTCACAAAAAAGTATTGATCGCCCCTGGTTTTTTTTGCAGTCTCGGGTTTTCCTACAAAGCCGTAGATATTCAGGTAATCCGTTTCTTCTTTTACTGTAACCAAACGGGAGTTATAGTTGTTCCCCAAAATCTGAATGATCCTTTGTTTGAGATTTCCCGCATCGAGGTGAAAGACCTGCTGACCATTGCTGGTGAGTGAAAAGAAAATTCCGGGAAAAGCCAGGGCAACGCGGATAAATTCGTCCACGATGTGGCGCATTTCTGCTGCATTGCTTTTTAAAAAATTTCTTCGTGCAGGAACATTGAAGAAAAGATTTTTCATCGAGATGCTCGTGCCCACGGCCGCAGCAATCGGCTCCTGCCGCGAAACAACGCTGTTCTCGATTTCAATGAAGCAGCCCAGTTCATCCTGCGCTCTTCTGGAGCGGAGCTCCACCTGCGATACAGCGGCAATGGATGCAAGGGCTTCTCCGCGGAATCCCATGGTGCGAACGTGAAAGAGGTCATCGATGTTTCTGATCTTGGAAGTGGCATGCCGTTCAAAACACATGCGCGCATCGGTCTCACTCATGCCTCCGCCATTGTCCGTTACCTGGATCAGCGATTTGCCACCGTCATTCACAAATAGCCTGATCTGGCTGGCGCCGGCGTCCACTGCATTTTCAAGCAATTCCTTTACAGCGCTGGCAGGCCTTTGAATCACCTCGCCTGCAGCGATCTGGTTGGCAATATTATCGGGAAGGAGTTGTATTCTATCAGCCACATTTTCTTCTTGAGCCTCCAAAAATATCAAGATTTCATGGATGTGAAAGGGAGAATGCCGGGTTTTTTAGGGTGATTTATGGGAGAGACCAACCGCGGAGAAAAGAGAGCGCGGAGGTTTTCGGTACGGTTAGTCTCTCCTTCAAAAAATTTCATTAAAAAACCCCTACGTATTTCTTCCTTTGAAAAAGAATTTTATTTTAGTAAAAAATCCGGGGAAAACCACATGAAATTCTTTGCCACCACTCTCTTTCTTGCTTTTCTTTTTGCCAGCTGCCATAAAGTAACAGACGCGCTGGTTAATAAATCAACACCACCTTCAGGACAGTTCAATGAATACACCATCCGCAAAGGACAACAATATTGCGACCAGAACGGTTATGCGCCCGTCGATTTATCGGAAATGAAATTCACAGTACGATTCGATAGTTCGGCCATCTATCAAACCAGTGATCCGGAAAACCAGTATGACATCAATAAGCTCTATGGATTTTCCGACAACAATATGGATCACCACCAGTACAGTGCGCGTTTTGGATGGCGCTGGAGCGATGGAGCACTTCGTCTTTTTGCCTATGTGTACAATGAAGGGAAAGTGGAGTCCAAAGAACTTTCCGCTATCAATATTGGAGAAGAGATTCACTGCTCCATCAAGGTTCAACCCGATAAATATGTATTCTCTCTGAATAATCAGTTGACTGAAATGCCGCGCAAATCCATCACGCAAACAGGAAAAGGTTATCAGCTCTATCCCTATTTCGGCGGCGATGAACTGGCCCCACATGAAGTGGATATCTGGATTAAGAGAGAAAGCTGATAGCTGAAAGCTTTTAGCTAATGGCCTTTGGCTCATGGCTCATAGCTCAAAGCTGTTAGCTGTTGGCTGTTTTCTCACTCATCTGGCTCATAATCATAGGGCAGTTGGTCGGCGAGGTTTTTCCAGCTCCAGTAACCTTCATTGATCAGGCTTTGCTGGTCGAAGTAATAGCCATTGGGTTTGATGACAATGCCATCGAGAAAACCAACATAAGAAATCTGCATGGGTACTTTGAGCGGAAGATGATATTGCTGAAGATATTTTTTTTCAGGCGCCCTCTTGGTATAGGAAATACTGGCTTTTACCGGAAACCAAAGTTCCACATCATTGGTTGAATCACTGTACGAATAGTAGGTTGTATCATAAGGGTTGGACAGGCGGTCAAATTTAGTTTCATCGTCTTTTGAAAGCAGGTCGATGGTGAACCCTTGTTCGGTTAATGTGCTGTCGTAATAAGATCTCAAGAAATGAAGTCTTGATCCATAATAAGCCTGCTTGCGATTTTGTTTCCACAACGACTGCTCTTCCTCGCTCCCATCCATTTTTGCATAGAGACAGCGCCCACGGTAAGAATTGACATCTGTCTTGAAAAAATAAACAAAGGAATCGAGTTCATATCTCAGGTTATAACCAAGTGATTTGTTCGAGATCAGTAAAGGCTCTTCGGCCAGCACTTTCAGCCTGTCGCTTCTTTTGAAGTAAAGAAATTTTAGTGATTGTGGATTTTGCAAAGTGCAGCTATCAGCAAAAGGCGAAGCTCCAATGAAATGTTCCAAAAAAAACTTTCCATATTTCTCCCAGCCGTCAGGTACTTCGTTGCTGCTGCGGATAATGATCTCGCTCATGCTGTTGTCGGCCTTTTGCAATTCGATATTCAGCGCACCTGCTTCCTGCACCCTGATGGTCTTGCTGGTATATCCTGTAAAAGAAACAATGAGCTCATATCCTCCTTTGTCGAGGTATAAATGAAAATTGCCGTCTTTATCCGTAATGGTTCCTTTGGTTGTATTCTGCGCAAAAACAGAAGCAGCTAAAAGTGGCTCTTTGCTTTCGGAGTCAACTACGTGGCCTGAAAGGGTAAACTGGGCGTAGGATAAAATGCCGGACAGGAGCAAAGACACAAGGAGGACCGGTTTTTTCATAGTGTACTAAGATAATACCATTATAACGTTAGTATGCCCTTTTCTAGTGCCTTTTCATATTGAATACAGGCATTTTTAATCACTTCTTCCAGCGGATGAAAGGTAAATTCCGGAAGTGCCTGGAGGATTTTACGATTGTCGAAAGAAGTTTTACTATGAGCCAGTCGCGCAGTTTCTTTTGTGAGCAGGGACTCTTTTCCTGTGAACATGGACTTCAGGCCTTCCGCTCTCCAGGCCAATTCACCAAGCGTCCTTGTAGCTTCCCTGTGTGGTCTCTTCTTGTGAAATCCATCTGCGATCGAATCGAACAAATGCTGAAAGCTCCAGTTCTCCGCATTGATGATGAATTTTTTTTCATTAACACTCGAGAACAGTAGTTGTACGGCTGCTTCGGCAACATCCTCCACACCAACAAAACCATTGATGCCTTTTGTGTACCATGGAAATTGCTGGTAAAGATTTTTAAAAATGGTGCAGCTTGACTGATGCCAGTCTCCAAATCCAAGTATGGTGGAAGGATTGATGACCACTCCTTCCAGCCCTTCGGCAAACCCTCTCCAGGCATGCATTTCAGCCTGGTGTTTCGACAAGGAGTAGTGTGTATTGCCGCGGCTCGTTTCCCATTTTTTTTCTTCGCTGACCGTTTCCACATTGGCCGTTCTTCCCAGTGCTGCAACTGAACTTACATGAAGCAGTCTTCCTGTTCCTTTTTCCAACATGGTATTCACCACGTTTGCAGTACCCTCTACATTCACCTGGTACATGAGCTGCCGGTTTTTTTTGGAAAATGAAACAACAGCAGCAGCATGGATCACCGAGTCAATACCGTGCAGCGCATCGAATATCGAAACAGGATCGAGGATATCGCCCTGCACCCACTCCACCTTGCTTAAAATTTCTTCTGCGATGAAAAAAGGAAGTGATGAAGACCTGCGAATGGCACGAACTGCATGACCTTTTTCTACAAGGTTTTTAATAATATAGGCCCCCAGAAATCCCGTGCCGCCAGTAACTAAGATCATGCTGACTGAATTTTGCTTCAGTCGGGCGAATGTAGGATTTAAAGTCGTCACTACCCGGACTGCGGCTGGCAGATGCGGGAAGAAAAGTGGTGAGTTGTGAGAAGATTAGAGCAATGAATTTAATTGCCCGAAAAAAGCGGGCTTAATGCGATGACAATAAACTTCTGTTATCCGATGTACGAGGGCCGACGACTCTCAATCATAATCATAATATCCTTTCCCCGTCTTTCTTCCGAGTTCGCCTTTTTCCAGTTTTTCTTTCTGGAGGTAAGAGGGCTTCAGACGTTCGGGCTGTTGTAGTTGTTCGTAGACCGAGCAGCTGACCGCGTAATTGATGTCGTTGCCAATAAGGTCCATTAGTTTGAAAGGACCCATTTTAAATCCGCGGGCTTCAAGGAGCCGGTCGATTACCGGAATCTCCACGAGACCTTCTTCAACCAACCGAAGCGATTCAATATAAAAAGGACGGGCCACCCGGTTCACGATGAAACCTGGTGAGTCGCGGCAGACCACCGGTTCCTTTCCCAGCCTCCGGGTAAATTCCGTTAGAACCTGCACCACTTCATCTGAAGTTTGTTCGCCTTTTACCACTTCTACGAGTTTCATTTGTGGAGCCGGATTAAAAAAATGAAGTCCCGCTACCCTTTCCGGCCGAGGCAGTTCTTTTGCAAGAACGGATACAGAGAGAGAAGAAGTATTCGAAACAAAAATGACGTCCTCCGAATTGACTGGCACCAGGTCGCGAAACAGGTTGATCTTGGCCTCCATTTTTTCAATCACTGCTTCAATCAAAAGGTCGGCACGGCACCGAGTTTTATCGGAAGTAAAAAGAATGCGTTGAATAATTTCAGTTTTTTCTTTTCCGCTGATCTTGTTTTTTTCTACCAGGAACTGAAGCCCGGAGTTGATTTTCTCTCTTGCCTTTTCCAGGATCGATTCACTGATGTCGTAAAGAATGGTGGAAAAACCTGCAGTAGCTATTACCTGCGCAATGCCGCTGCCCATGGTTCCTGCACCACAAATGCATATCCGGTTCATGAACTGGTTTAAGTGATAAAATTATGGTACAATAATTTCTAACTTTATAAAAGATACCTTGAGCATATGAAAAAAAACAACATGATCCTGCTGGCCATTGGTGTGGTAGCTGCTACTGCCGCTGCTTTCTTTTTGATCAAAAGAAATAAAACCTCCTATACTGAAACTCCTCCAAAAAAAGCACCGCAGGTCCCTATTTCCAACCCGGGAGAACAATCTGATTTCATTACTTCTGCAAGTGAATCCGAGGTGGGTTGATCGTTGATACAAGAGAGAGATTAACCGCGGAGAAAGGAGGACGGGGTTAGCAATCCTATAAAGCCTGCCCAAATTGTTTAAGGAAACGGATATCATTTTCGCTGAAGAGGCGGATGTCCTGAACATCATAGAGGAGAAGCGCGGGTCTTTCAATGCCCATCCCGAATGCATAGCCCGTGTATTTGTTGCTATCGATGCCACAATTCTCCAGAACTTTTGGATGAACCATACCGCAGCCCAGGATCTCGACCCAGCCTGTATGTTTACAAATGCGGCAACCTTTTCCGCCACAGATAAAACAACTGATATCCATTTCCGCACTGGGCTCCGTAAAAGGAAAATAGGAAGGACGGAAACGTACTTTCACATCCCTGCCAAACATCTCCTGCACAAAGAAATAAAGTGTTTGTTTCAAATCGGCAAAGCTCACGTTTTCATCAATGTACAAACCTTCCACCTGGTGAAAGAAACAGTGTGACCGGGCACTGATGGTTTCGTTGCGGTACACACGACCCGGACAGATGATGCGGATCGGAAGCTTTCCTTTTTCCATTTCACGGATCTGCACATTGCTGGTATGCGTACGAAGGAGCCAGTCGGGATTCTGATGAATATAAAACGTGTCCTGCATGTCACGCGCAGGATGATTCTCGGGAAGATTCAATGCCGTGAAATTGTGCCAGTCGTCTTCGATCTCCGGACCATCGGCCACAGAAAATCCTAGTCTTTGAAATATTCCGACAATGCGGTTGCGTACCAGTGTTACCGGGTGACGGGAGCCGATTTGCACCGGATCACCGGGGAGAGAAAGATCGATTTCTTTTTCCTTTGAGGGTTTGTTGTTGGTAGAAGACTGTCTGGCTTCTTCAAATTTAGTTTCTGCCAGTTGTTTGAATTCATTGAGAACCTGTCCGAATTCTTTTTTCTTTTCATTGGGCACATGTTTCATTTCACCAAACAGGGATTTGGTGATGCCCTTGGTGCCCAGAAAGCGGATGCGGAATTCTTCCAGTTGTTGTGGATTGGAAATTTTGTATCCCTCAATTTCTTTGCGATAAGCTTCAATTTGCTGCAACAATTCTTCCATGCGGCGAAGATAAGTATAGTTGGTTGGTAGATGCGGGATGTGGGATGCGAGATGTGGGATGTGAGATGTGAGATGTGAGGAGAGAAAGTTGGTAGTTAATAGTTGATAGTTGATAGACGGATTTCGAGGTCGGGACTTCAAAAGTTGAAGGAGGATGGATTGCATATAGGTGGCCGGGGATTGCTTCGCGTGCCTGGCGAACTTTTCCGTCTTTGTATGAATCTCTTGCCACTCCCCACTACAAACCCTTTCTATCAACTACCAACTATTAACTACCAACTTTCTCTCCTCACATCCCACATCTATTAACTACTCTCCTGCACTGAACGTATCGCCCTGATTGATGTCACCAGTGTCGAATCCTTTCTTGAACCAGTACATGCGTTGGGCCGAAGTGCCGTGTGTAAAAGATTCGGGAACGACATAGCCCTGTGTTTCTTTTTGCAGACGGTCATCGCCGATGGCATTGGCTGCGTTAAGGGCTTCCTCTACATCTCCTTTTTCCAAAAAGCCTTTCCCCTGTTCATAGTGTGCCCACACTCCTGCAAAAAAATCTGCCTGTAATTCCAGTCGCACGGAATATTTGTTGAATTCCCCTTCACTCAATTGCTGACGAAGCCGGTCAACTTTGTCGCTGATGCCAAGAAGTTTTTGAATATGATGTCCCACTTCATGTGCCACAACATACGCCATGGCAAAATCGCCGGGTGCACCAAAACGGTCTCTAAGTTCATCATAAAATGAAAGATCGATGTACAGGTCCTGGTCGCCCGGACAATAGAAGGGACCTGTGGCGGAGCTGGCATTGCCGCAAGCCGACTGGGTGTAACCACTAAAAAGGACAAGAGTGGGCTTGGGATAATCGCGTCCGGCCTTGCGCATCAATTGTTCCCAGATGGTTTCCGTATCGTGGAGCACCACGCTCACAAAACGGGCTTCCGTATCTTGAGTAGCCTTTTCTTCAGCGGACAGCGGTTGGTTTTGATTGGGAAGTGGCAGCTGGGTGTTTCCTCCACTCCCACCCAATAAATAATTAAGCACAAGGGCAATAACGCCCAGGATGCCGCCGCCTACTGCAATATGTCCTCCACCAATGCCGCGCCGGTCTTCCACATTCGAACTTCCTTCCCTTCCTTGCCAAAGCATAAAATGATTTTAATGGTATGCTATAAAAAACATGCCCAAAAGCAGAGGCAGATGGTGAATGGTGAATGGTCAATGGTGAATGGTGAAAGGCTTCCCTGTTTCGCATGGTCCGGGGTTCGAAGAAAATGGAATTAGTTAGCAATTGAGGTGGTCGCTTCAGGTGTACTTTAGGGTTAGGGTGTGATAGAAAGAAGAACTTCCTTGGTCTAATCACATTCATTATTGATTATTGATTATTTTCTATTCACTCTTAACTTTCCATACTCAGTTTTCATTATTCCTATTCACTACTCACTATTCACTATTCATTATTCACTATTCACCATTGACCATTCACCATTCACCATTCACCATCCGCCTCCAGAGCTTCTACAAAATATTTC
>JBJMLU010000127.1:0-8068 GCA_045805145.1 Flavisolibacter sp. | reverse complement strand
TTTTTTAAGGCTTTTTTCTTCTCTACAATGCTATGTATAAGTGCACTGAGGCTCAATCAGTGAAGACTTTACCCCTGCCAGGCTCGTAGATTTCCTTATTGCACATATGGGGATTCACCTATTATCTTTGGGTTAGAACAACGAAGTAAAAGCTTCATCCCTTAAAACCTTAGAACACAAGAATAGAATTTTTAAACCCTTTTAAATCCCCTGGTTATGAAAAAGATCACTACCCTGATGAACTCACAAGTTGCAGAAACCCTGATTGTCTCTGTAATCCTGGCCCTGATCGTTACCATCTCTGTACTGTTTGTATAAGAGAGGAGCCACCAATCTTCATCACCGTCAAAGAAAAATAAGACTTCGCCAATAGAACAAGGAAAAGTCAAATGAACTAAAAAGCCTTTCATCACCATGAAAGGCTTTTTTATTTTAAAAAATGACCAGAAACATCGTCAATGCCTCGAGGCCTTCTTATTGATTTCTACTTCCTGCATAAAGGCGCCCGTATCATCATCCGAATACATACCATAAGCATCTATCAAAGTCCCCTTCCTTCCATCTGAAGTTTCAATGGCATAGAGGATGGACATGTCTTCCGGATCAGTAATTCCTTCAAAGCGGAAAAAATTCACGGCCTTTACTTCTTTGGCCTTGTATTTTTTATTGTTGGTCAGATCCAGGAGCTTTCCCTTCTCCACTTTATATTGATCGGTGTACCCTTCTGCTTCCAGTTTGTTGAGACATTTCTCCAGATCGGTCATATGTGTCACCCGGTCATTTGCCTGGTTGTATTCAAATGTCCGGTTGTCTTTACCAGGCATCCGTTGGTTCATACGTTCCATATTTCATGTTTTATCCTATACTCTTTGCATAGATTGTGCCTAGACTGAAGAATAATTCATTCAATTGCAGAAACCCATTTTTTATTCCCACATTTTTCACATTCCATATGACGATTTTTCTGATCAGTCTGTTGATGGCCACAGCTTTCACATACTTTAACAGGGGCAAATTTTTGTTCACCAAGCCATTCTTCGTCGTGCAGTGGAATCACGGCAAGACCTGGCCTGGGCTGGCGAGAACGTACCAGGCTAAAGGAACCATTGGCTTCAAAGTATAAACGCTCCACTTCACCAAGATGCCTGATGCCTTCGCTGCGCAATTGCGCAAAGAGACGTTGAACCGTGAGGCGTGTCTCCTTCATATTCTCCATTTGTAGTTCGCCGTCTTTGATCAGCATCGCATAATCATCTTCTGCAATAGATTCAAATCTTTGACTGCGGAAGCTGATTTTGGCCACCATCCTACCAATGAGGACAACGACGAGGGCAATTACGAAGGCAGGAAGAATTCCACGGTCAGGTGCCTGTAGTGGAACGCCAATGGCAGCCGCCAGCGAAAACAAGGCGATCATCTCAATACGATTGAGTTGAGCTGCCATTCGCCTTCCCAACAATCGCATTGAAACGCAAAGAAGAACAAAAACGATTAAAGCACGAATCACGAGCTCTATATAAAAAGAAGGTGGTGCCTCACCTACCAGAATTCGCTGCCAGTCGGATAGCTTGATATCTTCGGGATTCATAGTAAAGTTTTTCTAAACAATTGCATTGGTCCATTTTTCCTCACCACAATGAGGACAGGCTTTTGTTTTTTTCTGTTGCTCTATCCAGCCGCAATTGGTACAGGCAATTGTGTCGTCTGCTTTCCGGTGCAAGGAAAGTACTTCTTTGTCGGTTTGAGGGAAAAGGGGAAGACCGGGCCTTTCTCCATTTTGAGGATAGAGACTGAACAGACCACAAGCTTCTAAATAATAACGCTTGACCTGACCGAGGTTAAATATTTTTTTTTCTCTCAAGGTCTCGAAGAGTTGTTGCCTGGTGATCCTTGTTCTATCCAATTCCGCGAGGTTAATCACTCCGTCTTTTACCAGCGTGCTCACTTCACCCTGCACCAGTTTTTCGAATCGGGCGCTTTTAAAAGCGAGCCAGTTCACACCGCGCAAAAAAAGCAAGGTGCAAAGCAGAACCAAAAAACCCTGCGACAGACCCCTGTCAGGAATCTGCATAGGCACGGCCAGTATAGCACCCATCATCACCATGATGGATAATTCAAGAATGGTAAGTTGACCGTTCATTCTTTTTCCCAGCCAGCGCATCACAACAATCGCGGCTACGTAAATGATAATGGAACGAATTAAGACCTCAAGCAAAAACTCGGGAGGGGCCTGTCCAAACAAGATCCGATTGATATCCCCAAGGTGGATTTCATCTTTTTTCATATCAACAATTGAGCAAGGGAGTGTGACACAAATTATATTCCGATCCAACTCAGCCTAAAAATTTTTTCTGAAGTCTGGCATATTTTTTTAGTTCCATAAAGAAAACAATTATGGCAGATGATAAAGATTTAAGAGACGGCCGCGACCGCTCAAGAGTATCCGGTTCTGAAGAGTACGAACTTCAGTACCTGGCAGAGAAATTAAATGTTTCCACAGAAGAAATCCGTCGCGCTATTGAGCAGGTGGGCAACAGCAGGGAAAAAGTAGAAGAGTACCTGCGCAGAAACAAATGACGAAAAACATGAATCGTCAATCGTCAATCGTGAATGGCATCATCGCAAATAGTAAAAAGTTACGGTACTAAAGGCTGGTGAAATTACTTAGGTGAAGAATTTTCCGGAGACATCAGTTCAAACACGTTTGACCATCGGCGATTCATTTTTTCATGATCAACTTAATCACGTCCTGCCTCTCCAATCATTTCTCTAGGATATCCGATCCCTCATGTCAATTACTATTCGATAGTGAGGAAGAATCACACATTTCCCTGTTTGCTTCCAATTATTACTATTTACGATTCCTCCACCAACTGCCCTCGCTAGTTTTACCTTAGTAACAACTATTCCTGCCGCTACTCACTCCTAACTACAGTTTCACAAAAACTCATTAACGACCTCCGTCGTTCACCATTCACTATTCACTATTACCTCTCATTCACCATTCACCATTCACTATTCATTATTCACTTTATCTCATTCACCATTCACCATCCTCCCCCTCATCCCGCCCTTTGAAGGAGCATATTTTTTTCTTTCTCCTGGTATTGACGAACAGATTCGGAAACTCCTGCGATGTCGTCGGTGAGTACAACAACAACGGAATTTTTGCGACTGTGTTCAATGGCATGGGCTACTGCTTCATGTTCATCCAGAGAACCCGTGATGGGCATTGCAGGATTCACTGACTTGATCCCGCGAATGATCAACTGCTCCACTTCCTCAACGGTCCTTCCGCGCATGTCGCGGTCGTGGCGAATGATGATCTCGTCAAAAATTTTTGCTGCTTCTTCCCCGAGAGTAATGATGTCCCCGTCCCTCCTGTCTCCTACCGCTGTGATCACTCCTACGCGATGTTCTGTTTCAAAACTTCTTACGAATTGTCCGAGTGCTTTTAGTCCATGCGGATTGTGTGCATAGTCCAGGATCAATCTGAAATCACGGAATTCATACACATTCATACGGCCTGGCGTGGTTTCCTGTGAGGGAACAAAATTTCGCAAAGCAACCCTGATCGTACTTAACCTGATTCCATTGGTATAGGCGGCAAGCGAAGCTGCTAAAGCATTGGCAATATTGAACTGTGCCTTTCCATTGAAACTGATGGGAATATTTTTCGCTTCTTCAATTGGAATAAGCTGGTTGCCCACACGCAGCATCAGGAAACCATCTTCATAGAAGGCGGCGATCCCACCCTGCCGGCAATGTTGTTCTATTCGAATATTATCACTGAACAAAGAAAACAGTGCAAGCTTGCAGGATATCCTTTCCCGCATGGCATAAACCAGGTCATCATCAGCATTCAGAACTGCATAACCTGAAGAACATACAGATTCAGGCACCACGGATTTGACCTTCGCCAATTTCTCGACCGTATCAATTCCACTAAGGCCAAGATGATCTTCGGCTACATTGGTAACGATCGCCGTATCACAATGGTCGAAGCAAAGTCCGGAGCGAAGAATACCACCCCTGGCTGTTTCCAAAACTGCAAATTCAACAGATGCATCACGCAAAATAAGTTCGCCAGATTGTGGCCCGGCACAATCGCCTTTTAAGATCAATTCATCATCGATGTAGACGCCATCAGTGGATGTAAGGCCGGTACAGAATCCTGCTTCTTTTGCCATATGTGCCACCAATCTTGAAGTCGTTGTCTTTCCATTGGTACCGGTGATGGCTACAATCGGAATTCTGCCGTCGCCCTGAAAAAGCATGTCTATCACCGGAGCGGCTACATTGCGTGGCTTTCCTGAGGTGGGCTCCAGATGCATACGGAATCCAGGCGCTGCATTTACTTCCAATACTACGCCCCCATTTTGCGTGATCGGTGTTTTTAGATCCGTAGCCATGATATCAATACCGCAGATGTCAAGACCAATGGTGCGTGCGATCCGTTCAAACAATAAAATATTTTTGGGATGCACTTCGTCGGTAACATCGGTTGCTGTTCCTCCGGTGCTCAGGTTGGCCGTAGGCTTTAACATGAATTCCTCACCAAGGCCTAGCACAGTATCCAGATCATAATTGTGTTTGGATAACACTTCCATCGTTACATCATCCACCTTTATGGCGGTAAGTGTTTTTTCATGACAGACGCCCCTTCTTGGATCGCTGTTCACTTTGTCGATCAGTTCCTGAATGGTATGCCTTCCATCTCCGGTAACAAACGCGGGTTTGCGTAAGGATGCAGCCACAAATTTTTTGTTGATGACCAACGCGCGGAAATCATATCCCTGTACAAATTTTTCAACAAGAATCTTTTCGGAAAATTTTTTTGCGCGGGCAAAGGCTGTCATGGCGCAGGGCCAGTTTGAAATATTGATGGTTGCGCCCTTGCCATGATTTCCATTCAGAGGTTTCATCACCACAGGAAATCCGATGTCCTCGATCACTTCCTTGAGCTCTCCGGCATCTGCTACCACGGCTCCATCTGCAACCGGAATATGGGCGTCTTTCAATAATTTTTTTGTATGGTCTTTATTAGAAGCAATGTCAACTGCTATGGAACTGGTACAGCTGGTCAATGCGGCTTCGATTCTTTTTTGTTTGATGCCGTAACCCAGTTGTACTAGGCTATCGTGGTCGATACGGATAGCGGGAATATTTCTTTTGAGCGCTTCTTCAACGATGGAACCCGTGGTAGGGCCGAGTTTATCAGCCATCCACAAGTCATGGATCATCTTTACCTCTTTGTTTACATCGAATTCTTCCCCTTTAATCAAGGCTTCAATAATTTGAAAGGCTGCATGTGCTGCATGGATGCCTGCCCTTTCCTCCTGATAAGAAAAGACAACGTAGTACCATCCTTCTTTCCCTGCTCCTCTTGTTCTTCCAAAGCCCGTTTCCATACCAGCAAGGCTTTGCAACTCCAGTGCGATATGTTCCATCACGTGGCCCATCCAGGTACCGTCTTTAACTCTGGAGAAGAAACCGCCGGGCTTCCCCTCACTGCACCTATGTTCGTGGAGAGAAGGCAACATTTGTTGAATCTGCTCATAGAATCCGGGGACGGTATTGCTGGGGCGAAATTCCATTTCTTCGAGATCCAGCAGAACCTGAACGAGTTTTTTATGTTTAACCGACCAGAAGTTTGGTCCACGGAGTACTTTGATTTCTTTAATTATCATATTGCCCGTTTGATGTATAGAACTAAATAGAAAAATTTTGTACCAATTTTTAATTGAACTAAACCGTTGGGTTTAAATCCAGTGGCACAGTTTTTTGAAATTTAGATGCATGCAGAATCCAAAGGGCTACCTCATAGCCGTAGGCGGAGCGGAAGACAGAGGAGAAGAGGAAAGAATTAAAAGAAAACCATTGGACTTTTTTGCCGAAGGCATTCTCCGTCAGATTCTGTTGCTGGCTGGCAAACGCAGCACGGCAAAACTGGAACTGGTAACTACGGCCTCCTCCATCCCCGACGAGGTGGCCATTTCTTATAAAAAAGCATTTCGCAAACTGGGTTGCGAAGATGTTGGTCATCTGCGGCTAATTACTCGCGAAGAAGCCGATAGTAAAAAGGTATTGGACCGAATTGAAAAATGTAACTGCATCCTTTTTTCCGGCGGAGACCAGCTCAAACTCAGTTCCGTTTTGGGTGGTACTCAGTTTATCAATCTCGTTAAAGAAAGATTCGAAACAGAACATTTTGTTATTGCGGGAACCAGCGCGGGAGCAGCTGCCATGAGCAATACCATGATCTGTGGTGGAGATGAGAATAAAGCCTTCCGAAAAGGAGCCGTAGAACTGAGCATAGGTTTTGGACTACTTCCCAACGTGATCATCGATACCCATTTTGATGCACGCGGAAGGTTTGGCCGTCTGGTCCAGGCCATTGCTGCGCAACCGGGCTCAATTGGTATCGGGCTGGACGAGGATACCGGTATCGTGGTGGAAAAAGGCAGCAGGCTCCGGGCCATTGGCTCCAGTAGCGTGGTGGTGGTTGATGGAAGTCATGTAGTGTGTAACAACATAGCAGAAATAAAAAGCGGCATGCCGCTTTCTGTATCCAATATTTATGTGCATATCATGTCGCAATCGGATGTATTCGACATACACACGCGCATGTTTCATGCAGCAAAAGACAGTCAGTTCAAAAATTAATCAATGATCAAATTATAAAAGATGGGTCTTCAGATTTCAATTCAATACCAGCAGCGTCCGCTGACCTATGATGTTAGCGTGCAGGAGGAAGAAGTTTATTTGCTCCGTTTAAACAAGGGGCAAAAAAATGGTGACTATGTTCCTGAAAAATTATTTATCAGGAAGAAAGGCAAGATCTGGGTGAGCGACCTGGAGAATTATTCAGAACTGGTGGATTCGCTTACCAGGGAGATCGGAAGTTTAAGTATCAGCCATAATTTAATTTCATGAACAAGATTGCCATCGCCATTCACGGGGGTGCAGGCCCTGACTCAGAATTTATTCACCAGTATATAGATGGATATCGTAAAGGACTGGAAGAAGCAATACAGGCAGGATACCGGTTACTTGAACGCGGAGCGAGTGCGGTTGATGCCGTAGAGAAAGCGATCAGGGTTCTCGAGGATGACCCTCATTTCAATGCAGGCAAGGGATCAGCGCTTACAGAAAGAGGGGAGGCGGAAATGTGTGCCTCCATTATGGAAGGGAAAAAAGAAGAAGCAGGTGCAGTGGCTATCGTTCGCGGTGTGCGCAATCCTATTTCGCTGGCCCGGGCAGTGATGGAAAAAACAAAGTATACTTACCTCGGCGAATCAGGTGCAATAGATTTTGCGCGCGAAATGAAACTACCCATGGAACCCATGTCCTATTTTATTACGGAACATGCGCTTGAAGAATTGGAAAAAGCAAAAAAGGAAGCACAAGGCAATAAAGAGCTCACGATGAAAAAGCATGGAACGGTTGGCGCTGTGGCTCTTGATGCTGCAGGAAACCTGGCCGCCGGCACATCCACCGGGGGACTGGAGTTTTGCAAGAGGGGCAGGATTGCGGACAGCTCGATGATTGGCGTAGGCACTTATGCCAAAAACGATATCTGCGCGGTGTCCACTACCGGAGAAGGGGAATTTCATATTCGTCATGTAACTGCTTTTCATATTGCGGCCCTGATGGAATACAAGGGTATGTCGCTTCAGCAGGCAGCGCATTACCTCATTCATGAAAAATGCAAGAACATTGATGCAGATATGGGTTTGATTGGTGTTGACCCAAGGGGAAATCTGGTGGCCGAATTCAATACAGAGCGCATGCACCGGTCAATGCTTTCTTCGGATGGAACGAGGATGTTGGAAATTTATCCGTGAATGGCGAATGGGGAATGGTCAATGGTGAATGGTGAATGGTGAATAGTGAATGAGAGGTAATACTGAATAGTGAATGGTGAATGGTGAATGGCGGCAGACGGGAACGGAAAAAGAAAGGAGTGGTGTATTGCGAAGAAATTTATAAAGCGCAGCAATCATTCGAAAAGCATACAAATTGATCAGGGCTACTGTTGCAATGATCCCCTCTCATCATAATAAGT
>JBJMLU010000126.1:0-42951 GCA_045805145.1 Flavisolibacter sp. | reverse complement strand
TTACTGTTTCGATTATACTTCTTAAGTTATTGCGTAAGTAACACCTTTTAAGTTATTGCATAAGTAACACCTTCAAATTATAAAGTAGCACCTCAAATTATAAAGTAACACCTCAAATTATAAGGCAAGGTTGAAAGCCGTAGTGAGCATTTTAGTTTAGGCGTCATTGCGAGCGCAGCGCGGCAATCTCCTTGCAAGCGAAGCGAGCACCAGTCCCAGGACCGCCTCGTAGTACACTCACAAAGAGTAAGGCGCTCCAAAACAATGAAACCAGGTTCATTCATGAACATCTTCGCAAAACTCACAAGAGGGGTCCAGGCCCGCCGAACGTCCCGCCGTAGCCGGATCCTTGAACTTTCCTTTCTGCTTTTTCTTTCCAGGAGAAAAAGTAGAAAGGAAAAAACCAACCAGTAAAAACTGACCGCCAACAAAATACTTCTTCAAAAAAATATCTAATCAGTAAGGAATGACTAAGCAAAGCTTTCTCAAAAATCAATTCTAAAAATGTGCCTTAAAAACACCTTTCCAAAAAATCACAAGTAAGAAAAGATATCCATCGAAACCAAACCCCTTCGGAAAGAAAGTTCTAATCAGCCTGCACACTCAAAAGGAATTTTTGCTTCTACCGGAAGAACGTGTGTTCAAAGGAAAAAAGAAAAGATTCTTTCATACTCCTCGTTTCGTTTCCACTGAGTTGAAAACGATACCCCAGATCAATTCTGGAATTGCTGTTAAAAATGAGCTGAAGGGCAGGAGCAAAATCGATATAATAAAGTCCGCGTTCAATAGTTTTCTGTCCCAACAATTCTGCATAAACATTCACATTCAGCTGCCGGTAGTTTCTGTATTCTTTGGGAAGCAGCAGCAGGCCTGATGATACTGAGTAATTCATGGACTGATAGACGCGTGCCGGTGTATAGAATACTTTGTCTGCTCTGGAGGGATCCAGTGCCTGAGAATGACTGATGGTGGCAGAGACGGCAAATTTGTGGACCAATTGTGTGGCGATCAGCCCGAGTTCAATTCCACTGCGGTCACCCCAGATGTTCACTTCTTCGGCATGATATGAGTTACGACTATAGCCCGCACGCGCATAAGCTGCTGCGCGAAAATGCTGGTGTACATCGTCGCGGGAGAAAAAGCGGTATTTGCCATAGAGGTAAACCGACTCCCAGCGCACTGCGGAAGAATACATGTTGGAAAAACTTACACCACTGTGCAGCATAAAATTTTTACTAAGGCCAAACATGACCTCCGGGATGTAGCGTTGGCCCTTTGTTGCATCCGCTTTTCCGGAGAAGGCAGAAAATTTTGTGCTGATGGTGTGAGCCGGCATATTGGAAGCCGGTTCTGAATAAACAAACAACTCCTGCGCTTGCACCAGATGGAAAAAAAGTACAGGCAGGATGAATAGAATCTTTTTCATACAAAAAATACTCCGCCCATGAAGAGCGGAATGCCTGTTTAAATAATGGCGTGATAAATCCTCGTATGTTCGGGAATTTCCTTGTCGCAGCATTTCCCGGAGTAACCGGTTTGCATGCATTCCATCCGAGTCATGCCCGTATATTTCTTAAAGTTCTTTGCTGAAGTAAAAGATTTGTCCACCACCGTAAAACTTGTCCTTCCATTGAGCTGTTGACTATCAGCGTTGAGAAAAAGAAAATATTTACCGCCGATCTCAACATGTTTGTCTTTTTGAAGAACCAGTTTATTCAGATTGGCTGTTACGGTAAATTTAGCCACCGAAAATCCTGCGTCCGATACTGCTTTCGACAGGGCATCAAAATCTACTGTTGCTCCGTCTTTAAAAGAAATATCATAACGCTGGTCCTTGATGTCCACATCTACTTTATTCACGAATGGAACTTTTGTCAGGGCATTGTACACGGCCTTCGAGCACATGGAACAGGTTAGTCCGCTGGCCTGCAACGATACTTTTTCCACCTGGGCATGAGCATTCAATCCCATAAACGCGATCATGCAGAAGAAAACAATTGTTTTCATTGTAAATGTTTTGAAAAATTTAGAAATGATGAATGTCCGGTACCTGCTGCTTTTCGGGCAACAGGTACCGGAACATTTATTCTGACTTAATTATTGGTCTTTTTGCAGCAATCTTTCTTTGCGCAGCCACTGTCCTTGCAACAGCTTTGATCGGGTGCGCATTTGCCGTCCTTGAAACAAGCGGAGTCAATGCATTTTTGACTATCGCAACAGGATTTCGCAGTTGCTGTTGCGGTGCTTCTCTGGTATTGACAGCATTTGTCAAGCTTACTGTATGCAGCGTCTGTAGCCTTGTAGTCGGGGGTGTCGTAGCCGGCCCTGGCTATCGATTGTTCAATCTTTGCCGTGTTGGAAGAGCGGCTATCGTATTTAACTGTGAGTTCTTTGCTGTCTATATTCCAGAGCGCATAACTGGCTCCGGCTTTTTTTGCTGCTGCTTCAATTTTCTTTTTGCAGCTTCCGCACTCGCCTGATACCTGGAGTTTGTCTGTTTTAACCTGTGCAAATCCTGTGAGTGCTATGGAAGAAATGATGAGACTTAAAAAGATCGTTTTCATGTTTGATGTTTTAGATGTTCAAAAAAAAGAATAGGCATTGCCTTATAGAACAATCTAAATCCTGAAAACGCGGTTTTGCAGATACACTTCCCTTTCATTTAAAGGCGGCGGGCCATGGTCGGTGGGAACATCTGCATGAAGAAAATTTCTAAACGGGGAAAACAAAAATTCAGTAGGTGTATAAATCGTGGTCAGTGCAATAATACCGGGCAGGCCTGACGCAGCAGCCATATGGGCTGTTTGCAGCTTGATCACTTTTACATCATCGTGGCAACATCCTCCATCCTTGTGCATGCCGCACTTCGGGCATTTATCCGACTGGGAGCTACCCAGTTGAGCCGAATCGAAACGGTCCATGCAGTAATGAAGGGAAATAATGAATCCTGTGCTTACCGTGAAGTAAAGCAGCAGCAAACCGGCAGCCAGGATTTTTTTCATAATCATAAAGATAAGACGGGAAAACAACAGATAAAAGCCGGTCATGTTAAAATGGGTGGGTGTTTCACGTAAACCTGCCCGCCGGTAGGCAGGGACGCAAAGGAAAAGGGAAGAGCGGAGTGGAGATTTGGAGGTGATAAGGTTTAATTGCAAGGAAGTTAAACGCAAATGGCGCGGAGGAAACGCAAAGGGCCGCAAAGTGTTAAACGATATTGCAGCCTGATTTCCTTTTCTCGCGTACTCGCCCCTCATTTTGTGGGTTCGTTGCATTTAGTTCATAAAACTTTGCTTTTAAATCATCGCGGCTTACTCAATTCACAAAGCTCCAATACACACCAAAGCGTAGAATGATTCCGGGGGTGGGATAACCGGGTGCTGCCAGATTGTTGTTGTTGAACTGCAGACCACCACCAAATCCACGAAGAGTGTTGAGGTTCTCTGCCCGGATGAATGCTTTGAAACTGCGAATCCGGAAATGAAGAAAACCAGCGATATCAGGAAGATTGCTGATGGTGACAGAATCCTGGTAAAAAAATTGTTGAAGCACCGGCGAATAATTATCCGCCATGTAGGGCGTATGATACCGGACTTCTGCACCAAAGGCGATGTTGAGATTCCGGAAACCGAAAGTTCCTTCGTACATCAAGCGGTTCCTTGTATAAATGGCAGGAAGGTGCAGCTGGGCGCCTCCTGTTTTTTGTTGAAACCAAAGATCTGCATACCAGTTCCAGTGACGGCTAATTCTGAAAACCTTTGATCCACTGAGACGAAGCACGGTAAACAAAGTACTCTCTTGTTGTAATTTATAAAAATTGGACAGGTACAGATAATTTCCCATCAGGTAATAATCTCCACCCAATTGCAGCTTGAGCTTTTGTACAAACAGTGAAGCAAAAGCATGCGTGATATTTTCCTTGTTAAACGTTGCTGGAACGTCAAGGTAAAAACCACTGCGCTGATCGTAAATGAAAGGAGCTTTCTTGTTGGCATTTTCAAAACCAATGGAAAGACTTCCAGCTCTTGCTCCAAGGCGCCGCTGCAAGTTCACATAGGCATGATAGTCGCCCATGTTATATCCATTCAGGTACAATTGTCCATAAGCGAGCATGTCCCAGCGCTGATTTTTTGTCCGGTTCCGGTATTCGCCATGCGCCATGAAATTATACAGGGAAGTAACAGGCAGTCCCACTGAATCATGGAAAGAATGTGCCTGGAGTAATTGCAATTCTGCGCCAAGCTTGATGTACTGCCGCAGGTTCCTTTCATCGGGAAACTGGTAAATGGAAAAATCATTACTCACTTCGTTCCACCGGTCGCGGAAAGTGAGTGAATCAGATTTGGGAAGTGAGATGGAATAGTTGTCGTGATAATAAGCTGAATCCGGAATATTACTGAGTTGGCCCGTAGCCGCGATGTCAAAAAAAGAATAGCTGTATTTACCGTAGCGGAAATTGTGTTCGAAGCGTAGTCGCGGATAAAATAATTTGACGACTGTGGAGTCGGTTATCAGTGAATCTTTTCTTCCAAGATCATATTGCTGTCGCAAGAGGATGTTGAAGATGCGGTAGCGATCACCGGTATTGAGGGCGGTGCTGAAAAAATTGGTGATGTAAGTCGGATCACCGCCGATCCAGGTTGGTATCAGCCTTCGGTCTTTTGCATACTGGATATTATCAAGGTCTGATTCGCTTTTGATTCCACCATTTTCACCAACCTGCAACCTGTTGCCCAGGAAAACAAGATAGTTGTTGTAGCGTTTGTTGCGCGACTGATACCATGAAGCCAACCGATAATTATTGTGATTGCTTGTTTGGTTGCGGAAGAATCCGGGAGCGCTGATCAAGCGATAGTCCAGGGAAAAATTCCAGTTTGGTTTGATGTTTTGCGTGTGGAGAATTTCAATGATTTGCTCCGCCTGTCCGCCAATCAGATAATCCAGTTCCGTATACGGACGTGTAGTATTAAAGAAGGGTACCTGTTCCAGTTTCCATGTATAATTGTCCAGCGCATGAAAACCCGGATCAAATCCAGGTTGCAGGGAAGGAGTAAAAAGAATGGAACGGGTAGCAGCACCCGTATTACCCAGGTAAACATCTGTGGCGGGAATTGGAAAGCGGCGCGTGAAATCAGAGATTGAACTATCGAGCTTGTATGTGCCGGTGGAATCGAGATAATAAATAGAAACGGTGATGCTGTCTTCAAACTTACTCCGGATGTGCAGGCTGTCGTTGCTGCCTCCTCCTCCGCCTCCGCCGCCCGCCATGCCGGGAATGCGGTTGCCAAGTCCCTTGATAATGTTTCCAGGATTTTGCGCGAGCAAAAAAACAGGGCAACAGAAAAGAATAATGAAGATGCTATGTGCAATTCTTGATCTCAATGGAGATGGATTATTGGAGAGAAGCGATCAGTTCACGGAATACAATTGAGAACTTTGGTTCGGCTTCACGGGCTGCCTGCAGCACTTCTTCGTGTGTGATGATATTGTCCTCTTCGCGGATCCCGAGATCGGTGATCACACTCATCGCAAATACATCCATGCCTGCATGACGTGCTGCAATCACTTCCTGCACAGTGCTCATGCCTACCGCATCACCGCCAACCAATTGAATCATCCTGTATTCTGCTCTTGTTTCAAATGTTGGTCCTGTTACTCCAAAATATACGCCTTCCTTCAATTCAATATTGTTCCTGCCCGCGATCTCTTTTGCTTTTCTGATCAAATCTTTTTTATAGGGCTCGCTCATATCAGGAAAGCGTGGGCCGAGATTGTCATCGTTTGGACCCAGTAAGGGATTGACAATGGCAAGAGAAATATGGTCGGTGATGATCATCAGGTCGCCCACTTTAAATCCTTTGCCAACACCTCCTGCAGCATTGGAAATGAAAACGGTTTGAACCCCCAGAAATTTCATAACACGAATTGGAAACGCAACTGCTGCAGGAGAATATCCTTCGTAGAAGTGAAACCTTCCCGACATTGCGATCAGGGGTTTGTCGTCGATGGAGCCGAAGATAAGAAACCCATGATGTCCTTCAACTGTAGACAGTGGGAAATGGGGAATGTCTTCATAAGGAATGCGGTGCTGAACTTTTATTTCCTGAACAAAATTTCCAAGGCCGCTTCCCAAAACCACACCCACTTTCGCAGCGGAGCTATGATAGGGCCGTAAAAAATCCGCTGCTTCCTGTAGTTGATCATATATATTCATCGCGGCAAAGATAGCCGTACGGCTTTAATAGAAATCACAATATTGAAGTTGAGGTTCAGGGGTTTTTCACCGCCGAGAAAGCAGGACGCAGAGCCTTTCGCAGAGAGGCGATTCACCCCGCAAAATGCAGGGCAAAGAAAAAAATACGCAAAGATTTTTTATTGTTTACTTTAAATAGAACCCTGAAATTTTTCACCATTTATTTGAGGACCCTTACTTTACTTCTTCGATTATATTGAAACTTAAGAACCCGTAAGAATCATAGAAATAAGGAAACAAAACATCTTTGCGTCTTCTTTCCCTTGCCCCGCATCTTGCGGGGTGAAACCCTTTTTCTCTGCGAAAGCCTCTGCGTTCTGATTTCTCCGCGGAAAAATCCTCACCTCAATTTCCACTTGCAAAAACTCTTAATCTATATTCGATTGGTTACCTGTACATGTCTTGTTAACCGGATGTTAACCGGAAAAAAGCAGTTGCTTTTCAGGAGCAGAGGTTAAACCTTTATTCGTCCGATTGATCCATAATAAAACCACTAAACAAAATTTGACCATGAAAACTATCTTCAAACTGCTCTCTGTAGCAATCATCAGCATTGTTTCTCTTTCCGCATCAGCGCAAAAAGCACATCACGCCGACATCCGCCACGATCGTCAGGATATCAAAAAAGATCGTAAGGATGCAGTAAAAGACACCAAAGAGATCAGGTCCGATAAAAAAGACAGAAAGGAAGATGTAAAAGAAGCAAGGCACGATAAGAAAGACATGATGAAGGATCGAAAGGAACTGTCACAGGATAGGAAAGAAGGCGATAAGCAAGATGCCGCTGCTGACAAAGCCGATCTGAAAAAAGACAGGGCTGATATGAAAGACGACAGGAAAGATATTGCAAAGGATACCAAAGACATCAAAGCCGATAAAAAAGACAGGAAAGAAGATGTAAAGGATTTGAAAGAAGACCACAAAGACCTTAAAAAAGATAAGAAAGAACCATCGGGCGGTAAATAAAATGTCTCAAATACTGCAGGCCCTTATTGGAGGGCCTGCTTTTTTTTTATATATTGTCGTCTAATCCAACCGCTATGAAAAAACTTTTCATCCTGCCTTTACTTGTCCAATTCATTTTTATATCTCAAACCTTTGCGCAGGATAGCCTGGAAGAAAAACAGGTTTCGTATTTTAAATTTTCAGGTGAATATCTCAGTGACAACGTCTATAATGGAAGAAAGGACTCGACGGCCATTCCCTATCTCACACCCACTGTTGGTTTTTATCACAAGTCGGGTCTTTTCCTGGTGGCCAGCGCTTCATGGCTTTCCACAGAACATCGCCTCGATGAAATGACCATCCAGGGAGGATACGGTTTTTCAAAAAATAAACTGGAAGGAGAATTCAGCGTTGAAAAATCCTTTTACAGCAACAGTAGTTATAGCGTTACTTCAGAAATGAGTGGTGATGTTTCTGCTTATCTGGGATATGACATGGGCGCTATCAAAACATCTTTCACCGGTACGTATACTTTTGGATCGGCTACGGATTATGGGCTGAGCGTGGGCCTGGAACACTCATTCAGTTTATTTCAGGACAGAGCAGGCATCACGCCCACATTTACAGCCAATGCCAGCACACAAAATGCATATAATTCCTATTATCAGAAACGCAAGTATGCCAAATCGCGCAAAGGCAAGGTCGTGGCTTATGATATCACGGCTGATCTGCAGAATATAAACGATTTTAAGATCATGGACTATGAAGCTTCGATCCCGCTTAGTTATTCAATCAACCAGTTTACGTTTGAATGCACTCCTACGCTGGCGATGCCGGTCAATCCAAACCAGGTTGTGCTTACCATCAAATCGTCCAATGGCGGTTCCGGGAAAAGAACTTATACAGAACACCTGGGCACGGCTTCATTTGTTAGTTTGGGCATCAGCTATAAATTTTAAAACTGGATTTTGCCTCACTGAAGAATGAGCGCTGCAGTGAATGATAGATAAAAATCTCTTCCGGAAATTGCCTTTAACAAGCCTTTTGATTCACAAAAGAATTGAAATCAAATCAGGCTCGTCGATCTAAATAACTATCAACTACCAACGATCATCTTCCGCATTCGCGGGACAGTTAGCAACTATACTCTTCAAATTCTTATTTTTGGCGCAAATTTTACCAGATGAACTTGCACGAGTACCAGGCAAAAGAACTTTTGAAGAAATATGGTGTTCCGGTTCAGGAAGGCATTGCAGCCAGCACACCTCACGAGGCAGAAGAAGCCTATCGTCAGATCAAAACCCAGTACGGTAGCAATTTTGCCGTGATCAAGGCGCAGATCCATGCAGGTGGGCGCGGAAAAGGAAAAGTGCGGGAAACAGGGGTTAATGGAGTGAAAGTGGTGAAGTCGCTGGATGAAATAACCGAAATATCACAAAAAATTCTGGGCGGTACCCTGGTGACCATCCAAACAGGCGAAGCCGGCAAGCTTGTGAATAAAATACTCATCGCACAGGATATGTATTATGACGGTCCCAGCGAGCGCAAGGAATTTTATCTCTCCATTCTTCTCGACCGGGCCAAAGGCGAGAACGTGATCATGTACAGCACCGAAGGCGGGATGGACATTGAAGAAGTAGCGCACAAAACACCAGAAAAGATTTTCAAAGAATGGGTGCATCCGAGCGGAGGGCTCAAGCCCTATCAGGCAAGGAAGATTGCTTTTAGTTTCGGACTCAAAGGAGATGCCTTCAAGAACATGGTGAAGTTCGTGACCAATTTATACAATGCTTATGTAGGACTGGATTGCTCCATGCTCGAGATCAATCCACTCTTCAAAGCTTCGGACGACAAGATCGTTGCAGTTGATTGCAAGATGAACCTCGACGACAATGCACTGATGCGCCACCCCGACCTGGCCAACCTGCGCGACATCAGTGAAGAAGATCCCACTGAAGTGGAAGCAGGAAAATTCAACCTCAATTTTGTAAAGCTCGATGGCAATGTTGGATGCATGGTGAATGGAGCGGGACTTGCAATGGCCACGATGGATATGATCAAATTGAGCGGAGGCGAGCCAGCCAACTTCCTCGATGTAGGTGGAACCGCCAATGCGCAAACCGTGGAAGCAGGATTCCGCATCATCATGAAGGACCCAAAAGTAAAGGCCATCCTGATCAATATTTTTGGTGGTATCGTTCGGTGCGACCGCGTGGCACAGGGCGTCATCGATGCCTATAAAAACATGGGCAATATCAAAATTCCCATCATCGTCCGACTCCAGGGAACCAATGCCGAAGAAGCAAAAAAACTCATTGATGAAAGTGGATTAAAAGTTCAATCTGCCATCCTTCTGAGTGAGGCAGCAGAACTGGTGAATAGGGCTGTGAAAGCCGCATAAAAGAGAAGAGCGGAGAAAGAGAGCCGAGAGCGGGTTTACTACAGGGCAGTCATTCTTTCCTGTTTATTGATACCCCGGTTTTTTTATGATAGATGCAAGCTATTAAAATAATAGCGTCTGCGCAATTGGGGCAGATGCAGTCTTGATTTGAGCCCAATCTTTTTTTTATAATTTAACTGGTGCCGGATTGCCATGCAAAGAGTTTTGATGTCAATCTCATTGTCAATTTTCCCCCCATGGGCATGTTTGCTTTCAAGACATCTGGTCACCGGCCTGGCAAGGACCTTGCCCTTTGCATTTGATATAAAATTGCCGAAATTGGTCTGATGTTGTGTTTGTGGGTAAGTCGGGCTATAGAATGATGCAACATCTTTTATTTTTTCACAGGCCTGTTTAATAGAAACGATTTAATTTATTAAGGCAATGAAAAATGTTATTTTAATATCTCTGATAACAGCCACATCATTTTGCTCTGGTTTCGCGCTGAAGTCTATCATCACAAGCCAAAATAATCAAACAACAAAAATGAAAAAAGTAACAGGTATCGGTGGCATTTTTTTCAAATGCAAAGATCCTAAAAAAATGAAGGAGTGGTATAAAACACATCTTGGGCTGGACACCAACGACTACGGAGCAAGTTTTGAATGGCGGGAAGCATCCGACTCCACTAAAAAAGGAGTAACACAATGGAGTCCGTTTTCTGAGACAACAAAATATTTTGAACCTTCCACCAAAGATTTCATGATCAATTACAGGGTGGAGAACCTGGTAGAACTTGTTGAAGAATTAAAAAAAGAAGGTGTCAGCATTGTCGACAAAATTGAGACCTATGACTATGGAAAGTTTGTTCACATCATAGACGCCGAAGGAAATAAGATTGAATTGTGGGAACCAATGGGAGAGTAGGGAAAGTTCGGAGTTCGGAGTTCAAAGTTCAGAGTTCAGAGTCGGTGAACTACAGGGCGGTTAGCATTACGGGTTGGCACGGGATTGCTTCGCTTCGCTCGCAATGACGTAAAGCAAAGTGTTTACGACAGGTTTCAGGGTGAACTTAAAGTTGATGTTGTAAGGTATTCTATAACCGGAAGGCAAGTTCAAAGCATACGAAAGTCTTCGAATTAAAGTAAAGTTCGAAACCCATGAACGTCATTGCGAGCGAAGCGAAGCAATCCCCCGCCAACCTCTAATGCTAACCGCCCTGTAGTTCACCGACTCTGAACTTTGACCTTTGAACTCCCGACTCCGAAATTATACCGCTTCCGCCTTTCTGTCCTTCATTTGCTTGTAGCACACGCTTAAAAAGTTGGGCAGCACATGCGCATACGTCCACATGATCTTGTCGGGATCATTGAGCTGCTCCACCATGCTTTTCCATTTTTCTTCTCCGTGTTCGTCGATCACTGCTTTCTTTTTTTCTTCGGTTTGAAGATACATGCTCATGCCAATGGCATCGGCCTCAGGATGGAACTGTGTTCCAATCATCCATTCGTTGAAGCGTATGCCCATGATGGCCTGCTCCAGAGGAACATGCGGACGATATTTTTCTATGCAAAGAATTTCAGCTCCCATCTGGTGTATGATCTCGAAATCGGGACTGGTAACCTGGTAGTCGCGGCTGTCCACAACATAGAATGGATCGCGCAATCCCTGAAGGACGGGATCATGCTGTCCTTCCCGCGTAACATGTACCGGGTAAACTCCAAAGGAAGTGGACTTGCGTTTGCTGATGTGGCCAATCTCGTAATGACGACAGGCTAGTTGAAAAGAATGACAGATGAAGAATACAAATTTTCTGGTTTCAGGATTCTTGTTTGCTTCTTCTACTTTTGCCAGCCAACCAAAATAAGCAGCTTCCCAATCGGACCCCACGCTTTCGAGGGGTGATCCAGGACCCCCACTGGAAATATAAATATCGTAAGACAGGTCGGGAACCTGCAGATGCTGGCGAACATCAAACTCGTCGAAAGAAGTTTCTATAGAATGGAACTCGCTCCACTCCTGAATGATCTGGCGGATACAGCGCATGCCCTGATTGGGCTTGCCTTCATAAAGGTCTAAGATTGCAATGCGTAACATAATCGCTCCTCGGCCGGCAAAACTACATTTTTTTTTACAGGGAAAGAAGTCAACCGTCATCATCAACCCACAAGCATTGACCGTCTGCCGCCATGAATCCAGGTCGAAGTGTCGCTGCTGATTTGACCTGTTGGTTTACCTAAGCGATAATTTTTAAAGTCCAGTAAAGATTTGAAATAGTAGGTCTGAGATTTTTCAAATAATATCAAAACGGACAAAAAAATAAACCTTCCTGCCTAAGAAACCCGGCGGTCGGCGGTTGTCGGTTAACCGTTCTTACTTAATAAAGCTTCGACTTAGGACAGCATACATTTGTTCGGCTACAAAACGATTGCCGGTGGCATTGAGATGAACACCATCGGTGGTGAATATGCCCCGGTCTTTATTTTCAGGGTTGGCCGTTTTGAGATAAGAGAGAAAAGCCTGGCGCAAGTCAATGAGCGGACAATTGTTCTTCTGAGCAATTTGCCTTACGATGTTGGCGTAGTTGTTCAACCCTCCGTCGAGCTCATTGGAGAAATCTGTTTTTTCACCGATGGCAGCAGGCGTACAGAGGTAAACTGCGATGTTCCGGTCTTTCAATTTCTTGATGATCGCATTGTAAAACCGTTCAAACTTGTCAGCATCGGTTCCGGTGCCGGAAGTTTTTTTATGCCACACATCATTCACGCCGATCCAGATAACAACTGCGTCCGGGTTTTTCGCCAGCACATCGTCTTCCATTCTTAAATAAAGATCATAGACTTTGTTGCCACTCACCCCGGCGCCAATGAGTTCATAGTTACGGTCCTGTGCCTTTTGGATCAGCATCGTGTCCATCAAACGAATATATCCGCCAGGCTTCGCTCCAGCCTCGGTAATGGAATCACCGAAGAAAACGATCTTCTTTTTTGTTTGGTATTTACTAAATCCAAACAACAGAGAACTGGCAAGGAGAAGAAGAAAAATTTTTGACTTCATTTATTTTATTTTATTGATCCGTATTACATGATGCCAAACTAAATATAATCAGAATACAGATTGGTATCGTTTGATTATGATGTGAGACGCTGCTATTTCTTTTCAAATAATTTTTCTCCGCCGATATAGGTAGCCAGTACAGTTGTATGCAATACTTCCCGGGCATTTGCCTGCATCAGGTCTTTGTCGAGGATCACAAAGTCAGCGAGCTTCCCTTTTTCCAACGAACCTTTTTCCCCTTCTTCAAAATTGGAGCGTGCAGCCCAGATGGTCATTCCTCTCAATGCCTGTTCCCTGCTTAATGCGTTTTCCATTTGAAAACCTTTGTCCGGAAATCCTTTTGCATCCATTCGAAACACTGCGGCATAAAAAGTTTTTAAAGGAGAGATATCTTCTACAGGAAAATCAGTTCCCAGCGGTATCCATCCATTCTCATTCAATAATTCTTTATAAGCATAGGCTCCTTTCATTCTTTGAGGGCCGAGTCGATCAGCAGCCCAGTACATATCGGAAGTAGCGTGTGTCGGTTGCACTGAAGGAATGATGCTGTACTGTCCAAAATATTTGAAATCATTTTCATTGATCACCTGTGCGTGTTCGATGCGCCAGCGCAGGTCATTCTTTCCCTTGAGGTAACGCGCATAAATTTGAAGCATGACGCGGTTTCCCGAATCTCCAATGGCATGCGTGCACATTTGAAACCCATGTGCCGCAATAATGTTGGCAACGGAATCAAAATGCTGAGGACTGCTCAATAGAAATCCATACCAGCCCGGTCTGTCTGAATAAGGTTGCAGCAAACATGCACCCCGCGAACCCAAAGCGCCGTCTGCATATACTTTAAAGGCGCGCACGTCGAGGTGATCCGTTTTGATTTTTCCATGTTGGAATAAATAATCATAATTCGCTGGTGCGTCACTGAGCATGGCGTAGACCCGCATTTTCAAAAATTTTTTTTTCTGAAGACTGTCCATAAATAGTATTTCGCGATAATCCAGTCCGCAGTCATCTACGGTGGTGAGTCCAACAGCAAAACAATTTTCCTGCGCCTGCTGAAGCGCAGCTTTCACTTCCGCTGCATTGGGTGCCGGAATTTTTGATTCCACCAAACCGGTGGCATTGTCTATGAGTATTCCAGTGAGCTTTCCATTCCTGGTTTCAATGGATCCGCCACTGATGGTATTTCCAGGATGAATATCTGCAAGGTCCAGAGCTTTTTGATTGGCGATCACCGCATGTCCATCGATGCGTTTGAGCACTACCGGACGATCAGGGAACAAGAGGTCGAGTTTTTCTTTGCTGGGGAATTCTTTTACCGGCCAGTCGTTCTGGTCCCAGCCTCTTCCCAGGAGCCATCCCTGCTGATGTTGTATGGCAAATGAGTCCAGTTTGTGCAAAATATCTTCCCAGCTTTTTGTATCTACAAGATCAGCAGTTTGTAGACCCAGTCCATACCGGAAAAAATGGGAATGTGCATCAATGAATCCGGGGTAAACAAATTTTCCCCCGGCATTGATCTTGTTATCGGAATAATATTTTGCAGTGAGCTTTGCATTGCTTCCTACCTCCAGAATCTTTCCATCTTTAATCGCAATGGCTTCCGCAAGGGAGAATGAAGAATCCACCGTGTAGATCTTCGCATTATAAATCAAAAGGTCCACCTCGGAGGTTTGGGTGCAGCCGGCTAATGATAGTATAGTGATCAGAAGAAAATAAAAAAAACTTTTGTTCATTGGAAGAGGTGAATGGTGAATGGTGAATGGTGAATAGTGAATAGTGAATGGTGAATGGTGAGTCGTTTATAATTTATGGGGTATAAAGTTGTGAAGTGGATTCATATTCAAAAATGTTTTTTTAAATCAGGGATTTCACAGCTCTCCGATCGTACCGTTCGGTATGGGCGGGGATTAAGAGAAGATTTTACTGAATGATGATTTCATAGAAAACTGTTCTCTCCCCAATTCCCAATTCCTAATTCCCAATTCCAACTTAATTCCCTAATACCCCAGTACCTCAATACCTATTTATTTAAGAAACATTTCCGGGTGTTTCTTATTGAACTCCGTCTTATCCTGATAGGCCCTGGCGACTTCGAGGATGGAGGATTCATCATAAAGGTTTCCAATAAGGGTGATACTCTGAGGAAGATTTCGCTGGTTGAATCCCATAGGCATACAAAGAACAGGATTGCCGGTGAGGTTGGTGATGCTTAACTGATTTCCCGCAAAGGTGGGAACGATCACCACATCATAACGTTTCATAAAATCCTGCACCTTCTGGCAAAGCACCGTACGGTATCGATTGGCGTTGATGTATTCCACTGCCGGAATTAAACGCGCAGAGCGAAATGAGTTTGGCCAGAAATCCTTATCCTGCCTTTCAACGAGGTCATCTCTGTTGGTTCTTGTGAGTTCATCAAATGCTGCTGCTGATTCTGCATTGAGTATAATGCTAACCAGGTTGGCATCGTACACAGTTGAATCAGGGAATTGAACCGGAACAGGATCTAGCCCCATGGAGCGGTAAACATCCAACACTTTCCATTCCGGTGCTTCCTTAGGCAGGCGACGAAAATAATTTTCGGCATAAGCGATCCTGAACTTGCGAATGTCTTTCTTCGTTTCGTAATTGAAGGCATGATCAACAGCGCTTGCATCTTTTCCATCAGTGCCCTTCATATAATAATAAACAATAGCATCATCTTCTGCGCTGCGACAAATGGGACCGGCCTTATCCAGACTCCAGCAAAGAACCATCGCACCACTTCGGCTTACTGTTCCAAATGTTGGTCTCAGTCCTGTTGCTCCGCACCGGGTGGAAGGAGATACAATTGAACCCAGTGTTTCTGTGCCAATGGTAAAGGGAAGAAGTCCGGCCACCACTGAGGATGCAGAACCTGCAGATGATCCGCTGGAGCCCTGTTGCAGGTTCCATGGATTTTTGGTCTCGCCTCCAAACCATTTATTATTGTAAGCAAGTGCACCGAGCGAAAGTTTGGCACAAAGCACGGCACCTGCATTTTTCAATTGCGTGTACACATAAGAATCTTCATCGATCACCTGCTCTTTATAAGGCGTCGAACCCCAGGTTGTGCGGTATCCTTTCACAGCAAAAAGATCTTTGATGCCGTAGGGAATACCATGCAATGGGCCTCGCCATTTTCCCTGACTGATCTCGGCATCTGCGGCTCTTGCCTGTTGCAATGCCAGGTCTTCTGTTAACGTGATCACCGATTGCAGCGTATCGCCCCATTTCTTCAGACGGCTGATAAAAAACTGTGTGAGTTCAACCGAAGTAATTTTTTTGTTTTTGATCAGAGAAGCAAGCTGGCTGATGGAATAAAATGAAAGATCATTTCTGTTTTGAGGAAGAGAAACATTGTTTGGAATATTCCAGTTGACCGGTTTTTGATTTTGCGGCACCTTCATTCCCGGAGGAGCAGGGTTGAATGCAAATGGAAAAGCGAGTTCATTTTTTGGCAGCTGCTTGTGCATGCGCACATAAATCGATTTCCAGTACACAATATTATCGATCATCGAATCTGCTTCGGCGTTGGTGAAGTCGAGATCAAAGAGAGAAGCAGTTTGCTGAAGAAGCCTGATGGTATCATTGTGTGACTGGCAAAAAACCTGGGAGTAAACAAAAACCAGTAGAACGGAAAAGAGTTTTTTCATAACAGTTTGTATCGGTCAAAGTAACCAAAAAAACCTAACTTTTGTTTTCAAAAACTACTGCATGAGAAAGCTACTGTTGATCTTTTATTCCTTGTTTCTTTTGGTTTCCTGCGAACATATACGCTCCATGCATGCTTCCGCGGATGAAGGCACTACCGATTTGCGCAGCTATTTTAATTACGGAGATTCGGGCGTTCAATCAGGTGGGGTTCGCATGATTCCTATTTCGACACCTGTTGGAAATTTTAAAGTCTGGACCAAAAGGATCGGCAACAATCCCAAAATAAAAGTCCTGCTTCTTCACGGGGGTCCCGCCGCCGGGCATGAATACATGGAGTGCTTTGAAAGCTTTTTTCCCAAAGAAGGGATTGAATTTTACGAGTACGATCAATTGGGTTCGTCTTACAGCGATCAACCCAGGGACAGTAGCTTATGGACCATCGATCATTTTGTGGACGAAGTGGAGCAGGTAAGACAAGCACTTCATCTGGACAAGGATAATTTTTATTTGTTGGGACATTCGTGGGGCGGCATATTGGCCCTGGAATATGCATTGAAACACCAGGATCATTTGAAAGGAATGATCATTTCAAACATGATGAGCAGTTGCCTGGATTACGGAAAATATTCTGAAGTGCTGGCAAAACAAATGGATCCAAAAGTAGTGTCCGAGATCAAAGGCCTGGAGGCGAGAAAAAAGTATGATGATCCCCGTTATGAGGCCCTGCTCATTCCCAATTTTTACAATCTTCATTTTTGCCGGCTGAACCCCTGGCCTGAACCTGTAAATCGAAGCTTCAGTCATCTCAATAAAGAAATTTATACCATGATGCAGGGTCCATCCGAATTCGGAATCAGTGGACGTCTTGCCAATTGGGACCGCAAGGCCGACCTGCCCAGGATCACCGTGCCTACACTCACCGTTGGTGCCCGTTTCGATACCATGGATCCCGAACACATGAAGTGGATGAGCACACAGGTAAAGAACGGAACGTATTTGTACTGTCCCAACGGAAGTCATATGGACATGTGGGATGATCAGCAAACCTACATGAATGGAGTGATCGATTGGATAAAGAAGGTTTCTGCTTTATAGCTCCTAACCCTCAGCTCATAGCCCGCTGCTCTCACCTCTTAGCTTACTCCAACAGCCAACAGCCATCAGCTAACAGCTTCCCTCATTATGCCTCTGTTGCATGAAGGTGTTCGGAAACCGCCTTGATGATGGAGTTCATGAGATCTGTGGAATTGTCAGAAGTGACATAAAGGAAAATAAAATGACCCGGAGATTTCGAAATGATCTTGTCTCCCGGAAGAAATCGCATTAGTTCTGTATCAAAATTATTGAGGGTGTATTCCGTGAAAAAAGGGGTGGAACGCACCGATACGACAGCATTGTACATGACTCCGTCGTAGTCGAAATAGATGTTGAAGATGCGCGCCATAGTAAGTTTGTATAATTACAGAAGAATTTTTTTTCTTCTGTACCGGTCCTAATTGAATTTACAAAATTAAAACGAGTGAAAGAAATATATTGTTATGTAAATGTTATGGCTAGACGCCATTCAGAAATTGACTGTGTATATAAGACGCAACCTGTACCAGGTCATTTGTTTGGCTGTACACTGCAAGCTGCCGGTCGGCTCCTGTGCCCTGTTCAAGCATTTTATGAACGTAGGCAATGCGGTTTCTTGATCCGAGTTGGTCTACAACATCATCTACAAAATCGAGCAGTTCATAAATCAGCACGCGTGTATTGATTTCTTCTTCCTTTCCAAAATCAATCAGGAATCCGTCAATGCCATAGCGGCCTGCTCTCCATTTGTTTTCATTTATGAGGGCACGAGAGTACTGGATGAAATTGAGGTTGCGTGCGCGGAGTTTGTAGATCTTGGCGCAAATGGCCTGGAACAAAGCAGCGATGGCAATGGTTTCTTCGATGGTCATAGGAACATCGCAGATCCGGAATTCTACGGTGTTGAAAAATGGGTGCACTCGCAAGTCCCACCAGATTTTTTTTGCATTGTCGATACAGTTTGTTTTCATCAGCAGCTTCACATAATTATCATAGGCCTCAATGCTTTCAAAACTTTCGGGTATGCCTGTCCTTGGGAACTTGTCGAACACCTTGGTGCGAAAAGATTTGTAACCAGTAAGTCTCCCTTCCCAAAAAGGAGAATTAGTACTAAGTGCATATACGTGCGGCAGAAAATAACGCGTTGAATTGGCAATGTGATTTGCCATTTCCCTGGTCTCCATTCCTACGTGCACATGAAGTCCGAAGATCAGATTACTCCTTGCTGCTTCCTGAAGTTCATTAACGATCTGGTTGTAACGTGCGTGGTCGGTAATGAGTTGGCTTTCCCAGTGGCTGAATGGGTGGGTGCCGGCAGCACCCATGGCAAATCCGAGAGAAGACGCGACCTCAGAGATCGTCTTACGAAGAATAGAAACATCCTGGTAGGCTTCTTCAATGTCCTGGCAGATATCTGTTCCCACTTCCACCACGGCCTGGTGCATTTCTGCTTTTACTTTGTCCTTAATGATTTTCTGTCCTTCCTGAACAATTTTCTGTTCATGGCTCCTGAGTTCTTTGGATACCGGATCAATCACCATGTATTCTTCTTCGATTCCCAGTGTAAAATGTTTATAATTCGTTTGCGACATAGCCTATTAATGGTTGGTAGTTGATAGTTGGAAGTTGGTAGTAGTTCCTCGCAGCTCATTGCTCACCGCTCGCAGCTTAAACCAGTTGTTGTCCGTTGGCACTGCGTTTCACAAATTCGCCCCAGGTAAGATTGATGTTACCGTCTTTTTGTTTCATGGCGGTTTCAATGGCATAATTGGCGGCTGTTTCCACTACCCATTCAAAATTTTCTTCACCTACGCTGCTGCGTTCTGCATCAGGAGCGGGATTGCCGAAATCAATTGCATAAGGAATTCCGTCACGAAGCGCAAGTTCCACTGTGTTGAAATCATATCCGAGGTATTCATTGATGCGCAACACGATGTCTTCCATCTGACGAAGTCGTTCAGGGCTGGGAGTGAAGTTTGCACGGTAGCGCTGATGGTGGGGGTTTCTCGGCTCGTATGGCATGATGCGCACGTGTTTGCGGCCGATGCAATAGCAACGGTAATATTCATCAAAAACAATTTCTTCCTGCAACAGCATCACCAGTTGTTCGGTCTCTCTATGCTTCTGATAGAATTCTTCCTTGTCTTTGAGACGGTAAACGTTTTTCCAGCCTCCGCCTGCATAGGGTTTCATGTAAGCAGGAAATCCAATATTGTTGAAGATGCCTTCCCAGTCGAGAGGATAGGCGAGGTTCGAAAAAGATTCTCCTGTTGTGTCGGGAGGTAATTCATAAGAAGGGAGGATCGCCGTTTTAGGAATGGGAACGCCGATTTTGGTCATCAGGCAATTGTTGAAATACTTGTCGTCGGCACTCCACCAGAACGGATTATTGATGACCGCTGTTCCGGTGAGCGCGGCATTTTTCAACCAGGTCCTGTAAAAAGGTATGTCTTGTGAGATCCTGTCGATGATCACGGCATAACCGCTTGTTTCACCTTGAAGGGCCTTATCGATGCGTACGGGTTCTGCTGAAATGTTTTCAATGCCCTTGCTGTTCACTCTTTCAATAAACGCCATGGGAAAGCTTCGTTCCTGGCCAAATAATACGCCTATCTTTTTCATAACAATGGTTTGAATGGTTAGGAGAGTCGTCAGTCCTGAGACGTCGGACTTCAGAAATCCACCGAAGACCGTCAACCGTCTACCGCTTTAAATACGATAAAGGTCAACTGGTTTATCACGGATTACACCGAATAAAATTGGATTTCGCGGATTGATTAAAAGATTTATCCAGATTGATAATTTCATGGAAAACTGTTCTCTCTCCTAATTCCCAATTCCAAATTCCCAATTCCCCCCCAATACCCTATTACCCTAAAAAGTACAATATAATTAGTTATGGCAAAAATAAATTGAACAGGGCTACCGTTGCAGGAGAATTGCAAAAGACTATTTTTGGAATCATGGTGAAAATGGAATATGAAAAACTGGTCGTCGAGCAAAAGACGATCGCTTCGGAATTTTTAAAAAGAAAGGTACGGGTGGATTTTTATCTTCCACGCAATATTTCCGATCCTTCTTCCTTATCCCTGTTGCTGATCAACGATGGCCAGAACCTGGAAGAGATGAATTTTTCTTTGATGGTTAATCAGCTCATGGAATCAGCACAGATCCATCCGCTTTTTTGCGTCGGCATTCATGCCGGTAAAGACCGAAGAAATGAATACGGCACTTCAGGCACTCTCGACTATGAGGGCCGCGGCACTACGGCGCAGTCTTATCAGAACTTCATCCTGACCGAACTTCTGCCCTTCATTCATACCCATTACTGTATTGAATCATTCCGGCAAAAAGGACTTGCCGGTTTTTCCATGGGCGGACTCAGTGCGCTGGACCTGACCTGGAATCATCCGGAAATTTTTTCCATTGCAGGCGTTTTCTCCGGATCGCTTTGGTGGCGAACAAAAACTGTGGAGGAGGATTATAATGAGGACACCGACCGGATCATTCACGCTGCCATAAGACAGGGATCGTATCATGCCGGACTTAGATTTTATTTTACTACCGGCTCTCTTGATGAAACAGCAGACCGCAACAACAACGGCATCATCGATTCCATTGACGATACACTGGCCTTGATTGACGAACTCGAAAAGGTTGGATATGATTCCGAATACGATATCAAATACATCAACTACGAAGACGGGCGCCATGATATTGCCACCTGGGGAAGGGCTATGCCAGGGTTTTTGCTCTGGGGCTGGGGAAGGAGGAGGTGAGAGTTCGGAGTTCAAAGTTCAAAGTCGGTGAACTACAGAGCAGTTAGTACTACGGGTATCGACCGGAAGTTCTGAGTAGGGAGTTCGGAGTTGATAGTTCGGAGTTGCGAATTGGTTACTCACAGCTCGTAGCTCGCAGCTCATAGCTATAAAAAAAACCTCCCGCTTTGGAGAGGTTTTTTTTATAAAAAGAAATTGATTAGAAAATATAACGAAGTCCCAGCTGGAATCCATAAGTGCCGCTGGTGGAGATCACATCCTGGTAAGGTGTAGTTACCGGAAGGTTGTTCAGTGAATTGATCTTGAACTCCGGTGCGCCACTTGCAGTGAATGTGTTGTTCGGCACAAGGATATTTCTCAGCGAAGCCGACCTGTGTGCACCCCAATTGTGGTTAATCAGGTTGGGAACATTCAAAATATCGATGCTGAACTGGAGGGTATGACGACGGCTTCCAAAATTATGAAACACTTCCTGCAAAATTTTTGCATCCACTCTGTTGTACCACGGCAAGCGTGCAGCATTACGTTCAGCAATTTGCCCACGATGTGTTCTGAGGTAAGGATCATTCTCAATGAACTGATTCAGGATCGCCCACTCCTGGTCTTTTGAATAGCTAACGCCTCCGATAGTAGTAGGAACAAAATTGATCTCACTGATGCTTTTTGGAATATAAGCCAGGTCAAATCCATTTCCATCGTTATTGATATCGCCGCTATAAGTATAACTGAATGTTCCATCGGTTGCACCCTCATAGTATATAGAAAGTGTAGTAGCCAGGGTCTTCACGTATTCGATACGGTATGAAAGGTTGGCCACTACTCTGTGTGGAACAGAATAACTGGAGTAGGAAAGGTCTGGTGTGTTGGCCGTAGTGGATTGCGGATTGGTATTCCACAAGGAAGGAGCCTGCTGCGAAGCATTATCCGACAGTGAATTGGCAAAAGTATAAGTATAGGCTACGGTGCCATAAAAGCCCCTGGCGAAAGACTTGCTCAATTGAGCAGTGAAAGAAAAGCTTCCTCCACGATTGGTATTCTCCAGCACATAATTTCCACTCAGTGCAGAATTGATCTTGTTGTTACCCACATAGCGGGGACGTGTATCCGGAGTTCCTGCCAGCGCTGAATTGGGAGCAATCAGGTTGGCATTGCGGATCCAGATATCATTGATGTTTTTGGTGTAAATGGCTTCAGCGGTTGCGAAAAATCCATGACCCAGGTTCTTGTCAAATGCGAGGTTGGTTCTCCATACCTGGGGAAATCTAAAATTAGGATTGGCCGCCGCGAAAGTAGAGTTGTTGGGAATGGAAGTTCCGGCAGTCTGAGGGAAAGTGTTCACATATGCCAAAGGATCCTTGTTGAACAAATAAGCATTTGTAGCATTTGGATTGGCAACAGTATTGAAAACAGAAACGGTGTTTTGAATGATACCATTGTTCTGTGAAATATTGGTCAGCCAAACAAAGGGCATGCGTCCGGTAAATATTCCTGTTCCGCCACGAAGCACGGTAGACTTGTCGCCATAAGTATCCCATCTGAATCCAACACGCGGAGACCAGTACAGGGTCGGACTGGGAAATTGCGTAGTGTATTGAACTGTTGCTCCACTGGCATCCTGGAATTTCAGAGCGGCGAATGCCTGATTGTTTCCGGGTTGCTCCAGATAAACAGGTCGGTCAACACGCAATCCAAATGTCAGTTTGAAATTTTGTGAAGCCTGGTACTCATCCTGCGCATAAATTCCCAACTGACCCAGTTTCATATTCGAAGCATAAGGATTATTGGTTCCTTTGATCAGCGAATACGTAAGGCCATAATAAATAGGAGCCTGGTTGGTCATGAAATCACTCAGGGAGCGGTACAGATAATAGCTGTTTGATCCGGGCATGAACATGTTACCCACGCGTTGGTACTCATAAGAAATACCTGCGGTGATGGTATGCTTTCCGGCGAAATACGTATAATTGTCAATGCCAGAAATCACATCGTTGATGACATCATTGTTGTTGGTAAACGGATCCATTCCTACGGTCATATAGTTCTGGTTGTTCAGGGCTGCACCCGGAGCAAGGTTCAGAAAATCGATGGTGGGGAAGATACCGCCTTTGAAGGAACGGGTGTCCTGGATCTTGGTCAGAGTTCCAATCAGCTGATTCGACATGTGTGTTCCAATCTTGCTATCCAGTTCAACGGTTGCGGAACGCACCACATCTCTGAAACCATAATTGGAATTTTCAAATCCGTAACTGTTATTGCTGAAACGGTTATTACCCAACCTGGAAATGTTCACAGTAGTCGCTCCTGTTGAAAGAATGTTACCACCACCGCCAGGGATGCTGGTACCATTGATAATAACACTATTATTAGGCGTTGTGCTCACAAAATCGCTGTACTTCACCGTCAGCTTGTGATTGTCATTGATGTTCCAGTCAATGCGTCCTAGAATTTTATGGTTCTGTGCACTGAAAGAAGGAAGGTTGTCATACACGCCGGTTTCATATCCATAGGTCTGTTTGAGGTAATTGGAAAGTTTCTTCAAAGAATCAATAGAGGTAGCGGAGACGTTTGTTCCTGTGAGACCGGGCTGGTTGGGCCTGAGGTCCGTGGAAGGAAATTCTCTTTTCTCCACTTCGGCATTGATAAAAAAGAAAATCTTGTTTTTAATGATTGGTCCGCCAATGCGGGCTCCATAAATTTTATTGGAAGTCTTTACCAGCGGAGGAAGCGTCTTGCCTGCAGTTTCTGTTCCGTTGAAGCTCTGGTCGCGATAGTAGCCGTAAGCAGAACCGCGGAAGGTATTGTCGCCGCTGCGGGTTACAGCATTGATTCCGGCCCCGGTGAAATTGGCCTGGCGTACATCGAATGGAGCAATATTCACGCTCACTTCATCGATGGCATCCAGCGAAATGGGATTGCTGCCGCCGCCAGGAAGTGGGTCATTGCTCAAGCCAAAATTATTATTGAGGTTGGCACCGTCGATCTGGATATTATTGTAACGAGGATCGCGGCCCACAAATCCGGTAGAACCATTGGACTGCGGAACGATGCGCGTAAAATCGGAAAGGCTGCGTGAAATGGTGGGAAGGGTGGCGAGCTGCCGGCTGCCGATATTGGTGCTGGCACCTACTTTATCCGGTGCAGCCCTTCTGCCTGTTCCGGTGATCACTACAGTTTCCATTGCCTGGCTGGTGGTGGCCAGTGCTGCATTGATATTATAGGCCTGGCCAAGTTCCAGGTTAATATCATTCAGGACAAATGGTTGAAGTCCGGTAAAGCTAATGGTTACTGAATAGGGTCCTCCAATACGCGCGTTCAGGATGGTGAATGATCCATCCTTTCCGGCGATGGTGGTGTAGGTAGTTCCAGAAGGAGTATGGACTGCAGTAACCGTGGCCCCGGTGAGCGGCTGACCATTGTTGTCTTTAGCCGTTCCGGTGATGCTACTTGTGGTTACTTGGGCATACAGAAAAACAGAAGCCAGTAAGGTTCCTGTCAGCAGGCACAAGATTCTCTTAAGCATATGTAATGATTATTTTTCGGTGCAAAGAAAGGGATATTTATTGTATTCAGATTGGGCAAATATTAACATTTGCTGACCATTTAGGGGGACAGTAAAAGCAGCGAAGATGCTGCCTTTCACGTATAATATTTGGGACTTCTTTGCCCGTTCTCAATATGCTAATTTTGCAAAAAAAAGATTTCATGCTCCATTCCATAGAAAGTGCCATTGAAGACATCAAAGCAGGAAAGCTCGTGATTGTTGTTGATGATGAAGACAGAGAAAATGAAGGCGATTTTATCACGGCTTCCCATAACGCCACACCCGAAGTGATCAATTTCATGAGCAAGCATGGCCGGGGTCTGATTTGCGTTCCCCTGCTGGAAGAACGCTGCGATGAACTGGGACTCGAGCTCATGGTCAATAACAATACAGCCCTTCATGAAACCGCGTTCACTGTTTCAGTTGACCTCCTGGGTCACGGATGCACCACCGGTATTTCGGCTCACGACCGCGCCAAGACCGTACAGGCCCTGATCAATCCGCGCACAAAACCTGAAGACCTCGGAAAGCCCGGACATATTTTTCCTTTGAGAGCAAAAAAAGGCGGAGTGCTTCGAAGGGCAGGACATACCGAAGCGGCCGTAGACCTCGCGCGGCTCGCAGGTTTCGAACCATCCGGCGTCCTGGTGGAGATCATGAATGATGATGGCACCATGGCAAGGCTTCCTCAACTTTTGGAGATTGCAAAAAAATTTGATTTCAAGATCATCTCCATCAAAGACCTCATAGAATACCGGATCAAGAGAGATTCGCTGATCGATGAAATTGTACGTGTAGACATGCCAACCAAGTATGGTCATTTCAAGCTGGTAGCCTTCCAGGAAAAAAATTCGAGCAACGAGCACCTTGCCCTGATCAAAGGAAGCTGGAAGCCCGACGAACCTGTGATGGTGCGGGTACACTCGTCCTGTTTCACAGGTGATATCCTGGGCTCCTTACGATGCGACTGTGGGGAGCAGCTGCACAAAGCCATGCAGATCGTGGAGGCGGAAGGGACCGGTGTGATCCTTTATATGAACCAGGAGGGAAGAGGAATTGGACTGCTCAATAAATTAAGAGCCTACCGGTTGCAGGAAGAAGGGATGGATACGGTGGAAGCCAATCTTCACCTCGGATTTCAGACAGACCAGCGCGACTATGGCGTAGGCGCCCAAATTCTTCGACACCTGGGAATAACCAAGCTGCGTTTGCTCACCAACAATCCGAAAAAACGTGTGGGGCTCATTGGATATGGACTGGAGATCGTCGACAATATTCCTGTTCGCATTGAACCCAACCCGCACAATGAAAAATATCTCCAGACAAAAAGAGACAAGCTGGGACATGAGATTTTGAAAGATTTATGAGCCGGTCGCAGAGGAAGGGGGTATTGGGATGACGTCTTCGTGTACTGCAATGGATGATGTGGTTGATGGTTGGAAGACCTGGATGTACTTTTTGAGGTCATGCGGGTACTTTTGAACGTCATTGCGAGCGGAGCGACCCCCGCAGGGTGCGGGGCTAAAGCTATAGCGGTGGCGCAAGCAATCTCCTTATAGCATCAACCGAAAGTTTAGTTCAAGTAATTGCTCTTGAATATCGCTTGAACAGTGTCAGGCTCAATAGAATTACCGAACGGTGAAGGGAGTGACACAACAGAAGCTGAAGATAGAGGTGCAGCTGATTTAATTATTCTTCTAAAAAGTTTATTGTTGGTAATTCGGGAAAGCTACTAAAGGGAGGAGTCCTCAAGCACTTGGCGAGGAGCCAACCAGAGCAGGGAAGGCTTGCTAAAGCAAATTGATTTGAAAGCATATCTGAAGTGCAAAAAGGTTTTGGTTTATTAAATGAGTTATTTGCCAAGCTGCAAATCTCCATTCAACTTCTGTTGTGTCACTCCCTTCAACGTCTGGTAATTCTATTCGGCAGGGCAGCAAACCAAAAAAGAGCAGGCATCATTACATAAACAAAACTTTCAGTTGAATCAGTAAATGAGATTGCTTGCGCCGCCGCTATAGCTTTAGCCCCGCACCCTGCGGGGGTCTCTCCGCTCGCAATGATGCAGGTTGGCAGGGGATTGCTTCGCTTCGCTCGCAATGACATTTACTGGTTCATGTTCACTGATAGCTGAGGAAGTATGGTATTAATTCGAAGTTTATGCATGCTCAAAGCATAACACCAGGCGCGAATTATAATCTGACCCCGGAACCCATGAACGTCATTGCGAGCGTAGCGCGGCGATCTCATATCACGGAGTACACGGATTAAATATGGATTTCACGGAAGTGTATTATAATTGCTTTGATTTATTCAGAATTGATTTATTCAGAATATTGCCTCTGTCATCCGCTGTCTCCCCACCTAGATCTGAAAGAAAGTTGTAAGACAAGGAGAACAGTTTTTAGCTAAGGACGTCATTGCGAGAGAAGCAACGAGTTATGAGCGAAGAGCTTTGAGATCGGATCATGATGAAGGATGACAGATCAAGGAAAGACAAGGCATGATAAATGATGCCAATCGAATTATATACACACTGTGGAATCTGTATTCAATCTGCGATTAAGAAAAGCTGCGCGCTTTGAGCGGTGACAAATAGACTGAGAGCTCCGAGATCAGGCCAAACATTAAACCGGTTAAAAATTTTCATTGAACGAAAAAAAACTCCAACACCTAAAACGACCATTAAACCTTCATCCTATTTCCAACAATGTTTTCGCCGGAGGCTACTCCAAAAGAAAAGCCAACAGCCAACAGCTAACAGCTCTTCTCAGTGTGTTCCCGTTGAATCTGCAGGAGCTTTTTGCGTTGAATCAATTGGAATTTTTCTTTTCAAACCTTTCTTTCGGTTGAACAATTCTTCCAGGTTGTCGAATTCACGGCCATAACCAATAGAAGCACCATAGCGCCGGGGAACAATTCCGCTGGGCGCACTTCCGGTAAGAAAATCCATATTCTCACGGTAAAAAAATGTAGCGCGAAGTGAACCCGTCTTGTTGACCAACAGTTCGAGCGTCACATCGGGAAGAAGATGTACCGTCTGGTCAAAATTGGACTGGAGCGGTACATCGAATGTGCCGCCAATGGTGAAGTGTGCCCGGTCGTTGAACAGGGGTAGTCCCAGGCTCAATGCCAGGTTGGTTTGATTGGGCAACTGGAATCTACCCTTTGAATTTTCATCAAATACATTTCTGTTGTATAATGAACCCGTGAGGTTGAGTGTTGCGTTGTTGTTGCGCAGGATTTTTGAAAGAACACGGTTTAGTTGTTCGTTGACCTTACCAAAAAGCAATCCGGAAATGGTGTTGTAAGTAAACTCTCCAAAAGGATTGAATCCGCTGGCTGTGGTATTTTCAAATGGAGCAAAACTGTTGAACACGATCAGGTATGTAACCTGTTTATTGAGTTCATTCTGATTTTTTTCGATCTGCTGAATGGCAAAAGTGAAGTCTGGTTTGGAGTAGATCACATTATTGCCTGGGAATTCCAGTTTGAAATTGAAAACCGGATGAAAAAGATTTCCGGTAAGGGTAGCCACCACGTTTACGTTTGCACGTAGGCTGGAGTAAGTGGTGTGGTCGGTAAAGAGTGTGGTGGCCAGAGGTGCAAAGCTTACATTCTCCGCCGTGTACACCGCATCAAAATGTACGGTAGCATCATAAGGATCGCCATTCCACTCAATATAATTGTTGCCACCTTTTTTCAATATAAAAGGTTTTTTCAAAAACGACTGGAAAGTGAAGGAGTAATCTCCTTCATCAATATCATACCGGCCTTGTATGAATAAAGGAGCAGAAGTTCCTGAAGTGATCTGGAGGTTGCCCGTTCCTCTGGCCCTGATTGAATCGCCGGTTAGTTCATCAAGTATGACCGTAATGTTTACAAGTGGATTTGCTGCAAGGTGAATATTGTAAGTGAGGTTGGAGGCGGAGCTCATAGACTGAGGTGTCATTTCTCTTCCATATTTGCGCTCCACCATAAAACTTGCTTCACCGCTTTGACGGGAAGAAGAAGGCGGAAGGGTAATGGAAGAGGGAGTCGTTTCAGAGGCTTTGACATTTACATCCATCAGCAGGTCATTCTCGGAGCCTACCAGCACAAATGTTCCGGAGCCCATGGCATTTCCATAAAAAGTCTGGTTGTCCGAATACCTGGTGTCGAGCAATTCCATTTGTTTGGATTCCGTTTCCATCGCCAGGTCAAAATACATGTCGTGGAAGGACTTGTGCGTGATGTTTCCTCTCACCAGTGCCGTGTTTCCGAACCGGTCGCGGATGCGAAGGTTATTGAGGTTGATCGTATCTTTTTTCAACTCTATTTCGGTATCATCTATTTTATAAGTTACCTGGCTGAAGTCTACTTTGAAGCTCGCATCTTTCAGTCTTGCCTTTGCCGTGTAGGCCCAGTCATCACCCTGGCCCAGGATATTGAAATTGCCGGTGACATACCCGTTGATATCAGAAAATATTCCGCCGAGAAAACGATTCAGGTATTTGAGTTCGAAATTGCTCAGGCGCGTATTGATCCGGTTGGGAAAACTGTTGGTGGTGTCCTTGAGATTGAGGGCCACATCAAAATCGATGCGGTGTGCGGGGTCAACATTGTTTCCCTGCGACGTGAGAATACCAGACTTGTTGTTGTAAAATACCGCCGCATCCACTTGTCCAATTGAATCATTGTCTATTCTCAGTTCGGAGGTGTGAAGATTGGATCGTATGTTGAACCGGTTTTGCGGATCTTCTACCATCACTTCTCCTGAAAGCAATCCTTCAAAATGATTCTTCTTTACGAGCAAACGCGATACATCACCGATGTTCAAATTCTTCAGTGCCACATGAAGGTTGTTCCAGCTTCCTTCCGGATCGGGCTCGGTCCAAACACGGATCTCCTGATTTGATTCATGCAGCAATACCTGGCCCTGCACCACCGTGTTCCTTCTAAAATTGAGTTCTCCTCCCTGTTCGATGGTCCAGGTTTTTCCATTGAGCACAAAAGTGGAAGGACTGAAAACTACCGTTGCGCCATCGCTGAAAGTTCTGATCTGGGCAGACAAATTAGCCTGGTTAATGGCCTGGTTGGAAGAAGTGTTGATCGTGAAATCCGAACTGTCGTTCTGTGCTTTAATGCTGAAATTAGTTTGCGGAAAAAGAAGACTGTCGCCTACCTGCGCATTCGCCACCTGTCCGGTCAATAATAATTTCTGAAAGTCTCCGCTTCCCTTTAATTGGACATCGGAAAAATCATATTGTCCAAATTGAAAATGCGGTACATCGGCATCAACAGCCATGGTGTTGGCCGTGGTGTTGAGTGAACCTGTTATATGACTGTTGTTAAATCCGGTAAGACGTTTGTCGATCAGCTGCATATAATCTTCTACCACGCCGGTTGTAATATCAAAGGTGAAGATCTGTGGCTTTACATTCCCCGGAGCCCTGATGTAAGAGGGATAATACCGGCTCAGAAAAAGGGTGAATGCATCGGGTAGTGCTTTCAGGTCAAAATCACCAGTCACTGTTGCATCAAATTCATTGGAGGCAGCCCGAAGTGTTTTCAATCCGTTGACATAGTTGGCCGAGACCACGAGCGAATCAAAAGAAAGTTTCTTTCCATTGTTGAATAGTGTGGCATCTGTGATACGCGCTGAACCCAGAAGGTCGGAAAGAGAACTGGCCTGCAGGTCAAGATCAAATTTTCCACTGAGTCTCAAATCATCGTTTGTCAGCTGGAGCGCTTTGAGGTTGGCATGACCAATATCGGCAGTTACTTTAAACAAAGGTTTGGACCCCGTGAGATCTACAAGTCCGCTGAGGTGGAGGTCGGCATTGGGATCATTCATTACAAAATCGCCATTGAACAAACGGTTGGAAAGATTTCCTTTTGCTGTGATGTTCTGGTAGAAATAATTATTGTATTCGATCTTGTGAATGATGCCGTTGATGTCCATGTTCAGTTTCTTCCATTCAAAACCTTTGCCCTTCACCGTTCCATGAAAATCAACAAGGCCAAGAGTGGAACTCCGGATAAAAGATCCCAGCTGAAATCCCTCCGTTGAAATAGTTCCTGCATATACCGGTTCTCCGTTCTTTGGAAATTTCATATTCAGATCTGTCTGAAGCGTTCCCAGATTGGTTTGAATGGTACCGAGGGTCACGAAATCATTGATGAATCCTGTGTATGTTCCATGAAATTTCAACCAGCTCAGACGACCCAGGTCCGGCGTGTTGATGCCGCGGATGGAAGGGATGAAATCCACAGCATCACCATAAGTCGTCCTCAATTCACGGGCTTCAATATTGATCAGGGTTTCACTGATATTGGGCAGTCCCACCAGGCTCAGTGCTCCATGCACATAGGTGTTGTTTCCTGCCCAAACTTCCAGGTCGTTCGAGCTCAATGCATCCACTGTTCCCCTGACACGCCCATCGATACGGATATTTTTTTTCCAGGATTTGAGTTCGGGTGCAAAGAATGCGATGTCGTCGCTGGAGATTGTGGAATTTTTGAAATTGCTTTCCATTTTGACGGCATGGATAAAATCATCCATGCTGCCGATATCCTTGAACGACATGGAAAAATAATCGCTGATGGTGCTTTTGTTGGTTTGAAGGAAGAAATTGCTGAACACCATTCCTTTTGGATGAATGGTTGTTTTGGCCTTGAGTGAATGCACCACCAGTCCGCTTCTTTCCTTTGTTGAGAGGTTGATGTTTCCTGTGAGCGTGTCGCGTGACCATCCTACATTTTTCAGCGTTCCATTGATTTGGCTGAAGTCTATGTGATCGCCGTCAAACCAGGCAACGGTCGGAGTCAAATTTCCCTTGTCGGTACGGAAGCGCCCATTGCGGATCTTTACATCTCCAAAACTGATCTTCCATTGCGGTGAAGCGTCTTTCTCTTTCAATGCAGCCGGCAGGGTACTCAAAGTTGACGTATCATTTCCTTTGTAATCAAGAATAGAAAAATAGGGATCGTCGAGTGTGATATGGGTGATGTCGACTGTTTTTTGGGAGATGGTAATTTTTTTTGCGTCCATGTCGAGCGCTCCGATTCGCACCACCAGGTCATTACCTGCCCAGGCATCTTTTTTTATGAAGCTGACATTTTTCATCACCAGCTTTTTCAGGTCGAAGGAAATACCTGCTTTCTTTTTGACTGATGTATCTGAAGGGCCTGAAGCAAAATATTGTTCCAGGAAATGATAATTCCAGACCGAATCGGTGCGGTTCATTTTAATCGTGGCATCTTCCAGTCCCACGTATTTGACATCTGCTTTGTCGCGGAAAAAAAACCAGTCGGTAATACGAACCTGGAATTTTCCGGCATACAGGAGTGTGTCTCTTCGCTGGTCTTCCACCAGAACACCTTCCAGGTTCATCTTGTCGAAGTTGAACAGTCCTATTTGAACATGTTTGATGGTAATGCGGGTCTGCAGGTCTTTGGACAGCCGTTTGGTGATCTGGTGGGCAAGCCAGTTCTGGCCCATTTCCGTCTGAAGAAAGCCCCAGAGGAGAAGAAACAGGATGAGGATGCCGAGAAGAACTCGAAAGGATATTTTCAGGGCTTTTCTCAGAGTGAATTCGTTTGTGTAAAAATAGCCATTCAAAAAGTTAACACAAATGGATAACGAACCTTGAGACGCAAATAGTTTGCTAAAACAACCCGGATCGGCGGAATTAGGGTGATTAATCGAACCAGGATTTTGGGATTGCCTGAATTACAAGGATTTATTTTTTGAAGATAGATGATGTTATTCGTTTATGTGAGAGGCTTTTTGTCTAATCACGGGTTTCACGGATTGAGTTTGGATTTCACGGATTGATTTAAATGATTCCAGATTGATAATTTCATAGAAACCTGCTCCTTCCAAATTCCAAATTCCTCTCCGGCCACCATAGCTTTAGCGAAGGTGGCAATTCCAAATTCCAAATTCCAAATTCCCAATTCCCAATTCCACCCAATACCCCAATACCCAATAGCTTTGTATCATGAATACTGAAAGCGTTTTCCTTGATTCAGTCATCAAGAGGTTTAAGGAATACAAGCAACTTGGAGAAAAAACATTTGGCCAGCTCTCAGGAGAGGAATTTCATAAGCAGCCCAACGAGGCATCGAACAGCATTGCGGTGATCATTCAGCACCTGTATGGAAATATGTTGAGCCGCTGGACTAATTTTTTAACTGAGGATGGAGAAAAAGAGTGGCGTAAAAGGGATGATGAATTCGAATTGCACCAGTATAACAGTGATCAATTGATGGCCCTTTGGGAAGAAGGCTGGAAAGTTTTTCTGAGCACACTTGAATCATTGAAAGAAGACGACCTGAAAAAAACGATTACCATTCGCAGCGAGCCACTTGTGGTCATTGATGCCATCAACAGGCAACTGGCCCATTACAGTTATCATGTAGGCCAAATCGTATATATCGGCCGCTGGATCAGAAATCATGAATGGACCTCTCTTTCCATTCCGAAAGGATCTTCTGGTCAGTACAATCAAAAAATGAGAAGCTAGTGGGGAGTCGGGAGTTCGGAGTTCGGAGTTCAAAGTTCAGAGTTCAAAGTCGGTGAACTACGGAGCGGTTGGTACTACTGGTTGGCAGGGGATTGCTTCGCTTCGCTCGCAATGACGTTTATGGGTTTCGGAGTTTGCCTTAATTCGATTGTATGTCTTAAGCTGTAAAACCTGGTATTTGATCTTACAATCAGTCTCTATTTTTACTTTCTTGATCCTGTCGGACCAAATATTTTCTTGTCAAGCCCCTTTTGTTTTGTAGAGGGGCATTGCCAAGAAAATATTTATTAAGGAACCTGTAAGACAAGTTTAGACTTGCCCTACACTGTTTGTAAGGTCAAATACTAACTATTACACTTAAGCCATAGATTTGCCTTTAACTTTCACTGAATGCCTTTCGCCTGCTCTTTTAAAACTGCCTGAAAGCTTTAGTAACCACTTTAGGAATTAAAGTAAACTCCCAAACCTGTAAACGTCATTGCGAGCGAAGCGAAGCAATCCCCTGCCAACCAGTAGTACCAACCGCCTCTTAGTTCACCGACTTTGAACTTTGAACTTTGAACTTTGAACTCTGAACTCTGAACTCTGAACTCCGAACTCCGAACTCCGAACTCCGAACTCCCTAATATCCTTCCGCCCCATCATCGCCCCTATTATCGGCAACGGCTTCAAAGCTGCCGTCGGGAAGAACACGAATCACTTCTGTTCTGCCGATGCTGTTTCGCTCTACGATCTTGTATCCCATTTGCTGCAGTGCGGTTCGGGTGGACTGCGGAAAAGATTTTTCCACATCGATCTGGTCGGGCAACCACTGATGATGAAATTTACTTTGATAGACCGCGTCTTCGGTATTGAGTTTGAAATCGATGATGTCTACAATCGTTTGGAAAACAGAAGTAGGAATGGTGGTTCCTCCGGGAGTGCCCACAACAAGGAAAGGTTTATTGTTTTGCAATACAATGGTTGGAGCCATGGAGCTAAGCATTCTTTTTCCGGGAGCAATGGCATTGGCTTCTCCGCCAACAGCACCATATAAATTAGGAACACCGGGTTTGGCACTGAAGTCGTCCATTTCATCATTCATAAAAAATCCTGCACCACCAACAACGGTCTTGCTTCCGTAAGAATTATTCAAAGTTGTTGTCACCGAAACCGCATTTCCTTCGGCATCAATCACACTGAGATGCGTGGTCTGTTCACTTTCTTTGGGAATGGAACCCGGTTTTATTTCGGAACTCTTGCCTGCTACTCCCTCACGATAGTCCTGCATTCTGGAGCGTAGGTAGGCTTCGTCGGAAAGTTTGGCTTCCGGTACCTTATAAAAATCCGCATCACCCATGAATTCTGCACGGTCGGCATAGGCCCTGCGTTCTACCTCGGTCATGAGCTGCACGGCATTGGGAGAAAGAAATCCGTAAGAGGCCAATGGCCGGTTCTCCACCATCTTCATCATCTGGTGCAGCAGTAAGCCTCCGCTGCTTGGCATGGGCATACCAATAACCTCGTATCCTTTATAGCTGAATTCATGCGGGGTTCTCCATTTGGCTTTGTAGGATTTCAGATCATCAAGGGTCATGATGCCTCCGCCTCTTTTCATTTCATCCACGATCAGCTGCGCGGTTCTTCCTTCATAAAATCCTTTGGGGCCTTCATCCCGTATCCTTTTTAGTGTTTCTGCAAGTTGTGGTTGAACCAGCGTGTCTCCTGCCTTCCATCCGGTTCTTTGAAATACGGAGGCTTGCGTGTTGTATTGATTGAGATCCTGCTGAATGCTGTTCAGAGAAGCCGCTTCTTTTTCGCTGACCACAAATCCTTTTTCTGCGAGGTCGATCGCGGGCTGTATCAGTTTTGAAAATGGAAGTTTTGCATAGCGCGCACTTTCAAAAAGTCCCGCAATGGTTCCTGGCACTCCGCTGGAGAGATGACCATTAATGCTTTTTCCGGGAATCACATTTCCCTGCTGATCGAGGTACATATCGCGGCTGGCAGATGCAGGAGCAGTCTCGCGGTAGTCAAGGGCAAGGCTTTGTCCATTGGCGAGTCGAGCTACCATGAATCCACCTCCTCCAATATTTCCGGCATTGGGATAAACCACGGCGAGCGCCAGCTGGGTGGCGATGGCCGCATCCACTGCATTTCCTCCGGCCTTCATCACTTCCACACCTACTTTACTGGCAAGGGGATGAGCCGAAGCAACGGCGCCGTTTTTAGCAAGAACTTTTTTCTGGGTGTTGTAGTGAAAGGCATTGACAAAAGTATTGACAGACGATTGCCTGGGCGTATTGCAATGAGCCAGGCTAAGAATGAAAAGAAGAAAGAGGAAATGTTTTTTCATGTCAGCTGAATTGAAGGCAATTTAAAGGAAAAGAAGGGAAGCGGTTGGGTGAATGGTGAATGGTGAATGGTCAATGGTCAATGGTGAATGGTGAATAGTCAATAGTGAATAGTGAAAGGTGAAAGGTGAATGGTGAATGGTGAATAATGAGTGCGGGATCGGGACCGGGAAAGTCAGAGGCAATAATGAGTCGCGGCCGACAAAGGATAAAGAAGAATCCATAAACCAGAGACCAGAAACCACCACATTTCTCTCGATACCTCTGCGCTTTCCTTTTCCGCGGTTATTCTTCCTGCATACCAGCCATACATCAGAAACCATAATCTCCAAATCCTTTCTTTCCCTATCTTCAGCCCTTCGATTGTTTGCTAACTGGGCAGAGAATTTTTTTTAATTCAAACTAAATTGACTGTTATGGAATTGACGTACAAAAAAAGGTTGAAACTCCTTTTGTTTTTCATCTCCTTTTTTGCCTTCTCTGCAAGCTTCGCACAAACCATTCGCGGATCGGTCCGCGACATTACTGGACTCAGTCTGGCCGGTGCCTCTGTTACCATCCAGGGAAGTTCCAAGGGTGCGATTGCAGATAACGACGGGAACTACAGCCTGTCTACAACACCAGGCAAATATGTGCTCGTTGCTTCATTTGTGGGTTATGCTTCTCAAAGAGCCGAAGTAACGGTAACGGAAAAAGGCGCAGAACATGATTTCGTTCTCAGCACCGCCGGTGACCTGGGAACTGTTACCGTAGTGGGTTCGCGCAGTGCCGCCCGTACGCGAACAGAAACACCAGTACCAGTAGACATCATCCCATTGGCACAGGTGATCAACACCATTGGCCAGGTGGACCTGAACCAGATCTTGAACTTCATTGCTCCTTCATTTCAGTCTTCCCGACAAACGGTGGCTGATGGAACCGACCATATGGACCCCGCCCAGCTCCGCGGACTGGGAACCGACCAGGTGCTGGTATTGATCAATGGAAAGCGCAGGCACCAGGCTTCACTGGTGAATGTAAATGGTACCATCAACCGCGGACAGGTGAACACCGACCTCAGTGCCATTCCTGCATCGTCCATTGACCACATCGAGATCCTTCGTGATGGTGCTTCTGCCCAATATGGATCGGATGCCATTGCAGGTGTGATTAACATTGTATTGAAAAAAAATACCGGGCTTCTGGATGCAGGCGTGAGCTATGGCGAGTACATGTCCAGGTATCCAAAGAATTATGCAATCTTCAAACAACAAGGCAAGTCTGAGGATCCGAATGTAAGTGTGAATGATGGAGGAAATTTCCAGGCCAATCTGGGATATGGATTCAATATTGTAAAAGGCTACCTGAATGTTACCGGTGAATACATCGACCGCCAGCCAACCAACCGCACGGGAACTTATACAGGTTCCATTTATCCAAATGTCAACGGAAGTAACAGGGACGATTCCATCATGGCTGCAAGAGGTACGAACCGGAATACGTTTGACATTCATGCCGGTAATTCCGCGATGAAATCGGGCGCGCTGTTTTATAATTTTGGATACCCCGTTGACCAGAATGGCGAGTTCTATGTGTTTGGCGGATACAGTAAGAAAAACGGAAATGCGGCTGGCCTTTACCGTTATCCAAGCTCCATCGTATTAGCAGCCAATGCTGGTAAATATGCCAACAACGTTTTTGCAATCTATCCCAATGGTTTCCTTCCCGAGATCGCCTCGGATATCCAGGACTTCTCAACTTCAGTAGGATTCCGCAGCAAGGTCAACGAATGGAATTTTGATATCAGCAATACCTATGGTGTCAACACTTTTGATTTCGGCGTGCGCAACTCCGTAAACTATTCACAGTTTGCCATTCCCGGAAACAGTCAAACCAGTTTTGACGCAGGTGGTCTGAAGTTCTATCAAAATACAACCAATGCCGACATCTCCAGAAAGTATGATGTACTTCAAGGATTGAATGTGGCAGGAGGTCTCGAATACCGTGTGGATGCATTTGCCATCAAGAGTGGAGAGGAAGCTTCTTATAAAAACTATGATATTCCTTCTGGTGTTGCTCCCGGTGCGCAGGTATTTCCTGGTTTTGTAAATACAATCGGAAACGACAAAACCAGAAAGTCCGAAGCAGTCTATGTAGACCTGGAGCAGGATTTTTCGCGCAGATTTTTATTGACCGGCGCCCTTCGTTATGAGCACTTCAGCGATTTTGGTTCTACGCTCAATTATAAATTTAGCGGAAGATTCAAGGTAGCAGAATGGCTGAACATCAGAGGTTCTCTGAGTACAGGATTCCGCGCGCCTTCCTTGCAGCAAACCTATTATGCAAAGACCAACACGCTCTTCATCAACCAGTCGGGCAGCCTGGTTCCAGTACAGGCAGGAACTTTCCCGAACGACAGCAAAATCGCGCAGTTGCTCGGAATTCCAAAGCTAAAAGAAGAGACGAGCCAGAATTATTCCGTTGGGCTCACAGCCAAACCTTTCAAGGGTTTTGAACTGACGGTGGATGCCTACGAGATCGATATCAAGAACAGGATCATCCTCACCAATAATTTCAATGGCGCTACCAGTCCTGTAATCAAAGCCATTTTGGATTCAGCTGGTGCCAACACCGCCAACTTCTTCACCAATGCCATCGATACGAAAGCAAAAGGTATCGAAGCTGTGGCCACTTACACCAGGAGAATTTTTCAGAAACACATGATCCGCCTGACGCTGGCCGCAACCTTTATTGATAATGAAGTAAAGAAAGGTCCTGACGGACGTCCCATCATTCATGCTTCCGACATATTGGTGAATGGAGGACAACTGAAGAATTATTTCAACCGTGAAGATCAAAGCCGCTTCGAATTGGCCAATCCAAAAAATAAAGTCAGCCTGATCGTGAATTACAAATTCAGCAAATTAGGCGCCATGATCCGCGTAGTGCATTTTGGACAGGTGGAATACTGGGATGGATCCAATCTTACGGACCCCTTCAAGCCTGTGACCGTACTCAATACTTTCACAGGACAGCAGGAGATCACCGACCAGGTCTTTGCTCCTACCAATGTAACAGATGTTTCACTAACATATGATATCGTGAAATCCCTGACCATCACTGTTGGCGCGAATAATATTTTTGACGTATACCCCGAAATTCAGGAACACAGTGCCAACATGAGCTCTGGTCGTTTTGTTTATAGCCGCCGGGTAGAGCAGCAAGGATACAACGGAGCGTACTTTTTTGCGCGATTGAAATTTGATGTGCCGGTGAAGTAGTGAATGGTGAATGGTGAATAGTGAATGATGAATAGTGAATAGTGAATACTTGCTCGCTGTGCGCGAAGGTGGGGTGAATGATGAATAAGGATTTTTATAGATTAAAGCCTCCGGAGAAGTCCGGAGGCTTTTTGTTTTTTGATTAATGGAGATCAGGATTAGAGGGAGTGTTTTTGTTTTGGATGGTTTGAATGGGTTTGCATGGCAGGGTAGTGGATTATCAAACAATAAATAGGAATGATCAGAAACCCGAAACCTTAAACAAGAAACCATAAACCCCTAATATTGCGGAATTAAATATTGTTATGTTGAGACGGACCCTGACCCTTTGCCTGATGCTGATGGTGGTGATCACCGGATCTTCGCAGCTGAAATCTCCCCAGGAATTTCTGGGCTACCCGGTGGGAAGCCATTTTACTCCGCACTGGAGAATCGTTGATTATTTTATTTCCGTAGCACAAGCCATGCCCTCGATGGTAACACTGGAACAGTACGGAAGCACCAATGAAGGACGCCCCCTGCTGGTGGTGTACGTTTCTAATCCATCCAATATTTCCAGGCTTGAATCGATTCGCGAAAACAATCAGAGACTGGCCATGGATGCCCGCAACGCATCTGCTTCTAATGCACCTGCCATCGTTTGGCTTAGTTATAATGTTCACGGCAATGAAGCTTCTTCTTCCGAGGCTTCCATGCTCACACTGTATGCATTGGTGGATCCAAAAAATTCTCAGACAAAACAATGGCTTCAGAACACAGTGGTCGTGATTGATCCCTGCCTCAATCCGGATGGGAGAGACCGGTATGTGAACTGGTTTAATTCGGTAGCAGGAAAAAACTACAATCCATCTCTCGATGCCCGCGAACACAATGAGCCCTGGCCGGGTGGAAGGACCAACCATTACAATTTTGACCTTAACCGCGACTGGGCCTGGCAAACACAAATGGAAACCCAGCAAAGATTAAAATTGTACAACCAGTGGTTGCCCCAAATCCATGTTGATTTTCATGAACAGGGTGTCAACAATCCTTATTATTTCGCACCCGCTGCACAACCCTATCATGAAGTGATCACCAAATGGCAGCGCGATTTTCAGGATACCATCGGACACAATCATGCAAAATATTTTGACCAGAAGGGATGGCTCTATTTTACCAAAGAAGTCTTTGACCTGCTCTATCCATCTTACGGTGACACCTATCCGCTTTATAACGGCGCCATCGGCATGACTTACGAGCAGGGCGGAGGTCCGCGTGGCGGACTTGGTGCTCTTACTGAAGAAGGCGATACCCTTACACTATCCGACCGTGTGATGCATCATTTTACAACTTCTATGAGCACCCTGGAAGTGGCATCTGCACATGCAGCGCAACTCGTTTCACAATTTCAGGATTTTTATAAAGCAGCTGTTACTACAGGCGTCGGCAATTATAAATCATACATCATAAGAATGAATGCCGGAGACACGGGAAGGGTCATGGCCCTCACCCGTTTGCTGGATCGCAACCTCATTCGGTATTATGCAGCAAAGCCCGGATCACTTCGCGGTTATAGTTATGACAGGGGCAGGGACGAAAATTTTTCAGTGGATACCAGTGACCTGGTCATTCCCTCCCTTCAACCAAAAAGCACCCTGGTTAAAGTATTGTTTGAACCCAATGCCGCATTGGTTGATTCTGCTACTTACGATATTACTGCCTGGTCTTTGCCCTATGTATTTGGAGTGAATGCCTATGCTACCCGTGCCGTAGCTGCAGTGAACAGCAATGTGCAAAAAACTTTTTCCTCACATCAATCTTTTTCTGCTGCGCAGGATCCTTATGGTTATGTGATCAGGTGGAAAGATATGCGGGCAGTTAAACTGGTTGGAGATCTTTTGCAAAAAGGCGTGAGGCTTCGTTTTTCACAAGAACCTTTTCAAATGAATGGACAAAGCTTCGATCGTGGCTCTGTCATTATTTTAAAGACCAGCAATCAATCTGTTCCAGGACTTTGGGAAACAGTACGCAAGTTTGCAGAGGCAGAAGATGAAACCCTGGTTCCTGTCAGCAGCGGATTTGCAGAGAAGGGATATGATTTCGGAAGCAGCAAGATCCATCCGCTGAAGTCGAGAAGAATTGCTTTGCTCACGGGAGAAGGAGTGAATTCAAATGCAGCAGGAGAGGTATGGTTTTATTTTGAGCAGATATTGAATTATCCCCTCACCCTGGTCAACGCTTCTGATTTTGCGCGCATCAATCTCAATGATTACGACGAGCTCATTCTGCCGGACGGTAACTACCGTTTCCTTGCAGACAAAAGCAATGCAGATCTGTTGAGAAACTGGATCAACAGCGGAGGAAACCTGATTGCCATGGAAGGAGCCGTGAACCAGTTATCCAAACAGGACTGGGGACTGAAATCAAAAAAAGATGATGACAGCGAACCCAAAGATATTTATGAACCGCTCAGGAGATATGAAACAAGGGAGCGCGATGTGATCGCCAACACCACACCCGGATCCATTTTTCGTGTGGAGCTGGACAACACCCATCCGCTTGCTTTTGGATACGGCAATTTTTATTACACCCTGAAGCAGGACGATAATGTTTATGATTTTATCAAAGATGGTGGCTGGAATGTAGGCGTCATCAAAAAAGATGAGCAGGTTGCAGGCTTTGTGGGCTCCCGGCTTCACAGCAAGCTTCAGGACGGACTTCTTTTTGGCGTACAGGACATGGGAAGAGGAACCGTGACCTACCTCGCGGATGATGTTCTGTTCCGCAGTTTCTGGGAAAATGGAAAACTTCTTTTTGCCAACGCAGTGTTTTTGGTAGGACAATGAGGGGGTGAATGGTAAATGGTGAATGGTGAATGGTGAATAGACAGAGTGAATAATGAATAGTGAATGGTGAGTGGGATTTCGGGGATTTGATGGTTGATGGAAGTGGATAGTGAAGTGTTGATAATGAATAGTGGAAGCCGGATCAGGAATGTCTGGATATTGAAGGCGATGAAATTGGAGTATGAAAATTTGGACTAAATAAAACAGGACCTAAAAATTTCAGTGAAATAATTTTGAAGTGCTAAATTAGACAGGATGATTCGTTGTGAAGTAATGAGTAATCGCAAGGAATGAACATTCAAAATAAAATACTAATTCCCGACTCACAACATTCACGTTCGACGATAAACGACATTCACCACTTGACCATTTACCAGTTGACGATGAAAATTTTTTTCTTCCTTTCCCTTTGTTGCTTTGGTATTTTTTCGAAAGCACAGTCTAATGCCAGTTCTGCCGACATTTATCTTGGCCTCAGAAAGCTCAATATTCTTGGAAGTGTTTTGTACATCGCTGCACATCCCGATGATGAGAACACGAGACTTCTGACCTATTTTTCAAAAGATCGTTTGTATCGAACGGGCTACCTGTCTCTCACACGCGGCGATGGAGGGCAGAACCTGATTGGAGATGAACAGGGGATTGCACTGGGCCTGATCCGCACACAGGAATTACTCTCTGCGCGAAGGATAGATGGAGCGGAACAATTTTTTAGCCGGGCATTTGACTTTGGTTATTCAAAGACTCCTCAGGAAACATTTACGAAATGGGACCGCGAAAAAATTCTGTCCGATGTGGTTTGGGTGATCCGGAAATTTCAACCCGATGTCATCATCACCCGTTTTCCTACCACGGGCGAAGGCGGTCATGGGCACCATACTGCTTCCGCCATTCTGGCCAACGAAGCATTTACAGCAGCCGCCGACCCGAATCGGTTTCCCGAGCAACTGAAATTCGTGAAGACCTGGCAGGCCAAACGCATTCTCTGGAATACATTCAATTTCGGTTCTACCAATACCACCAGCAGCGACCAGTTTCATATGGATGTAGGTGGTTACAATCCAGTGCTCGGAAAAAGTTATGGAGAGATTGCAGCGGAAAGCCGGAGCCAGCACAAGAGCCAGGGCTTTGGCGTTGCAGGTTCAAGAGGAGAGAGCCTGGAATTTTTTAAAACAACCGGCGGCGATGCACCATCATCTGATCTTTTTGATGGAGTGAATACTTCCTGGGCAAGAATTGCTGGCGGGCAAAATATCGAGCAACTCATAAACAGCGCCATTCAGTCCTTCGATTTCATGCGTCCACAAAACTCTATTCCTGCACTG